>NZ_JBVHXT010000079.1:0-21301 GCF_055569255.1 Streptomyces sp. NPDC029296
TCCCCGCCCCCCCCCCCCTCCCCCCTCTCCCCCCCCCCCCCCTCCCCCCCCCCCCCCCCCCCCCCCCCCCCCCCCCCCCCCCCCCCCCCCCCCCCCCCCCCCCCCCCCCCCCCCCCCGCCGTCAGGTCTCGAAGACACCGACCCGGCGCATCGCAACGGACACCTCGCTGACAGCAGCGTGAGAAGTCCACCGAGAACACGGACTGGCTGACCGTCTACCGCCTGCCCCCGTATGCACCGGACCTCAACCCCGTCGAGGGCATCTGGCCGCTGCTGCGACGAGCCACCAGGTGCGGTAGAAGGTGTTGTCGGGGATGCTGCCGAGGTACGCGCGTCCTGCCGCCCGGTACAGCAGGCGGGCCCGCCGTCCGGAGAGCGGCACCTCGTGGCCGGGCAACTCCTCCAGGTCAGGCGTGCGAACAAGGTGGACATCGTCATCGACTTCTCCAACGGCGAGCTGGAGACCGTCCGCAGAGGAGCGGGCGACACCTCGCGGCTCGAGTAGCCGGCGCCTGCGAGGCACGCGTGCGGGGGCGGCACGCGTGTGCGTGCCGCCCCCGCCGGTGGGTGCCGGGATTCAGTTGAGGGTCAGGAAGGAGCCCGCCCCGTTGCCATACTCGATCCAGGCGCCGGACCGGGCGTCCGCCGGGACGCCGGACCAGGCGGCGGTCAGGTCGGTCGGCACACCGGGGGTGACGCGGGCCCGGCCGGGCGTGACCGTGACCTTGCCGGTGACGGGACTGTCCGCGGTGATGTGGTTCACCTGATAGGTGTACGGAGTGACGGTATCGTCGCTGGTCCCCATGGCGACCAGGGACACGAAGATCGAGTCGGCCGTGGGATGCGGCACGGTGACGGTGACCGTTCCGTCACTGTCGGGGATGGCGACTTGGACGTCCTGGAGGACCCCGCCGACCTTGTTGCCCCAGAGGAGGCCCGTGATCGTGTCCTCCGCCGCGTCGAAGCGGACCGTGATCTGCGACGCCCTGGTGCCGGAGGGGATCTCGGCATCGTAGGCGATCTCCTGCATCCGGGTCAGGGTGCCCTCGGTGGCGGGCGAGGAGACCGGTCCGTAGGCGGTGGCCGTCAGGGTGCTGGTGGCCGGGGTGACCGAGAATCCGGTCGAGCCGCTGGAGCCGGAGCCCTTGATCTCGGCGGGGGCGCGGACGATCTGGGGGGTGACGACGATCGGGCTGCGGACGGTGGTGCGGCCGGAGGTCCAGGTGAGGGATCCGGTGTCGGCGCGTCCTGCGGGCGCGGTGGTCACGTCCAGGGTGACGGTGAAGGTGAGCTTCTGACCGGGGTGGCTGAAGTGCAGTACGGACGGGCTCACGGTGGCCTTGATGCCGGGAAGGTCCACCCGGGCGCGGTAGGTGCCGGCCGCGGTCGCGGTGACGGTGCGGGTGACGGTCTGCTTGCCGAAGAGGTCGCCGATGGCTATGGACGGGTAGTTGAGGTCGCTCGGGTCGATGGCCTCGACGCCGGTCCCGGTGTCCACGCCGGAGCCTTCGAGGTACGCGAGCCAGTCCCGCTCACCCGAGTCGTAGACGAGTCCGGGCCGCAGCATGGCCCGTGCGTCCACCTCGCCGGCGCCCTGCGCGAAGGCGTCGTCGCTGTTCTCGCCGTCCGCGGTCTTCGTCGGCGTGGCGGTGGTCATCATGGCCGACTTGATGCTCATCGGGGACCAGGTGGGGTGCGCCGAGAGGTAGAGCGCCGCCAGGCCGGCGATGTGCGGGGTGGCCATGGAGGTGCCGGAGTAGTAGTCGAAGTCGTGGCCGTGGTTGCCGTCCGGGGACACGGCCGCGAGGATCGTGACGCCGGGCGCGGTGATGTCGGGCTTGAGCAGGTCGCCGTTGCCGACGAGCGAGGGGCCGCGCGAGGAGAAGCCGGCCACCTGCGGGTAGACGTCCGAGGTGCCTCCCTGGATGAGGGTGGCGGTGGCTCCGTCCGTGGCGGCGTAGGTGCGAACAGCGGTCGCGTCGGGGGTGTTGAGGTGGACGACCGGCAGGCTGTGCAGATCGCCGTCCGTGCTCTCGTCGCCGGGGTTCACCAGGACGACACCGATGCCGCCGGCCCGCCGGACCTCGGCGGACTTGTCGAGGCGGGAGTTGTAGCCCCGTTCGCAGACGACGATCTTCCCGGCCGTGCGGGCGGGGTCGAGGGAGCCCGGCATGCAGTAGTCCGCGTAGACGTCCACGGTATCGGGGTCCCGGACCGCGGAGCCCAGGACGAGCGGGGCGGGGCCGACCTGCCGGCGCACGGTGGTGCTGATGCCGGTGTAGCTCGCGCCGTTGCCCAGGGTCACGGTGCCGGTGTGCGACGCGATGGTGCCGGCGGCGACCGTGGTAGTCCAGGGCGCGGTGTTGTCGAGGCTGGACGCCTTCGGGCCGGAGTTGCCCGCGGCGGTGGCGACGAAGACTCCGGCCGCGGCGGCGTTGCGGAGCGCGACCTGCGCCGGGTTGTTGTACGCGCTCTCGAACGTGCCACCGAGCGAGTAGTTGATGACGTCCACGCCGTCGGCGACGGCTTGGTCGATGGCGGCGACGAGGTCGCTGGTCAGACCACCGTCCGACTCGCCGTCCTTGCTCTGCCAGAGGGCCTTGTAGACGGCGATGGCGGCTGCGGGGGCCACGCCGGAGACGGTGCCGAGATCCTCACCGCCGACCTTGGCGCGGACGTTGGCGTTGCCGGCCGCGGTGGCCGCCGTGTGGGTGCCGTGGCCCTGGCTGTCGCGCGGGGAGACGTATCCGGCGCGGTTGGACTCCGGAACGGCGTCGAACCAGGCGTCGCCGAAGTAACGGGCGCTGATGACCTTCTCGTTGCAGGCCGCGGCGGTGAAGCTGTCGCCGGTCTGGCAGGTGCCCTTGAAGGTGCCGCCGTCCGTCTTGTGCATCACGGTGGTCGTGCCCACGCGGTAGGGGCGGTAGCGGTCCTTCGTGCCGGGCTTGCGGGAACTCAGGGCCGGGGCGTCGAAGGAGGAATTCTCGGGCCAGATGCCCGTGTCGATGTCGCCGATGACGATGCCCTTACCGGCTTCGGCGGTCCCGCCGAGGGCCTTCCACAGTCCCTTGGGGCCGGAGAGTCCGAGGAAGTCGGTGGAGCTCCGGTCGTCGGTGGCCTGGTGGAAACGGTCGGGGGCGATGTTCACGACGCTCCCGGTGTGGGCGAGGCGCACCAGTTGGCGGGCATCGAGCCGGGCGCTGAAGGTGTTGGTGGTGACCGCGTAGTGCTGCCGGACGGTGGCGCCGACCTTCTGGGCGACGCGGGTCTGCTGGTCCGTCAGGTGGGTGCGGTACCGCCTGGCGGCGGCCGATGTGACATCGAGCTTGCCGCCCTCGGCGGGCTTCGTGGCGGCAAGGCCGCCGACCCCGCCGTCGTAGGTGACCAGAGGCTCGTCGGCGAGGGTGACCAGGTAGGTGCCGGTGGCGGATTCGGTGATCGCGGCGGCGGGGACGGCGGTGGCGGTCGTGGCGAGGGGAAGGCTGAGTGCGGCAAGGGCGGTGGTGAGCGAGGCGGCGAGGGCGGCTCGCCGGTTGCGCGGCATTCTTCGCGGCAGAAGTGACACGGACTCTCCTCATGGATTTCCACGCACGCCGGAGAGGCAAGCGCGGTGCTCGCCTGCGGCGTGCGCTGGGGGCGGGAATCTCTGTCCGTCTGGCACCAGGGCCGACTGACGGGCGGTCCGGGATGAGTGAACGCTGTGCAAATACCGACTGTCCAGATAACGTGATGGCGTCTTTGGCGTGGTGACCAAACGCGCCACGCATGGGAAGACCGGTCGGCCCGCAGCGGGGCATGGGCCTCCGGCGCTGTCCTCTCGCATGGCAAGGAGGGCCGGTTGTGCTGGAAGCCGTGGGGGTGAGCGCGTTCGACGAGAACGTGTACCGGGCGGTGTTGTCGGGACAGCAGTGCACGGTGGGCGATCTCGCGGAGAGCGCGGGCGCCGGGGTGGCGCGTACCAGGCAGGCGTTGAAGCGGCTGGCCGGTCTCGGCCTCGTGCGGCGGGTGGGCCGGGGCCGCTGGGAAGCGGTGAGCCCCCGGTCGGCGCTCTCGGCTCTGCTGCACCGGCGTCGGTCCGAGGCGGAGACGATGTACGGCGAGGTGGAGGCGGAGCTGTCGGGCCTGCACCGCCTTTACTGGGCCAATCAGTTGAGGTCGGACCCGGAAGCCCTGGTGGAGGTGCTCTCGGACCCGAAGGTGATCGCCCGGCGGATCGAGGAGGTGAACCGGTCCGTCACCACCCATTTATGGACGCTGGACAAGCCGCCGTACCTGGACGCGGTCGGTCAGCCGCACTTCCACGAGCAGGAGAAGGCGACCACCCGCGAGTGGGTGGAGCGCGGCGTGGACATCCGGGGCGTGTACTGCCTGGAGTCGATCGATCCGCCCGGCCGGATGGAGACCGTTCTGCGGCTCGCCGCGCTCGGCGAGAAGTCTCGGCTGCTGCGCCATCTCCCCTTCAAGGCGCGGATCGTGGACCGCAGGGTGGCGATGGTGCCGCTGACCGGTGGCAGCAAGGAATCCATCGTGCTCGTGCATCCGTCGGGCCTGCTGGACGGGCTGATGGAGCTGTTCGAGGCGTACTGGGAACGCGCCGAACCGCTGCTCGCCCATCAGGTGGACGAGGTGGAGGAGGGGCCTACCGAGGAGGAGCTGGTGCTCGTGCGTCTGCTGCACGCCGGCTTCAAGGACGAGGCGATCGCCCGGCAGTTGGGGGTCAGCGTCCGCACGGCGACGCGGCGGGTGGCGGCTCTGATGCGCACACTGGACGCCGGTACGCGGTTCCAGGCGGGGGTCCGGGCGCGGGAGCGCGGCTGGATCTGAGCCCGCCGGGGGTTGCCCGGCCTTCATCCCCTCGTGCGTCCGGTCCTTGAGAGCGTCGCCCCGGCGACTGCGGAGCACTCCCCGCCGGGGTCGCCGCTCTGCCGGGAGGCCGCCGCCACCGCGCGGGCGGGTGCGGGCGGCAGGGGATGTTCAGGCAGGGACGAAGAGAGCCGACGCACGAGCCTCGTACAGTTGCGCTGGCCTCATGCAGGCCGAGCTGCGAGAACGTCTCGGCGGACAGCCCGCTGCCGTCGGACGGCACGCTGAAGCCGAGCACCTCGAACAGCCCGCGCAAGTCGGGCGAACACTCCCTCGCTCAGTTGAAGTCCCGGCGCCTGCTGCGGCGAGCCAGATGTCTCACCCGCCGCATCGGCAACATGGTCCGGGCCGTCCACACCCTCCTGATCATCTGCGGCTACGCAGGATGAAAGAGGCTCAGTGCCTGACTTCGTCGGGATTTCGCACGTTCACCGCGTCGCGCCGCAGCCGGAACACTGCCGGTGGCGGCAGGGGCGAGTGTCGGCTCGGGCACGGCCGTGGCCGGTGAGATCCTGCCGATCGGCAACGCCTCCGTTGGCCACACCTGCGTGAACACGGCTGGCCTGCGCGATGATCGCTGCCGGTGGACCTGAATCGGTACCCGGCCGGCCCCAGGATGTGGGGCCGGCCGCGGGGTGCCGGGGATACCCGCGCACCTGTCACCTGGTCAGAGTCCGCGCCGTAGGGGTTGGCCGGTGCAAGCCTCCTGCCGGGGATCACCCGGACACCATGACGATGACAGGACTGCGGTCCCCGGGCGACAGGCCGGGCATCATCACGCACATGTCGAGCGTGATTCACTCGGTTTGTAATGAGCAGTGGAGCTTTCAGCGCGCGACTTATGCGTGGCGCGCATGTTTCGGGGAGTTGGCCGTGGACATGATCGACCGTCACATACTGAACATCCTCCGCAAGGACGGGCGAGCGCCCGTGTCGGAGATCGCACGTGCTGTGGGACTCTCGGCTGCTCCGTGCGCCCGCCGCATAGAGCGCATGGAGAGGGCGGGTGTGATCCGCGGCTACACCGCGGTCGTCGAGGACAGCCGGGCGGGCATGCTTCAGGCGTTCATCGAGATCCGCCTGCTCGGAGCGACCGACAGCGACGAGATCCAGGGCATCTCCGAGAGCATCCCGGAGATCGAGGAGAGCCACAGCATCGCCGGCACGTCCGACGCCCTGCTCAAGCTCCGGGTCCGGGACGTGACCCATCTTCAGCAGGTGATCAACGCCGTACGCCGGACCGGCAAGGTGGAGGGCACCAGGACCTTCATCATCATGAACACCTGGACCCGCGCGACCGAGCAAGCCGGCACCCCGTAACCCCGAAACGGCATCACGCCCGAGGCTCGGAGGCCATCCGCCTGCCGTCGGCAGGCTTGTTCACCCGAACGGGGTTCCGTCGCCCCGCCTCGGGTCCAGGGCGGAGTGGCAGGTCGCCCGGGCGGCTCTGTCAGTGTCGGCACGGCTTCAGGGGCCGGCCGACCGAGGGCTTCTGCCACCGGCAGGTGATCGATACCGGCCGCTACACCGCCGACGACGGTGTCAAGTGGCGGAATCCGCTGAAGGATGTGACGTCATGGCGGCGGGTGCACGGCTCTGCAGGCCGCTGGCAGGTGACGGACGTGCGCCCGTGTCGGCGAGGGCATCAGCCCCGGGCGGCGCGGGCAGTGGATAACCGCGAAGCCCACGTCGTGACCTCGGTCAGATGCCCGGGCTGTAGACCGAGGCGTGGGTCGGGCCGAACGATGAGGGTCGCCGCTTCCTTCACGGTGTGATCCACCGCCCGTTCATGGTCGAGGCCGGTGAAGTCGTCGTCGATCCAGACGGCGGGGGCGTCGCCCAGCCAGGCGTCGACGTGGTCACGTGCCACAGGTAGCCGTTGGGGTGGCTGGTGGTGATCTGCGGAGACGGGGATCGACGTACGACAGGGGGGGGCGGAAGGCCGAGGAGCGGGCCGATGAGAGTGGTGGCGTCCTGGTGCCGCCGAGCAGCACCTCGACCGGCATGTGGGTGCCCTTGCGGTCCCCGGCCTTCTTCTTCGCCGCCGCCAAGAACGCCTCGTGGACCTTGGTGAAGCCGCCTTCCGCGCGGGCTTGCGTGAGAGCCGAGGCCCCGGCGAACGCGCCCGGCTTGACCAGCAGGATCTCCAGGCAGTGGTCCAGCAGGCCGTGGTAGGTGTAACGCCTGGTCAGCCGGGGATGCCGGGCGACGACCTTGCGGCCGTTGACCACCCACAACTCGTTCGCCCGCAGCTTGACCCGCACTTCGGCACCGATAGCCTTCGCCGGCAACGAGAGGTAGCACTGCCGCACCGTGACGGGAGTTGCGCGCGACGACTGGGTTCAGGCCGATCTCGCAGTCGTAGCCGTCCGCCGACAGTGGCCGCAGCCGCTCGCGCTCGGCCTCGAAGTCGAACCCGATCGAAGGCGGCCGACCATGGATGTGCCGGGCGTCTTCGGCGACACCGATCGCGGCCGGCCGATCGTTCAGCTCCGCCAGCGACTCCACCGCCAGCGGCGGGACCAGGTGCTTACGGCGGAACCGGCCACCCTTATGCTCCACCTCGCCTCTCATGTGCGCCGCCCTCGCCCGGTGCGCAGTAGAACGCGGAGAACTGGTACCTCCAGTCTGAAGCGGCCGAACAGCACCTGCTTGACCGCCGGCTTCAGATCGTCGTGCCGGATATGCGCCGACGGTACCCCTCCCAGCGTCCTGAACGCCTCTACGTGCTTTTCCAGGAACGCCTCCTGCGAAGCGGTCGCTCAGACCCGGTGCACCGCCTTGCCCGAGTAGGACAGCCGGCGTGAACAGCACGCACTTGCGCCACTGCCGGCCAAGTCAAGCCAGAAGTCCGCGAAATCGACCTCCGCCTCCTCGCCAGGCCTCTTCGCCTGCGGCACCAACCGTCCGGGTGCCGACGGCCCTCATGGTCCTCCGCCCGGATCTGCGGACGCCGCTTGGACACGTACTCCCAGACCGTGGTCGGCGCCTGGCCAGCTCGGAGTCGTGCTCCGCGGCCAGTCGCCCGATGATCTGCGGCTTGTGCTTCTGCTTTGTCGGAGCGTCCAAGTCCTCACGCAGCATCGCGTCGATGAAGCCCTTCACCGGCTCCAGCACGCTCCTGCGCGGCGGTGGCGATGTGCGTTTCGGCGGTATTGGCGACTCCAACGTCTTCTTCACCATGTTCCGCGACGCCTTGAACCACGCGGCGAGCTCGCGCCCCGACAGGCCCTGCTCGCGCTGAGCCTGTCGGACCCTCTCGAACAGCCACTCACGTGACCTGTGCACCAGCGGCCTCCCTGGCCTGGACCGTGATCGCACAAGCACAGCGTGAGGCCGAACAGCTCAAGCCGCACCGAACTCCGAAAGCTGTATGTTCCGCACATCACGCCAAATAGCCTGCAAACTCACTGAAGTTCCACTGGCTCCCAGACAGGCCGGATCGGCGGCTCTACTTCGTCCCGAAGCAAACCTGCAGGGCGACGGACGGCCTGGAGCGGTTCGGATCGGCTGGTCATAACACCGGCCTTATGTCTGATGGGAGGTCCCCTTTTTGCCATGCCCACGCTCATACTCGGGCGCGTCCCCATTGACTCCCCGTCATGGAAGTGGAGCAGACGTGCACCCCACCAGACTCACGGCGGCCCTCACAGCGCTCGCGCTGACGGCGGGCCTCGGGGGCGCCCTCGCGAGCACCGCCGCTGCGGCCACCGGGGGCGGTTCCGCCCCTGCCGCCTCGCACCACCTCCGCTTCCGTGCCCGCCCTGCCTCCCGTCGGCCCGGGCGGGTGAGGAGGGTATCGGGGCGGGCGGGCATCGTATGCGGAAGAAGTGTGGTGGCCCGCGACGTCGGTAAAAGATTTGTCCGCCGTTGAATAAATCGCATTAAGTTTGTCCTGTCGGGCACCCGAGCCGGTGATTCGCGTGGAAGGTATATCCCGATTTGCGCACCTGTCTCCGGGTGTTGCCTACGGTTTACGACGAGTGCCGTTTCTGTTACTCGGCCTGCCGTGATGGCAAGGTAACTGCTCGTGCGGCTGCGGAACCCGCTGGTCGCGCATTGAAAAAAGGGGAAGAAGTGAAGCGCCTTACTGCCTGTCTTGTTTTTTCTGGCTCTGCCGCAGAGTTCGGCGTTCGTACAGATCTCGGCTGGGGCTGACCACCTGCCAGGGTCAGGGCATGCATCGCGCCTCGCAGAAACGAAAGGTAATTTTGACAATGTCTGACTCCAGCCTGCCGGTTGTTCTCATCGCGGAAAAACTCAGCCCGGCGACCATTGACGCTCTGGGACCTGATTTCGAGATCCGGTACTGCGACGGCGCTCACCGCCGCGAGCTGCTTGCCGCCGTGGCCGACGCCGACGCGCTGCTCATCCGCTCCGCGACCCAGGTGGACATCGAGGTCCTCGAGGCCGCCGGAAAGCTGCGTGTTGTCGCCCGCGCGGGAGTCGGTCTGGACAATGTGGACGTCGCTGCGGCCACCCGGGCCGGCGTGCTGGTGGTGAACGCCCCCACCTCCAACGTCGTCAGCGCGGCCGAGCTGACCATAGGTCTGCTGCTGGCGACAGCACGCAACATCGCCTCCGCGAACGGCGCCCTCAAGGGCGGCCAGTGGGCGCGCTCGCGCTACGGCGGTGTGGAACTCAGCGGCAAGACGGTCGGCGTGGTGGGTCTGGGCCGTATCGGTTCCCTGGTCGCGGAGCGGCTGCGGGCGTTCGGGATGACGATCGTGGCCTACGACCCCTATGTGACGGACGACCGCGCCGAACAGCTCGGCGCTGAGCGGATGGACCTCGACGAGTTGCTGCACCGCTCGGACTTCATCACCATCCACCTGCCCCGTACCCCGGACACCGTCGGCCTCATCGGGGAGGAGGCCCTGCGCAAGGTGAAGCCGGGCGTCCGCATCATCAACGCGGCGCGCGGCGGCATCCTGGACGAGACCGCGCTGGCCCTGGCCTTGAAGGAGGGCCGGGTGGCCGGTGCCGGACTGGATGTTTTCCAGTTCGAACCCATCACCGAGTCCCCGCTCTTCGATTTCGACTCCGTCGTGGTCACCCCGCACCTCGGTGCCTTCACGGCGGAGGCGCAGGAAAAGGCCGGAATATCGGTCGCGCAGTCGGTCCGTACGGTGTTTGCCGGCCGACCGGTGCCGGAGGCGGTGAATGGCACGGTCCTCGCAGAACGCGTTCAGTGAGGGTGCCGAGGGGCTCGGCACGGCACCACTCGCGTGCGCGTTCCGCGGCAAGCAGGACCGCCGGCCGTATTGAGCGGTAACGGCGCTCCCCGTTCCGGGGCGACTGCACGGCCATCCGGGATGGGCAGCCCGCCGGGCGTCACCAGGCCGAAGAGGGCGTTGCGCAAGCGGCCTTGCGTCCCCGCTGGACACGCTGGCCGCATCCGGAGTCCGGCGCCTCGTGGTCATCGGGACGAGCAAGGCGCGGCCGAGACCACGAGTTCCCGTACCGCGGCTTCGTCGGCGCGGAGGTGTGTGCGGGGTCCGAACCAGGGCCCCGGCCCGCGGACGACGCGACTCCATGCAAGCGCCGTACCGGCGCCGATATCAAGGAGGCCGCGCGCGTACGCGAGCCGTCCTCCGGCCTGATCACCCGCGTTCGGCGCGGCTCGCCTCGGTGTCGGCCGGGTCGGCTCCCGGTCCTGCCGGTCGGAGCGGTACGGCGCGCGGCCGGACGGTCCCGTCTCCGGTTGCGCGCCGCCCCCGTTCAGTCCTGGACGGCGCCCGACAGACGCGCGGCCCTGGACCTCGACGAGGTCCAGGGCTTCGGGCGGGCTGTACCTCACGCACTTCCGCTTCGCTCCGGGTCGAACGGGGAGCGGCTGGCGGGATGCCGCGCGGAGCGGCCATGGCGCCCGGCATCCGGCCGCGTCAGTCGTTCGCCGAGTGGCCGGGGCCGTCCGAGAAACGCAGATTTCCCTGGTACTCGCGCAGCAGGTAGCCGGCGTGTACCCGGCTCTTGGCGCCGATTCGCTCCATGATCTTCGCGATGTGGCGCTGGCATGTCCGGACGGTCATCCCCATGCGCCGGGCGATGACTTTGTCCGACTCTCCTTGGACCAGCAGCCGGACGATGTCCTCCTTCGTCTTGTCGGAGACCTGGATGGCCTGCGCCCGGCTCAGATTGACCGGGAAAGGGTCCGCCTGGCGCCACATCAGTTCGAAGGCGGCCACGGCGAAGGAGACCACGCTCGGCGCCCGTACCACCAGCGCCGCTTCGGGATTGCCCTTCTGCTCGATGACGACGACCTCGCCGTCGAATGCGATCATCCGCATGAAACCCTCGCCCAGCGTGCGCACCTCCGCCCCGAGGTCGCTCACGATCTCGACGTAGGCGGTGGTGTTGGGGTGGTACTGCGCGGTGTGCTGGTAGAGCGTGCGCATCCGGACTCCTCGCTGGAGCAGCCCTTCGGTGCGGTCCATGGCCTCGCGCAGCACCTCCTCCCTGCGCCCGCCTCCCGGCTGCGAGGTGAGCACCTCGTGCTGCGCCTCGGCGGCGAACCGGTCCAACGCGCGGCGCACGCTGGCGACATCGGGCAGTTCCTCGAAGATGGGCTGGCGCAGCCGCCGTTCCAGGGCGCTTTCATAGACGGGCACGAGCTCCTGGCGCATTCGGTCCGCAGCGTCCTGGGCCCGGCGTGCCTGTTCGACGACGGGGCGTATGAGGGACTCTACCGCGGCATCGGGAGCGGCCGCCGCGTAGCGCCTTCTCTCGGCATTCACAGGCAGGAGCAGCCGGCGTTCCACAAGGCCCCGGAAGGCGGCCGTCATGTCCTCACTGCCCGCGCCATCGACCTGCGGCAGTTCGTCAAGACTTACGTCGGCGCGTTCTACGGCAAAGGTATACAGCGCTATTTCCGCCCCAGAGAGATCGGAAAGCGCCCAATCGTGCTGTATGTCCATTTTATCCATCCGTCCAAAACTGCACTCGCCTAATAAGTATGCATCTCAGCGCCCCCGCGGCCGGTCTTCGGTGGCAAGCTTGAGGCGTCTGCAGGGAAGGTGCGCGGCGAAAAGGCCGCCAATGGAAGGTGTGGAGCGGCAGCCCGTCATGGATGTTCAAAGTGCGTCGTTCTTTTCCTTCCTTGCCGCAGCCGCGGTCGTGTGTTTCACTCCCGGGCCGGACATGCTTTACGTCATGTCTTTCGGGGTGGCGCAGGGCCGTCGTGGCGGCGTCTCGGCGGCGGCGGGCGTCGCGGCCGGCATGTTGGCGCACGCGGTGCTCTGTGCGTTCGGGGTCTCCCTTGTCGTCTCCCGCTATCCGATGCTTCTGTCGGCTTTCAAGGTTGTCGGGCTCTGCTATCTGATTTACCTTGGTGTGTCGATCATCCGCGACAAGTCCGATATGGCGGTCAGTACAGCACGGGCGCGTCAGGACTATGGACGCATCGCCTACCGCGCGATGCTCGTCAACCTGGCCAACCCCAAGGTCATCGTCTTCTACGTGGCCTTCCTGCCCCAGTTCACCTCGTCTGGCTCGGGCTGGCCCGTGCCCGTCCAACTCCTCGTCCTGGGCTTCATCTTCGTGGCCATCGGGTTCGCCGCCGACGCGAGCGTCGGACTGGCCAGTGGGGCCCTCGCCGAACGCTTCACCAACAACAAGGGGCTCACCCGCAAGGTCAACATCGGGTGCGGAGTCGTGATGTTCGTCCTGGCCGGCGTCCTGGCCCTGGACATCTGAGCCACCACTCCACCCCCGGGTCCCGTCCACAGCCCTGCTCCGACCATGCCGCACGACCAGAGGATCGCTGTGCCCGACCAAAAATTTCCCACCGAGCCTGTAGCCGACCGGCTGTCTCTGTCGTCCGGCATATGGCCCATCACCGCCACGGAGAACGAAGAGGGTGCGCTTGAGCTCGGAGGTATGCTCGTCGCCGAAATTGCCGAGCGCCATGGAACGCCGGTCTATGTGTTCGACGAGACGGATTTCCGAAAGCGCTGCTCCCGCTTCCGGGCGGCGTTCGAAGAATTCGATGTATATTATGCCGGAAAGGCTTTCCTGAGTCGCGTCACGGCTCGAATGGTCGAAGAAGCCGGACTCGGTCTGGATGTGTGCACCGAAGGTGAACTCGCCTTCGCCAAGGCGGTCGGTTTTCCGGCCGACCGCATCCTTATGCACGGGAACAACAAGTCCACGGAGGAACTGGCCGCCGCGCTCGACTACGGCGTGGGCCGCATCGTCGTCGACTCCTTCGCCGAACTCGACCGGCTCGGCGACCTGCTGCCCCGGTTCCCCGGCGTGCGCCCCGACGTCCTGCTGCGCGTCACGGTCGGCGTGCGCGCCGACACGCACGCCCACATCGCCACCGCACACGAGGACCAGAAGTTCGGCTTCTCCCTGGTGAGCGGAGAGGCCACGGCAGCGGTGCGGCGGGTGCTCGACGACGGAGTGCTGGAACTGCGCGGACTGCACAGCCACATCGGCTCCCAGATCCTCGGCACGGCCGGGTTCGAGGCCGCCGCCAAGCGGCTGCTGGAGCTTCGGGCGCAGTTCGTCCGCGAAGGTGTCCCGCTGCCGGAACTCGACCTCGGCGGTGGCTTCGGCATCGCGTACACGCCCGAGGACGAGCCCACCGAGCCGGAGGAGATGGCCGACATCCTGCGCACGCTGGTGGCGAAGGAGTGCGCAGCCCTCGGCGTCGACGTACCCCGGCTGGCCATCGAGCCGGGACGGGCGATCGCCGGCCCCTCCGGCGTCACCCTGTACACGGTCGGCACGGTCAAGCACCGCGAGGGCATCCGCACGTTCGTGGCCGTCGACGGCGGCATGAGCGACAACGTGCGCACGGCCCTTTACGACGCCACCTACTCGGTCCGCCTGGCCGGCCGGGCCTCGGACGCCCCGCTCCGGCTGGTGCGGGTCGTGGGCAAACACTGCGACGCCGGTGACGTCGTCGTACGCGACGACCGGCTGCCCGCCGACGTCCGGCCGGGCGACCTGCTCGCCGTGCCGGGCACCGGGGCCTACTGCCGCAGCCTGGCGCACAACTACAACCACGTTCCCCGGCCGCCCGTGGTCGCCGTCGCCGACGGCACGTCCCGGGAGATCGTCCGTCGCGAGACCATCGACGACCTCCTGCGACTCGACATGGGCTGAGCAGCCAGGCACCGCCCGACGCGCATTCCCCGCCACCCGGAACCAGGAGCAAAGAGTGACGAAGCTGCGCCCCGACGACGTCTTCCGCAACAGCATCGAGTCGCCCACCTACCAGAGCGCCTCCTACTACTTCGACGACGCCGGGCACGTGAAGGCCGGCCTGCACGACCGGTCGGCGCCGGCCGGCCGCTACGGCCGCTACTCCAACCCGACGTGGGTGGAGGTGGAGAACCGCCTCACCGAGCTGAGCGGAGCCGAGGCGTCCCTGGTGTTCGCCTCCGGCATGGCCGCGCACACCACGGCCTTCCTCGCCCTGCTGGAGGCCGGCGACGAGGTCGTCCTGCCGTCCGAGTCGTACCGCCAGGTACGCAACGTCTTCCACCACATCCTGCCCAAGTTCGGTGTCACGGTGCACGAGTTCTCCATCCGTGACCCCGAGGAGTTCATCGAGAACGTGCGGTCCCTCAAGGGCCGGCTCAAGCTCGTCCACCTGGAGATGCCCTCCTCCCCGCACATGTACCTCATCGACGTGGCCCGGGTGCGCGAGGCGCTCGGCCCCGAGGTGGTCGTCACCCTGGACAGCTCCTTCTCGCCGCCCCCTAACTTCTACGCCCTCCAGTGGGGCGTGGACCTGGTGCTGTTCAGCGCGACCAAGTACCTCAGCGGGCACGGCGACATCGTGGCCGGCGTCGCATCGGGCCGGCAGGACCTCATCGACAAGCTGCGCTGGTACCGTGACACCACCGGCCCGATCATGGACGGCAACACCGCCTTCCTGCTCCGCCGCAGCCTGTACACGCTGCGCCTGCGCATGGAGCGCGTGAACGCCATGGGGCTGGAGGTGGCCCGCTACCTGGAGAGCCACCCGCGGGTCGACCGGGTCTACTACAACGGCCTGGAGAGCCACCCGCACTTCAAGATGGCCCAGCAGTACCTCCACGGCTACGGCGGTGTCATCACCTTCGAACTCGACATGAGCGAGGCGGAGACGGCCGAGGTCGTGGACCGGCTCAACGTGCCCTTCATGGCCTCCAACTTCGGTGCCCCGCACACGCTGGTGGAGCAGAGCACCTTCTTCACCTACTTCGAGTACTCCGACGAGGAGCTGCGGAGCATCGGCGTCCCGCGCGGCACGGTCCGCCTCGCGCTCGGCTTCGGCAACGACACCCAGGCCGTGATCGACGACCTGGACCAGGCGCTGTCGCGGGCCCGGTGAACACGGCCGTCTGCGACAGGGCGTACGACGCGGGCCCGGCCCGACCCTTCCTCATCCTGCCGGGCTTCTGCCCGGGCTTCAGCACCACCCTCAAGCTGGAGGCGCTCAATCCGGCGGGCTCGATCAAGCTCAAGACCGCCCGGGAGATGGTCACCTCCGCCCGAGCCGAGGGCCGGCTGCGGGCCGGGGCCCCGCTGATCGAGTCCACCTCCGGGAACCTGGGCATCGCGCTCGCCATGGTGTGTGCCGCCCAGCGCCATCCCCTCACCCTGGTCACCGACCCCAACACCCAGTCCCAGAACATCCGGCACATGCGGGCACTCGGGGCCGAGGTGGTCGTGGTGACCGGGCGGGACGCGAACGGCGGCTACCTGCACTCGCGGATCGAGTTCATCGAGCGCCACCTGCTCGCCCACCCGGAGACCGTCTGGCTCAACCAGTACCGGGATCCGGCCGGGGCGCGAGCCCACCGGCGCGACACCATGGGGGAGATCCTCGGCGGGTTCGGCGTACCGGACTGGCTGTTCGTCGGCGTGGGCAGTACCGGCACGCTGATGGGCTGCCTCGAGGCCGTTCGCGAACACCGGCTGCCGACCCGCCTGGTCGCCGTAGACGCGGCGGGATCGGTCACGTTCGGCGACCGCGGTGCGCCCCGGCACCTGCCGGGCCTCGGCACCAGCCGCAAACCCGAACTCTTCGCGGACGACGGGACGTTCACCAAGATCCGGGTGGCCGAAAGCGACACGGTCCGCGCCTGCCGCAGGGTCGCCCGCGACTACGGCCTGCTGCCCGGTGCCTCCACCGGTACGGCCCTCCACGCGGTGTCCGAGCTGCGTGGGCTGATCGAGGACGGTGCCCGGGTCCTCGTGATCGCCCCGGACCTCGGCGAGCGGTACCTCGACACCGTGTACGACGACGACTGGGTGACCCGAATGTTCGGCCCCACGGTGCTCCCCGGTCCCGGGCCGCGCACCCACCACCCGGGACAGCGTCACCCAGTAGCCCCGGCTGTGCCGGCCGGCCCCTCAGATGGGAACCAGACATGCACGAATTCTCCGTCCTGACCGGAAAGGACGTGGCGGAGCTCCTCGCCGGCCGGGAGGCCGAGGTCATCGGCTGGGTGCGGGAGGCGTACCTCTCGCACGACGCGGGCGACACCGTCAACCCGGACAGCCACTTCCTGCGGTTCCCGGACAAGCCCGACTCCCGCATCATCGCGCTCCCCGCCTACCTGGGCGGCACCCGACAGGTCGCCGGCATCAAGTGGATCGGCAGCTTCCCCGCCAACGTCGCCGACGGCCTGCCCCGAGCCTCGGCGGTCCTCGTCCTCAACGACTACGTCACCGGCTACCCCTTCGCCTTGCTGGAGGCGGCGGGCGTCAGCGCCGCCCGCACCGCGGCCTCCGCGGCCCTCGCGGCCACCGCCCTCGGTGCCACGCGACCGGCCTCGGTGGGCGTCATCGGCGCCGGTGTCATCGCCAGAACGATCTGCCAGTACCTCACGGCCGCCGGTGTGCCCCTCGCCGACGTCACCGTCCACGACCACGACGACACCTCCGCCGCGGCGCTGACCGGACACCTCACCCGGACGTACGGCGCGACCAGCCGCACCGGGGACCTGCGCAGCGCCCTCGACTGTGACCTCGTGGTGCTGGCCACCACCGCGCTGCGCCCCTACATCAGTGCCGGCCACACACTGCGCCCCGGTCAGGTGGTCCTCAACGTGTCCCTGCGCGACCTGGCGCCCGAAGTGCTGCTCACCGCACAGAACGTCGTGGACGACATCGAGCACTGTCTCAAGGCGGGCACCTCGCCCCACCTGGCCGAACAGAGGACCGGCAGCCGATCCTTCATCGCCGGGACGCTCGCCGACGTACTGCTCGGCCGCTGCGCCCCGGACCCCGGACGAGCCATCGTCTTCTCACCGTTCGGGCTCGGCGTACTCGATCTCGCCGTCGGCCACCACCTGTACCAGCGTGCCGGGGAAGAGAGCCGACTGCTGCCCGTCCCCGAATTCTTCGGCGACACCAGCCGCTGGTGAAACACCCCGTACGTACGAAAGGACGCCCATGACCACCAGCGTGACACCGCTCGACGCCCACGCCGCCGAGAAGCACGTCCTCGATCTCGCCGAGTCGGTGTACCGCCACCCGGCGCTCAACAACGCCTTCTACGACCTGTGGCGCTCCACCGAACTGCCCGCGGACAAGGTCGAGACGGTAGCCCGCAACTTCTACGCCCAGGTCTCGCCCACCGTGAACCGGCTGGCCCTGGTCTTCCTGCGCATGTCGCCGGACGACCTGGTGGCCCGCTCCGAGACCATCGAGAACATCAACGACGAGATGGGCAACGGTGACCCGGCCAAGGTGCACACCGTCCTGCTGAAGAACTTCTTCTCCGCCCTGCTCTCCCGCATCCGCGGCCACGAGGTCGACTTCGACGACATCGACCCCACCGTCCTGCCCGCCACCCAGCGGCTGGTGGAGCAGGGTGCCACCCTGTTCGGCGACGAGAACGTCAGGGTCGGCTGCGGTGCCCTGCTGGCCCAGGAGTGGCACGCGTACGCCCAGCTGGTCTACCTGTACGAGGGCTCCCGCAACTACCTGCACCACTTCGCGCTCGAAGAGTTCCACGAACACTGCGAGTTCTTCTACATCCACATCGGCGCGGCCGAGAAGGAACACAAGCTGCACGCCGTGTCCAGCTCCGCGGCCCTGTGCCGCAACGAGGAGGACCTCGCCGCCCTGGAACACGGGTTCAACAGCTACCTCGGGCTGCTCGCCGACTTCTGGCAGGAACTGGCCGACGCCGTCGGCGCCCCGGCCGCCTGACACCACACGCCGCACGCATCCGGGCCCCGCACGGCCCGCCGCCGATCCTTACAAGAGGCTGAAGCCATGACCGCCGTACCTCGATCCGTCGTCGTCCTCGTCGACCCCCTGCGGGCCGGCACCAAGCTGGCACAGCTCTTCAACGGGCTGGGCCTGCGCTGCGTAGCCGTCCTGTCGCAGGAGAGCGACTCAGAGTTCTGGCGGGCGTCGTTCCGCCCCCAGGACTTCCTTGTGACCCTGGAGGAAGCCGACGGCTTCGACGCACTGCTGCGCGGTCTGTCGGCGTACGACGTGGCCTGCGTGGTCCCCGGAGGCGAGTCCGGCGTCGCACTGGCCGACCGGTTGACACCGCACTTCCCCGGCATTCCCGCGATGGCGCCGCGGACGGCCGGGGCTCGTCGGGACAAGTACCGGATGGCCCAGGCCCTGACCCGCGACGGCCTCGCCGCGATCCCGCACTGCCGCACGGGGGACGTCGCCGAGGCCCTGGAGTGGTACCGCACCCGGTCCGACGGCCGGGTCGTGGTCAAACCGCTGGCCGGCACCTCCGCCGAGGGTGTGCGGTTCTGTGCCTCGGCGGACGAGGTCCGAGCCGCCTTCGCCGAACTCCTGGCCACTGTCAGCCTGTTCGGACAGGTCAATGACGAGTTGCTGGTGCAGCAGGACATCCTGCACACGGGGGGCGTCGAGTACACCGTCAACTCGGTCAGCTCCCGCGGGCGGCACCACGTGACCGACGTGTGGCGGATGCATCGCCGCATGGTCGGCGCCACCGCCGTGTGCACGTACTCCGACCTCGTCCACCCCGACGAGGCCGAGTACGCGCCGCTCGCCGGCTACCTGTACGACGTGCTCGGATCGCTCGGGATCGACAACGGCACCGCGCACAGCGAGATCATGCTGACGCCCGACGGACCCGTGCTGATCGAGACCGGCGCCCGCGTCGAGGGAGCCTGCGACCCCGGCGCCGTGTACACGGTGTGCGGGCGTAGCCAGAACTCGCTGCTGCCACTCAGCTACCTCGACCCGGAAGGCTTCGCGTACGCGATCCGCAGGCCGTGGCCCGAGCCCCGGCTGTACGCCCGCCACGTGTACCTACTGAGCCCGGTCGAGGGCAAGGTCGTCCGCGCGCCCGACCTCGGCGGCATCCGGGCGCTGTCCACGTTCTACGGCCTGGACACCACCTTGGACTCGGTCCCTTGCCTGGAGCGGACGGTCAACCTGGCGACCTGCCCCGGCAATCTCTACCTGGTCTCCCCGGATCCCGAGCGCATCGAGGCGGACTACATGGCCTTGCGGGCCCTGGAGCCACGCATCTACGCCGGCATGCTCGCCGACTGAGCGAGGAGGAGAACCAGTGGACGTCTTCACCGCACTGTCGACTCCTCGCAGCGTCACGCGACTCCTCGACCCGGCGCCGGGCGGCGAGCGGTTCCGCAACCTGCTGCGGGGCGCGGCCACGGCACCCGACCCCGATGCGCTGCGCCCCCGGCAGTGGATCCTGATGCGCGGCGACCATCTCGACACCGTGGTCGACGGATGCGGCGCCATCGGGCGCACGGGCCTTCTGCGCACGTCGCGGCCCGGGCCGCCCCGGTTGGTGCTCGGTTCCCGCGAACGCCTGCCGGGTGCGTTGGACATCGGCTCGCCCGGCCCGTCTGCACCGCCGCAGCGGCCTCGCACACCGGTGGGTGTCAGGAACCATGTCGCGATTCTTTGAGACCCGAACCGCCCCGCGGCGGCGGGCGCCGGACGCATCGGCGGGCTGGGACCGGTACCGGCGGCTGCTGGCAGTGCCCGGCATGCCGACCACCCTCGTGGCCGGCTTCCTCGTCAAAGTGCCCGTCATCGCGATACCACTGGTCCTGTCCTTGCAGGTCTCTCTCGGTCTGCACCGTTCCCTCGGGGCCGCCGGCCTGGTCACCGGTGCCTGGATGGCGGGCGTGATGGCGGGGGCACCCGTCCTGGGCTGGGCCATGGACCGGCTGTCGACGAGGCCGGTCCTCACCGTCAGCGCCGCGGCGCAAGGAGCGTTCTGGGCGACGGCGGACCGGCTCGCGTACCCTGCCCTGCTCTGCGCCGCCCTGGCGTCCGGACTGCTGCTGGTGCCCGGTTCCACGCTGACCCGGATGGCACTGGCCGCGCGGACGGCGCCGGACCACCGGCAGGCGGCGTTCGCGCTGGACACGGTCACGAGCCAGCTCTCCTATCTCGTCGGCCCCGCCCTGGGCGCCGTCCTGTCCACCCAGGCATCCCCGGCAACGGCCTGCCGCCTGCTCGGCACCGTCCTGGTCCTGGCACTGGCCGCCTTCGCCGTACGCTCCGGACGGCCGTCCCGACCGGCATCGACCCGAGACGGTGCGGGAAATCACGCACGTCCCGGGGGGCGAAACGCCCCGGCCGGCGGGGACGGACGGACCGGAGCGGTCGGCGTCGTGGGAGTGGCGCTCGCCTGTGCCTTCGCCACGGGCACGATCTCCTCCGGCTTCGAGCTGTCCTTGATCGGCCTGTGCCGCGTCCAGGGGGCCGTGGAGTGGGCTGGGTTGCTCATCGCCGCGTGCGCGGTGTACGCGATCCTGGGCGGGCTGCTGTCCGGCGCCCTCGCGATCACCCCCCGTCCGTCCGTCCCGCTGCTGCTGCTCGGCCTGGTCACCTCACCCCTGGGCCTGGCCGGCGACTGGCGCGTCCTGCTCGTCGCCATCGCTCCCGCCGCGATGCTGGCGGCGACGTCCTTCGCGGTGACCGCCGCGGCCTGCGGCGCGGCCGCCACCGAGCACACCCGGGGCCGGGTGCTGGGTCTCTACGGAGCGGCCGTGGCCGGCGGCAACGCCCTCGGCGCCCCCCTGGCCGGCCTGGCGATGGCCGCGGCCGGACCGGCCGGCGGCTTCCTCACGGTCGGCACGGCGGCGGTCCTGGTGGCCCTGGCCTGCTGGGTCCTCGCTGCCCGAACCGGCCGCGCCCGTCCTCTCCCTCCGCAGAAAGGCTGACATGCCCGCAACTCCCCTCGTGTGTGTCGTCGACTCCTACGGTCTGTCGAAGAAACTGGTCGACGCGTTCCTCCGGCGCGGTGCGGCCGTGGTGCGGGTGCAGAGCACCCCGGACGTCCCCGCCGCCTACCGGGGCCCGTTCGACCTGTCGGACTACCGCGACAACATCGTCCATCGAGGAGACCTGGCCGCCACGGCCCGCGCTGTCGCGGCCCACCGGCCCGTCGCCGTGGTCCCCGGCGGGGAGATAGGAGTCGAACTGGCCGACGCGCTGAGCGAGTTGCTGGGCCTGC
>NZ_JBVHXT010000080.1:0-20642 GCF_055569255.1 Streptomyces sp. NPDC029296
GCCGCACCGCCACCGCCGAAGGGAAGGTCCTCGACGAACAGGGCAAGCTCATCGCCCACGCCACCACCACCTGCATGATCCTTTAAACCGCCCGGCCACGACCGGCTCCCCACCGCCATCAACTCCAACCACCGCGGTGGCACGCAGGACACCACCCCGGCCTTGCAGCCCCCGGGAAACCCTGGTTCCAGGCTCCCGAACAGTCCAACATCGCCGACAAATTGTCCAACTTCGCTGGCCGAGGACAAGATTGATCACGATGCAGTCACGACGGAGGGCTTCTTCGTCGGCCGGCGTCACACGGTGCCCGGATTTCCAACCTGTACGAAGTGAATGGCGGGAGTAGGCCCGCCCCACCGTGCAGGAGCACCCCGTGGCCCCAGACAACCCCGAGCAGCCCCTTGACCCGGCCGGAGAGACCCCCTCCGTGGGCCCCTCCACCACCCCCTCCGCGCCCCGCCGTCAGAAGCCGGACGTTTCCGCAGGTCAGATCGGGCTGACAGGGGGCCGTCGGAGGTCCGACAACCCTCATGTAGATGTCGCAAGGCGTCCCAGGCACCGGAGGACTTCGACCGGGCCTCGACGCCGGGAGCTCCTGCAAGCCCTCGGGATCTTCCAGCGGGCTACACCCGACCAGCTCTGGAAGCTGACCCGTCCGGACAACCGGCACGACAAGCTCACGCGGGACACCCTCCTGGACCTTCAGGACCACCGCCTGGTGAGGATCGAGTCGGTGCAGGAGGACCAGCGGCAGGTATGGGTGCTGACCCGGCGAGGACACGGCGAGGCGAAGAAGCTGCTGGAGCCGAAGGGCATACGGGTCTCGGCACTGCGCGAGGAGAAGTACGACCCGGACACGGGCCAGCCGCTCGGCACCGGCTACGACGACCATGCCGCGGCGGTCACCTCGACGGCCGCCGAACTCCACCGCGCCGGGATCGGCCACCGGCTCGGCTTCGCCACCGAGATTCCGCACCGGCTCGCGGACGGCTACGTGCAGCGGGCGGACCTGGTGGTGCGGGCACCGGAGGCCGGGGTACCGGTACTGCTGCTGGAGATCGACCGCCGCACCGAGGACGCGCACGACCTGGTCGCCAAGCTGCGCCGGTACTGGGAGTGGGGCCGGCTGCCCGCGAAGGACGCGGACAAGCTCACCGTGGACCTGGTCCGCTCCCGGCCGGACGCGATCGAGGACGTCGACCACGAGCAACGGCTGTGGCGCAGGTTCTACCCGCCGACCGGCCGGGAGGGCCTGGTGCCCCTCGCGTTCGTGTTCGCGGACACCACGACCGCGAAGGTCGCCAACACGGTCGCCGTGCTGGAGGAGGCCGGCCGCCGCTACTGGGCTCCGCGCCGGTACGAGACCTACTACCAAGAGGCGATCACGGCGAAGGACTACAGCCAGGCCGTGCCGGTCGTCGTCACCACCCTGGAGCAGCTCCAACAGCACGGCGCGGACGCGGCGGTGTGGCGACGCCTGGGACGAAAGGACGAACAGACTCTGACCGACGCGCTCGACAACCCCGACGGTGACGTTCTCTACCGCCGCCAGTACGCCCGCGCCGAAGCGGAAGACGAGCGGCGCCGTGCCGCGCAACGGGAGGCACAGCGGCCGGTGTGCAAGCGCTGCGGGGGCAAGTTCACCGACGAACGCTGGGAGGAGATCACCGTGCACCGGACCGCCGTACGGGCCGGAGACAAATCCGTGTGCGGCCCGTGCCGCGCCGACGACGTCGCCCGCGAGGAAGCCGCTGTCGAAGCCGCCCGCCTCCAGGCCGCCGCACCGCCGGATCCGCAGGACGGCCCCGAGCCGGTCCGAGGCCGCAGCTGGTTCCGCCGGCGCACCTGACCGCACCAGCCCGCTGCGCGGTCGGCAGCCGCCAGGCCGCGGGACCGGTCCCGACGTCACCGCACCACCGGACGGGACGGACAGGCCCATCCGACGTCGACAGCCCACCCAAGGCCCTACACAGGCCGTATGAGACGCAGCCGAGAAGAAACCGCACCCCAGGACCTGCCGGGCGACCTGTGGCACGCCCTGTCCCAGCTCCAGCACACCCATCCCGACCCCGTGGGCCGCGTCGGGCCGCTCGCCCGCCCGGTCGCACTGCTGTCCTTCTCCGCGGCCACCGACACCGTCCTCGCGGCACGCGTGCAGCTGTCCGGCGCGGAGACGATGCACGAACTCAACGAGACGCTCCGCTCGATCACCGGCGGCATGCACGCCCACTTCACCGGCCCCGACGTCGCGCTGGAGGTCACGCTCGGCAGACGGCAGGAACTCCCGATCCACGAGGCCCACACTGCGGGCCTCACCCGGCTCTTCCGCCACGCGGCCGGCACCATCGGTGCCCGCAGCACGCCGGGAGGAGGCCGGTGCTTCCACTGCGACGGGACCGGGCACGCCCGCCCGCTGTGGGAGCCGGCTGCCGGGCAGGCGTGAGCGACACGCAAGAAGAACGCCCGCGCCCGGGGCCGCCTTCCGGACGGCGTGGGGCGCGGGCGGGGAAGGGCCCCGAAAGCTTACGCCGGTACGGGTGCAGGCTCCAGGCGCAGCGCCGCCGCAAGCGGAGAACGGCGGCCATTCTCCAGCGCTTCCGCCCGCGGGAAGTCGGCCGACGGCCCCTGCGCGAGCCGTCGGCCAGCGATGACGGATCCGCCGTCCGTGGTCCGGCTGGCGGACCGGTTGCCGAAGGCGTAGGGGTCAGCCGAGGCCGTCGGCCTTGCGGTGGTCGACAACGCTGTCGGGTCCGGGGCTCATGATCGTCTCGTGTCCGTTCTCCGCCCGGACGCGGTACGGAGGCTGTCCGTTCGGGCCGAGTACCTCGACGATCTCTACGACCTGGTCCGTCTGACCGGGGGTCCGGCCACGGAGGACCAAGCGGTCTCCCTGAGTGGCGTGCATTCTCTTCTCCTCTGCGTCGAGCGGCGACTTCGGTGACTGCGCCGCGCGTTGGACGTTGTCCCATCCCATCGTTGCCACGGCGGCCGCGCGGGCATGCCCCAGCCTGGCGGATGCCCTTCACCCATATGAGCGAGGACGTACCCGCACCCCGCCTGTCAGCGGCGGCTGCCAGGCTTGACGGGGTGGACCGTGAGGGCGAACAGCTGCTGCGCCGCCGGGTCTACGGCGCCGACCACGACGATCGCGATCCCGGCCCGCTTGCGCACCGGACCTACGCCGAACTGGCCGGCGGCCCGCTGGACGGCCTGCTGCCGGACATCACCGGCTGGACGCCCGACGAGGTCGATACCGGCGTCGCGCTGGCCACCGAGCGGGGGCAGTTCGGCCCCGGCGGCCGGGCCCTGTACGACCCGCGCCCCGGCGAGGTGCGCTCTTCCGGCCCCGGGGTGAGCTGCCGCTTCCACTACTCCGGCGATGCGCCCTGACCACGGCGACAAAAGGAGACGGCCCTCGCACCCGACGTCCAGGGTGCGAGGGCCGCCTTTGTCCCGGCCAGCTCACGCGGATGCCGCCGCCGGTTCCGGGCGCAGCGACGCCAGCGGAGAGCGCCGGCCCTTCTCCACGGCGCGCAGCTGCTCCCAGTCGACTTCCGGGTGTGCGGCGGGGATCGCGTCGACGAAGGTGGTGGTGTAGAGCGCGACGTCGACGGCTCCGGCCCGGCTGGTGCCGAAGCGGACTTCGACCGACTGCGGGGAGCGGACCCAGCCGAGCCGCACCATGTGGTCGAACTCGACACGTCGCACCCGGAGGCGGGCGGCGGCCTGCTCGGGTCCGAGCGGGGTGTCGGCGGCGACCAGGTCCGCCAGGTCCGCGCGGCGGCAGACCTGGTCGACCTGGTCGGGGTGGTGCAGCGTCCCGTCCGGGTTCGCGCTCAGGTCGACCAGGAGGCCGCGGTCGACGAACCGGCGCACCACGAACGCCGTCACCTTCGCCCGCTCGCCGTAGGTGGCCGGGTTCGGGGTGCCGAGCGCGTCGGCGATCCGGTCCGCCGCCGCGCCGCCGGAGATCGCCGGGGTGGGCATCGCGGCCTGGATGGCGTCGGCGTCCATCGCCTCCACGGCGGCCCGGGACCAGTGAGAGGGCGGCACGTCGGGGGCGGGGACGAGGCCGGTGTGGCGGGCCCACCGGAAGGCCGCTGCGGGCACCTTCAGGCGCTTGGCGGCCTGGCCCGCGTCGTACTCGTTTCGTCGCATGAGATCACCTCTCGTCGCTCGTTCGCCGGAAGCGGCGGATAGAACATGACAGAGCATCCGAAAAGCTTTCAATAGCCGTCGGAGCCGAGCAAGTTGGGTGCGCACAGCTAGGACTGCGCCCGCGTACGCGAAGGAGAATGCACCCGCCCGGGTGGCGCCCACGTCCCGGACCGGACCACCGTGGCGGGCCGGCCAAAGGCCCCCGCCACGAGGCCGGTCACACCCGGCACGACGCCGACCTCAGCCCTGGTCAGGGCGTGTCCGATGTGACATCACCGAGGACGCGCACGAGCTGGTGCACACGCAGGCCGGCCCTGCGAGGGGTACATGTACCGCATGGTGGGTGAGCGGGTGCGGTGGCCGGCCGTGGTGGACCGGGCGCGGGAGATCGTGGAGAGCTACGAGAGCGGGGTCACGCTGCGGCAGGTGTTCTCCCTACGGTTTGAGACTGTCTCAGCGAACGGGTGACCGCGTCGTCGACCACGCCTTACGCGTTCGGGTCCCAGGCGAAGAGCCGCTCGAAGATGACCCGGTCGCCGTCGATCTTCACCGAGTCCAGCGGTATGCGTCCGTAGAACCACAGGACCAGCTCACCGGCCGTGCCCCGGGCGGAGGCGTCGGCCGGGGCCTGGGCCTCGCCCTCGCCGGCAGCCGGGAGGCGGACGGCGCGGGCGCCGTCCGCCTCGACCGTGAAGCGCCAGGAGCGGCCCTCGGTGGCGTGGTAGTCGACGACGGCCGGCTCGTGCGGCCAGACGCCCGACCACGCGCAGCAGGTGAACAGGAAGTCCTCGACGCCGTCCAGCGCCACCTCCGTCGGCAGCGGCTGCGCGGCGCCCACGGTGAGCTGGGCGTCATAGGTGTGCATCGCGATCTCCTGAAGCTGGTGCCGGGCGACGGCACCGCTGGTCCACGGCGACTGCGAGGCGCCCCACCACGTCCAGCACTCGGCGTCCGGGCCGACCTCCCGCAGGGTGTCCAGCAGCTCCTGCGTCGACGCGGCCAGCCAGGCCACCAACGCCTCGAGCTCCCGGGGCGCCTGCGCCTTGGCGCGCGCCGCCACGGCCTCGGCCGGCGGGGCGTCGGCCGGACCGGCTTCGACGACGGCGGCCCAGAACGGGCGGCCCGAGCCCAGGTGCCGCGCCAGGTCGAACAGCGTCCACTCGGGACAGGTCGGCACCTGCACGTCCAGGCTGGGCGCGGCGGCGATCGCGGCCCGGAAGGCCGTCGCCCGCTCGTCGATCAGTCGCAGCAGGTCAGGGAGTTCAAGATTCTTCTGCACTACGGCTGTCTATCACCGCACTCCGGCGGCCGAAAGCGAGTTTCCCAGCCGCCGCCTGCCGAGAGGACGATGAGGACCAGTAGGCCCCGTGCACCACATGTGTTGCATCGGCTACAGTGCTCTCAACCGCTCCTGAGCTGCGGAAACTCCATCCGCACACTCGCGGAGCCCCGGAGAAACGTCGGCGATTTCGATGCGAGCGGGGCTGAGATCGAACGGGACTGGGTGCGGCGCACCGAGGGCTGCTGGAGCGAAGTCCGCCGGGTCCTGCTGACCCGGGAGCAGACCATCGAGTACGAGCTGCTGTCGGCCCAGGGCAAGCACGGCGACCCGAGATGGCCGGCCTTCGCCGCCCGCTACGGCTTCGACCCTCAGCGTCCGGTGCAGTGGGAGGTGGAGGCGCTGGAGCCGGATGAACTGCAGCGCCTGGTCCTCGCCGCCGTCGCCCCCTACATCGACCGCCACGTGCTTGTGCAGCAGATCGCCCGCGAGGAAGAACAGCGCCGCGCCCTGGCCGCCTTCGTACGGGGCTGGGGCGCGGCGGGGAGGACGTAGCGCTACCGCGCTGTACGCGATCCTGGGCGGCCTGGGCGAAGTGCAGCACCACCGCCTTGGCGCAAGCGGCTTCGCCGGACCGCGCGTTGCCGCGCGGGCGGCACTACGTTCAACGGCGTCACCGGCTGGCGCCCTGGGGCCACAGCACCCGCACCGGCACGCCGGTTTGTTCGGCGTAGGCGACCACGTCCGCGGTGCCTCCGTATCCCCGCGCCGGTTTCCCGTCCCATACCGCGACCAGCTCATTCACCAGGCCGACGAGGATCTCGGATCCGGCCTGATGCGCTTCGGAGGTCGACTCGGTCATGCCGGTGTGGTGGACGTCGGCCGCGCGGGCAAGGAGCCGGTCGTAGACGGGGCGATGCCAGCCGGGCAGTCCTTGCCGGTACTCGGCGGCCGGGACGACGACCTCGAGGCGGCCGCCGTGCTCCAGGACGGATTCGGCGAACCAGGAGTCGGGACCGTCGGCGATGCACGAGACGCCGACCAGGCCGCTCGGGTCGTGTGCCGTGACGTACTCGGTCACCAGCGCCCGGACCTGTGCCTCGACCTGTGTGCTCAGTCCGCGGTGCCCGGTGATCCCCACCCTCATGAGCTGTTCCTCCTCCTACAGGTAGACGCCGTGCAGGCGCTCGTCGAAGTCCCGCACCACCTTCGGCGGTGAGGCGGTGGTGAGGCTACGGCGCAGGGCACGAGCGCGTTCCACGATCCGCCCGGACCGGTACTGCAGGCCAGCCTCGAGGGCGCGGGAGGCCAGGGCGAACGCGGCCTCCACCCGCCCGCCGGCGAGGTGACCGTCGGCGATGTCGAGCACGAGCAGCGCGCGTTGTTTCGCGTGTCCGGTGGCCAGGGCTTCCACGTCCTGGGCGAGTACCCACTCGGGCAGCCCCAGGCGTGCGCCGCAGGTGACGCAGCAGGCGGCCACCTTGTCCGGGGTGAAGGAGAACACCCACGGCCACGGGGGCGGTTCCTGCTCGGCGGTCAGCGCCTCGGCGGCTGTCCGGGAGTCGGTCAGGGCCCGGTCCGCCCCGCGCCGGTCGCCGGCCACCGCGTACCCGAGGGCTTCCACGGTCAGCAGCCAGGCGTCGGCGACGGCCGGGCGCTGCTCGCCGAGCACCCGCCGGGCGCGCCGGGCGAGGTTCAGCGCTTCCACGCCGTTGCCGGCGTGTGCCTCGAACTGGGCGAGCGTGCCTGTCTGGTACGCGGTCAGGAGGGGGTTGTGGGCCGTGCGTGCGGCCTTGACGGCCCCGCCGTACCAGGAGCGGGCCGACCCGTGGTCGCCCTTGTCCCAGGCGAGCCAGCCCGCGAAGGAGGCGGCCTCGCTGCCCGCGGCGGCCAGACGCGCCCGGTCCGCGTCGCCGGTGGCGGTGTGGGTGATGGTCTGGATGAGCTGGATATGGCCGTCCATCGCGTCGGCGAGGTCGCGGGAGGGGGTGGTGCCATCGAGTCTGCGGTAGGAGCTCGTGGTCAGCCGGAGGGCGGCGGCCTGCCCGCCGATCGTGTCGTGCGTGTCCGGTACGGCGGCCAGGATGGGGGCTGCCATCGCGGCGAGGGCGCCGCCAAGGACGGTGCGTCGGTGCATGGGATCGTCGTCTCTCACCTGAACCCGCGCCGTGCGCCCGTCTGCCAGACCCACCAGCGCCGGCGGGATCTGAAGATGGGCAGCCGCTGCGGCCAGGACGTCGGTGCTATAGGAGGCTTGGCCGCGTTTCTCCAGACGGGAGACGGCCGACTGGGACATGCCCAGGGCCTGCCCCAGCGCCGCCTGCGTCATCTGCCGCCCCTTGCGGGTCAGCTCGATCACGCGTCCGTAGTCCCCAGCTCGTGAGGCGTCCCGGATCGGCCCTGCCTGGAAGTCCACGACGTCCCCCACGCTACGAGTCCCTGCGGCTTTCGGCGCCTGCCCGTACCCGCTGAGCGCGTACCCGTATGCACATGCCGCATGGGTGATGGTCCCGCAGCGGACAGTGATCGTTGACTGGTGGCAGCCCAACCGTCCCGCACCAGGGCGCGTTGCGGCCCGGTGGTCGTCCCCGCCACCCCCGTCGGGGACGACCACGCCGAACCGACCGCGAGCGCGAGGCGACTGCCCATGACGACGCGCAGCACGAACGGCCACCTGCCGTTACTGGTGGACGCCCCGACGATCAACCTGGACGCCCTGACGGACCGGCAGCGCGCGGGCACGTCGTGCGTGTGGTGCGCGGGGACGGCATCGCCCCGGTACCCCGTGGGCGGCCTGCGTGCCTGCGCATGCTGCGCGGCCATGTACGGCGTCCCGCCCAAGGGGGCGGACCAGTGAACGGCGCCGACGAGGCGTTCCCCGCGGCCCTGGACCAATGGACTCCCGAGGACTGGCAGGAGTACCGCCGCCGCATTGAGGACGGCGAAGGCAGCGTGAGAACCATCGACGCGATCACGCGTCGCCGCACCCTCGAGTCGGAGACATCCCGCATAGACCCCGGCGGTGCCGGGGACGGGGCGTCACATCCCCCGGCCCCGCCGGTCAGCTTCACCCGTCCGGGCACGGGCGCCCTCGCGAAGCGCTCCGTCCGGACCCCGTGTTCTGGGAGGCTTGCCGCATGCGCGAGGACAACGATGAGGATCTGGCCGTGACGTCGTACGCCACCGCACAGCGGCGTGGTGACCGGGTCTTCCAGTGCGATGCGACCGCCGTGTTCACGGCGCCGGACGGCACCCGCGCCTATGCCCTGCTCGACGGCGTCGGCGACACCCGGGTTGTCCGTTCCTGGACGCGTGCCGCCGCCTTCCTCCTGGCCCGCGCGGCCGCCGGGAGCGCGGATGCGGAGGCCGGCCTGCGTGCCGAGTACGGCCACTACGCCGCCGACCCCGCCCGCACCGCCGGCCACGGTCTGCCCTGCGCGGCGGCCGTCGTCGCCGTCCGCGCCCCCGGTGGCCTGTTCTCGGTGGCCTGGTCCGGCGACGTCCGCGCCTATCTCCTCCTGGACGGACACCTGCGCCTGCTGACTGAGGACCACAATGCACGCCGGGCATGCGACGGCGGGGACCGCAGTCTGATCACCGCCTGCCTCGGAGAAGCCCGCAGCGACGAGGAGACCGAACGCGTCTGGGGCCACCCGGCCCTCGAGTACCTGCGCGGCCCGGCCCGGCCGGGCTGGCTCCTGCTCGCCTCCGACGGCGCCTACGAACCCCACGAGGACGCCGGCCACGACCTCGCCGGCTACCTGACCGGCACCCCGCACACCGCCGCCCAGCGCCTGGTCGACGACGCTGTCCAGCGCGCGCACGAACTGAGCGACCCGTACGCGGACAACGCCACCGCCCTCGTCGCCCGCATTGCCTAGCCGCGCCGTTGAGGAGATCCACGCTGGACACGGTCGGCCGTATCCAGTCGCGCCGTGTTCGGCCCGCCGGGCGGGAACCAACTGACCTGCTGTTACCGCCGGTTATAGAAAAAATCCAACATCATTTGAGGAGCCTGAACCCTCGGTTGCCGCCCCTGGCTCGGGTACCGCGCGGAGCGGGCCGGCGAACCGCGCCCGGTACAGAATCCGGGCCGCCTCCACCTCTGCGGGCAGTCGGCCGCTGGCCCGCCGACCGTCAGGACACGGGCTGCACTCCGGTGCCGTCCAGCGCCGCGCGGCACACCGGGCCCGTCGAAGCGCTGTACAGGCTCAGGCGGCCGCGGTGCCGGACGCAGCGAGGCGAGCGGAGAGCGCCGGAGTCACCTCACGCTGACCGGTTCGGCCTCGGCGGCCAGGTCGGTCAGGATGTCGCTGATGCCCTCGATCAGCCGTGAGAAGTCCTTATCGCCCAGTCCTGCCCGCACGCACTCCACCCCCGCAACACGGCTCGGGCGTGGACCAACGGCTCGGGCATGGACCAGCGGACCAGGTCATGCCGTACGTTCTCCGCTGGCCGCCGGGAGCGCGGCGAGCGGGGCTCGGTCACCCGCTGGCCGAGGCCGGCCGTGCCTATTCGAGGAGGCCGAGGGCGGTGTCGGGCCGGCAGTGGACGCAGGCCGGGACATGCTGGAGCAGGGCGTCGCGTGCCTGCTGCCGGGTGGCGGGGCGGCACCGGTAGCGGCCTTCTTCACGGCCTGCTCCAGCTTGTACCGGCTGATCTGGGTGGCGGTGGCGTGTTCGGTGACGGCCGTGTGGAAGGCGGCGGAGGCCTGGCGCCAGCGGCGCAACTGGGCGTCGTAGTCGTCACCAGTGAGACCCGCGAGCCGGGCCCGCTCCTGCTCGGCGGAGCGCTCCAGGGTGATCAGCCCGTCGGGGATCTCATGCACGGTCATGGATCTTAGGCGGCGGGCGCGCTGTACCGGCGGTTGCCCCTCCGGTCGATCGGGTACAGCCCCTCCGGCGAGCAGGGGCTGGTTCAGCCCGACCACCGGGATGGGACCGGCGCCGATCAGGGTGTGCGAGGAAGAACTTTCGTAGACGGGCCGGTCGGTAGCAGCCGGGGCACAGCTGGCCACCCTGCTCAGCTATCCCTTTCCCCGGCCGGCCCGCGAGCGGGCGGACGGCTGGCCCGACCAGTGGACGAGTGAGCGGTTCTTCGGTTGAGTGTGGGAGATCTTGACGGAAGCGGGTGGGGGACGATGAACGGGTTCTTGAGCGGCGCCGGGGCCGTGCTGGCATCGATCGGCGGCTTTCTGCTGATTGCGACGGTGGGAAACCTGTATCCCCAGTGGAAGCTGCGCAGACTGCAGAAACACGGTGTCGAGGGAGAAGCGGAATCGGAGCTGGAGGAAGGGATCCGCGGCGGGCCGCGCATCTCCTATGTCATACGCCGCCCTGACGGCGAGGTCCTGGCCCGGTTCATGGAGATGGGCGTCCCATCCCGCGGGCCCGTGGGCACGGTCGTGCCCGTTGTCTACGACCGCCACAAACCGTCCCGAGCCCGCACCGGCACACTCGCGGACATCGACCCCGCAAGTGAAGCGCTCCTCCTGCTCCTGGTCCGCGGCACTGGCCTGGGACTCATTGCCGTGGGTGTCGTGCTCCGTCTGGTGTTCGGCTGAGAGGCGTTCTCCCGCCACCGCCACCGCCGGCACGGCACCGGTCCGGTCAGGTCAGGGGGTTCCTCCGGCGGTCCGCTCACCGGGCAGCCGGGTGGCGGTTCGGCAACGGTCGACGAAGGCATGGAAGGGCTCTTGGCGCTGACGGCTCCTGTGCCGTCTTCCAGTACGCGAAGGAGGGGGGCGGCCGCAAAGCGTCCCGGCCGCATCTCCAGCGTCCGTTCTACGCCCATTTGACGCCCAGCTCAGCGAGCGCTGCTGTCCAGGAGCTGTTTTTCTGATCAGTGGTTGGTGGACTGGCCTGCACTGATCAGTTTGTGGTGCGGCGGTGGGTGGGGGAGCGCCCAGTGGCTGCAGTGATTGTGGGCGCTGCTGGGGCAGGGGTCTGGCCTGTGGCTTTGTCAGTTAGCTGGTTGGGTGATCAGGTCGTGTCATCCTGCGCTGCGCGAGGTTCAGCTTCAGTGGTCGTTCGCGTGTGCGGCCCGTGCCACGCCGATGACGTCGCCCGCGAGGACGCCACCGCCGAAGCGGCCCGCCTCCAGGCCGCCGCGCCGCGGAGCCGGAGGGCTCCGAGTCGGGCCGTGGCCGCAGCTGGTTCCGCCGGCGACCCTGACCCGGTGCACCACGGGGCTGCCCGGAGCCTTAGGGGCCCGCCCGGGACCCGGCTGCGCCACGGCCGCGGCGATGGGTGGTCGGAGTCACGAGCCGGTCGGTATCCGTGGTGCTCAACGCTCCCGGAGCGTGGCACGGATGGCGTCGACGTGGGGTTGGATGAAGGCCTGCGCCCGCTGTTCGGCCTGGGCGTGTTCTTCGGCGGTCAGGGGCCGCCGGACGCACAGTTCGGTGATCTCGACTTCGTACGTGCGGTAGTCGTCCGCGGGCCGGGGCAGCGGGACGGGGTACAGGTGCCAGCCGTGCGCAGTCGCTCGCCACAGCTGCCGGTCACCCTTGGCGAGGCTGCCGTAGTGCTCGATGAACATTGCCACGACGTCCGCGGTGAAGTACATCGACGGCCGGTCGCCCGCCGCGCACCCCGGGCAGCCGTCCTTGCCCGTGCACACGGCCAGGCGCCGGTCGTAGCGCGGTGGCCAGAAGCGGGGATGGGCGCGCTGCTGGGTGTAGGTGCGGCCGACAGGCAGGCGGTGGACCTCGACGTGGCCGCCGGCCTTGAGGCGGCGGACCGCTCGCCGTACGGCGGCACGCTGGGCGTCGGTCGGCTGCTCGACTGCGTAGACGACGTGGGCGAGGCCGGTGACCGAGGCGGCCAGCGGGGTGCCGTCGATGCCGCTGAGGCCGCCGGGCTCGCTGCGCACGTACGCCAGCACGGCCCGCTGTACTCGTCCGACTCCTCGCGACACGCTTTCAGTGTCCCGCTCCCCACGGCAGGTCAGGAGCCGGTGATGTGGCCGAACCCGCTCAGCATGGGTGACAGCTCCTGAGTACAACCGCACCAGGTACACAACCGCGTACCCGGGTTCTCGGCGACGTTCAGCGCGTGCTCCAGATCGAGCAACGGCGCGCCCTGCGGGGCTTCCTCGCAGTCCGGCGCGTGCAACACCCCCCGGGCCGGGCCCCGCCCCTCGCGCACCTTCGCCAACACCCAGCCCGAAGGCCGGCGCTCCCCGAGGACCTCGCCGACCACCGATGTCGGCGGCGCCGGTGGAAGAGGCTCGGTGGGGACCTGGTCGTAGTCGACGCCGTCGACCGGCCGCACATGGTCGGGAGCCCGGACCCACACCCGGTACTCTGCCGCCTCCACCCCCCGTTCTCGAGGTCTCTGTACGACGGCAGCCCCACGAGGTACACCCAGCCCGTCTCGGTCTGCCGCCGCCTCCACAGCCGCGCCACGACCTCCTGCTCCGGGTGCCCGAGCACCGGGTCGGCGGGCAGCACGACCCGCACCGGCACAGGCGCGGGTCCGGCGGCATCGTCGGAGGGCATGGTCACGGTGCCACGGTAGACAAGCAGCCGGGCCCGGACCCTCCGGCGGAGGACCCGGACCCGGCGTCTGGCCGGCGGGTGGTCACAGGCTGCGGGTGATGAACTGAACCCACCTGTCCAGCCAGTCCCCGTGCTCGGGGCCGCCCGGGGCGGGGACGGTCTGCAGGTCCTCGGGCAGGGTGATCTCCTCCGGGGCCCAAGAGCTGTCGTTGAAGCAGCAGGCCCACACGGCTTCACGAGCGGCGTTGACGACGACGGCGCCCACGGCCCCGTCGTCGGCGAGGGCGCCTTCGTCCACGGCGGTGCGTCCGGTCTCGATCGCCTTGGCGCTGCTGCGGAACACCTGGACGCTCATGCCGTGCGGGTGGTTCTTCCCGGTCAGGAGGTAGAGCGCCCAATGGGTGCCGACGGCCTCGGGCCACCGCTTCCGGGCCGCCTGACGGGTGATCCCGGAGGCCTCTCCCAGGTCCGCGTAGGTGGCGCCGGCCCGGCCCGCCCGGGTAGCGGCGTCCGTGGCCAGCTCCCGCGCAGCGTCCCCGGCCTCCGTGGCAACCTCCAGGTACATCAGGTGCACCGCCTTGGCGGCCGCGGAAGTGGGGGCGAGCGCGTTCGGGGTGGCGGGACCCTCCTGCTCGCTGAAGCCCAGGAAGCGCATCCGCCTCTTCGTCTCACGCCACACCAGGTCACGCACGTGCGCCTGGAAGGCGACCCGCTCCTCGATGGCTTCGCTGTCGAGCTCCCACATATCAACCATGCGACAACCATAAGACATGCAAAAGTGTTGCGACAACTAAAGTTTCGAACGGGTTGGGGGGGGCGGATCGCCGGAATCTGTCCACAGCCCCGCGCTCCTACGGTCGGTGTCCGCTTTCGGGTGTGAAGTGCCCGGCAAGCACAGCGAAGGGGCACGACCATGGCGCGTACGAAGTTCGACAGGCAGGTGGATGAGACCGCTGAATCCGTGGCGTTCGTCATCGGCAGGTTCCTGGCGGGCCGGCCGTTGCGCGGAGAGCGGAAGACGGACGCGACGTTCTGGCGCAAGGGCACCCGCGTCCTGCCGAAGGTCGTGGAAGGCCACGTCTCGCTTTCCTCCTACCGGGCCGGGTGGCAGCGCCTCACCTTCCGTATCAGCGGCCTGGCCGCGACCGGCGTCGGCGGCTACTGGACCCTGTGGGAGAACCAGGACGCCACCTTTGCCGCCGTGCGCGACGTCTGGGAGAACCCGGACCCGGCCATCGCCACCGCTCAGGCGGGCGGCATCGGCCTGGTCTCCGCCGCCGCCGTGGGCGGCGCCGTGTACGGGCTGGCGACGCGCAAGCGCCGGGAGTTCATGCGCGAGTGGGTGACGCCGCTGCACGAGGCGCTGGCCGTGCCGCTGGGCATGTCCGAGCTGACCGACCCGCGCCGCTACCTCCACGTACCCAGGAACTTCTCCGACGACGACGCCGAGATACGCATCGACGTCCCCACCCACATGCGGTTCAACGAGGACCTGGTCGCCGACCTCATCGTCAAGAAACTCGCCCTGGAGAACGTCTCCTTCACCTGGCGCCGCGCGGGCCGCGACACGCACGTCATCGTCAAGAAGCGCCAGGCCCCGCCCAAGATGCTGCGCCTGTCCGACCCCGGGGTGCGGGAGGTCCTGGCGAAGATGCCCGAGTCCGCGCCGCTGATCGGCTTCGGCGCGGGCAAGAAGAAGGTCTCCGTCGACCTGGACGCCGACTCCCCGCACGTCCTGATCTCCGCCGGCACCGGCGGCGGCAAGTCGACCATCCTGCGCACCATCTGCTGCCAGTTCATCCACAACGGCGCGCACGCCTACGTCCTGGACTTCAAGCGGATCTCCCACACCTGGGCCCGCGGCGTGCCCGGCGTCACCTACTGCCGGGACATCGCCGAGATCCACGACGCCCTGATCCGGCTCGCGCAGGAAGGCCGGCGCCGCCTCGGGCTCGCGGAGCAGCTGGCCGACGACGTCCTGGAGCGCGAACCGTGGCGGGTCGGCCCGCGGCTGGTGATCCTCCTTGAAGAGGTCAACGCCACCATGGGACAGCTCAAGCGGTACTGGGCGAGGATCCGCGAGTCCGGCGACCCCAAGGAGTCCCCGGCCGTCGACGCGCTCGCTGAGATCCTCTTCATGGGCCGCCAGGTCCGCCTCCACGTGCTCCTGGTCGCCCAGTCCGCCACCGCCCGCGCCATCGGCGGCCCGGAGATGCGTGAGAACTTCTCCACCCGCATCCTCGTCCGCTACACCCTCAACGCCTGGCGCATGCTCGTGCCCGAGGTCAGCCCCATCCCGCAGGCGAGCCAGCACAACGGCCGTGTCCAAGTCGTCACCCGTGGCCGCGCCCAGGAGACGCAGGTGCTGAACCTGTCGAACGAGGAAGCCCGTGAGTGGGCGATGTCCGGCGTCCACTCCAAGGGCACGGCCGGCCCGTCCCTGCACCAGCCTCCCGTCCCCGCCGCCCCGCCCGACGACTTCGCCGGCGCCTGCAACACCCACGCCCAGGAGATCCCGCCCGCGCCCGCCACCGAGCCGCCGGCCTCCCACCGGGACCTGGCCGCCGAAGCCGGGAGCCTCACCCCCTCGCCCTCGCCCGCCGCCCCGGCCGACAACGCCGCCGCGGCGACGTCGCCGGTACAACCGGCGCCCGCCGACGACGACCAGGAGCTGGGACTGCGCGAGGCGTACGACAAGCACCTGTCGGAGACCGTCGCCAGCCTCGAGGCGCTGCGCTGGGCCCGTGCGAACGACCCGGAGTTCCCCGCCCCGGTCGGCAAGCGTGGCGCGGCGTTCCTCTACCGCGTCGGCGACCTCAAGAAGTGGGCCCGCAACCGGCCCCGCGCCGGCACCACCGACCTCGGCTGACCGCCCCGGCCCGCGCGACCAAGTCCGCCCACACAGGCCTGTCCGGTCCGGCCGACACGATCCCCGCAGCCCTGGAGAACACCCGGTTCACCAGGCACAGCCAGAAGAGGAACATCACGATGACGAACACGACCGCGCTCCCGAAGCTGCTGCGCCTCACCGACCCCGGCCTGCGCGAGCAACTGGAGGCGCTGCCCGACTCCGCCGCACTGATCGGCATCGGCACCGACGGCCGGGCCATCGCCGTCGACATCGACGCAGCCCCGCACATCCTGGTCTGCAGCGGCACCGGCGGCGGCAGCACGACCATCCTGCGCACCCTCACCGCCCAGTTCCTCCACCAAGGCGCCCACGCCCTGGTCCTCGACCACACCCGCATAGCCCACCTGTGGGCCAAGGACCTGCCGACGGTCACGCACCGCGGCAACGTGGCCGGCAGCCACGACGCCCTGGTCGGCCTCGGCTCCGAGCTGGAGCGCCGCACCGCCCTCGACGGCGACCTTGACGGTGTGCCGCGCCTGATGGTCGTGATCGACCGGGCCGACGACACCCTGCGGCACCTCGCCCGCTACTGGGAGACGTTCCGGGAGGAGGACGACCCGAAGCGCTCCCCGGCCATCGCCGCCCTCGAGGCCGTTCTGTACGAGGGGCGCGCTGCCCGCATCCACATCATCTACGACGGACCCACCACCGTCGGCGAGCGCCTCATCCCCGGCGCCCGGGAACAGTTCGCCACCGTCATCCTCGCCCGGGTCAGCGCCGGCATGTGGCAGCGGCTCGCCCCGATAGTCGACCCCGCCCCCCACAGCAGCCCGCTCCCGGGCCGCGTCCACGTCGTCCAGGACGGCGACGCCCACCCGGCCCAGGTGCCGCTGATGACCGAAGGCGAAGCCGCCGACTGGCTCACCGCCACGGCGGCCGGGGAGATCTGACCAGCGTCCGCACACGCCACAGGCCCCGGGGGATCAGCCATGAGTCCCCGGGGCCCGCTGTATGGAGTCGCGATGTTCAGCAACGGCCGAACGCCGCCGTCACGTCTCGGGCTGAGGCTCCACCTGGCGCAGGCAGTACACGCACCTGGACTCCGAGTCGACGCGGCCCATGCACCGCCGACAGTCCCCGCGCTCACGCACAGGCCCCCGGCCGTCCGCGCAGCCGGGGCAGGTCATCACCGGCTGCCGGAAGCCGAAGCTGACCACCCACCCCTCACCTTGAGCGGCGTCGCGCGCCAACTGCGAGACCTCGGAGGCGGAGCGCGCGTCTTCGTCGTCGCCGGTCTCCACCGCCAGGTAGACGGCGAAGCAGTCATCGGTGTCGCACACGACAGCCACTCCTGTAGGCATTTGATCCCCTCTCAAGCCGCAACTGCCCAACAAGGCCATCTTGCTGATGAGAACGTCCGCGCACTGGCGTCCCCACAAAAGCCGGATCCGCGTGACTCGAATTCGAGTCGGATCGTTCGAATCGGACGCGAGGAATCGAACTCACGAGGGCGGGCACCGCCGTACTGCGCCCGCCGCCGGGCCTCGCGCTGCCTGGCTACCGCCTGAGCTGAGGACATGGCGTTCGCACACGTAGCACCGGCGTAGCCTGCTCGGGAGCACGGGCCGTGACGATGCGCCTGGTTCGGCTCCATACACTGCGGGGAGAGGAAAGCTGGGCATGAACAACGGGCAGACGGACACGGCCGTACTGGTGACGATGCTCAGCGAGCGCGCCGCCGTGAACATCCGACTGGCACTGGTCGCGGACGCACAACAATGGCAACTGCATCACGCCCAGGTCACTTTGGACGACGACACTCCGGTGAAGGAGCGGGCCTGGCGCTACAGCACGGCGAGTTTCCTGGAGCTGTGCCTGCCTGGCACGACGGTCGCCGCGCTGCTGCGGGGCGACGAACAGGACATCCACGGTCTCCACGTCGTCGCCCCCGGCCCGCCGGCCTCCAGCGCCTCCACCTCTCGGCTGCGCGGCCGGCAAGAGTGGGACCGGGTGACCACACCGTGGCCGCGCACCGAGTGGACCATCAACCGGGACATCAACACGCTCCAGCCCGGCCACGACCTGCTGGTCGGGGACGGCCCCTCGTTCCTGAACTTCGACCAGGCCCTCAGCGCCTTCCTCCACCAGAGCCCCCACGACAGCAACGCGGGCCGCTCGGACTTGTGGCGCATCGTCCAGCCGCAGCGAGCGGGCTGGCTTGAGCAGATCACCATCGGCCCCGACCTGCTGACGGCCTTCGTAGACGGCGAGGACTTGGACGGCGCGGTACTTGAGCTGAGCTGGGCGGCGGGCAACGAGCTCCAGTCCATCGACGGCGCCGGCGCCTACCGCTTCGCGTTGCCCAACGGACTCGCGCACGACAGCCTGCTGATGCTCCGCCGCGAGGACCAGTGGCTGGACTGGCGCAGCTTCCCGGCTCCCACGTACGGGCGCGCCCGCGATGCCTCGGTCGTCTGGGAGCAGCCCGGCCCGGAGCTGGACATCCTCCTGGCTAACGGAGAGGGACAGCACCTGGAGTGCAAACAGGAGGTCCCGGAGGGCGACTCCCGGAAGAAGATGCTCAAGACCATCGCCGCCTTCGCGTCACAGGACGGCGGCACCCTCCTGATCGGCGTCCGCGACGACCTACAGATCGTGGGCCTGCCCGAGAAGCCGACCGTCGACAAGCAGGAACTCCAGGTCGTCGGCATGATCCGGGACAGCGTGGAACCAGCGCCGCCCTACGAGTCACGCGTGATCGATTACGACGGCAAGAAGGTCCTCGTGATCGAGGTCTCCGGCGGGGGCCAGATGTACGCCTACCGCGACGGACAGCGCGCGGAGTTCTACGTCCGCGTCGGCCCGAACACCGTGCCCGCCCGCCATCATGAGATCGCTGCCGGATTCCGGCAGGCTCCGACCGTCACCACGTTCTGAGAGCCGCCGCACCGGCGACGGCACACGTCGACCACTCGGTGCGGCCGGCCCTGCACTGGCCCCTCTGGCTTAGCCCGGCAACCCGTCATGACGGCGGCGGAAGGGACGGCTTATTGTCAGACCCCCTCCGTAGGCTGGCCATGAGGTATCCGAGACAGGAGGGCAGTGTGGCCCGCAAACCCGGGATTGATCAGCGCGCGATCGAGCGACACGTCAAGGACATCGTCAAGGGCTATGAACGCGCAGCCCGAGGGAATCCGATCCGCGTGCCGATCCAGACGGACGCGACTGCCGAAGGAGTCTCCATGGCCGGCCGCGACGCCGTCGAAGGCAACCCGATCCTGGCCCGGCTCCTGATGTGGCTGGACGAACACGCCCAGCTGAACCCCGCGCACTACGTCGACGTGACCCGCTTCGTCGAAGAACAGCAGCTGGACGGCGAAGATCCGTCCGTGCTCGCCTTCGAGCTGGAACAGCTCGACCTGGTCAAGATCGCACGCAACATGGGCGGAACCCCCGACGTACACCTCAGCGACGCAGGCCGCGTTCGAGTGAGCCGACTGAAGAAGCTGCAGCAGGACCGCGCCGCCAGGCTCCGCTACACCATGGACGCCTTCCTGCGGTGGCTGTTCGACACCGCCGGCGACCAGTCGCCCACCGACCCGTCCCTGTTCCTGGCGGCCCCCGCCGCCTACTTCGCCGGTGCCGCGATCTCTGGGACTGACCTGCACCAGGCGCTCGCCCATCTGGCGGAGCCCAACCTCATCGAACGCATCGACACCGACCCCGCTACGGTCGCCATCACCCCTGAAGGCGTCAGTTGGGCCCTGTCTGGAGGAAGCGTGCAAGACCACACCAACCGGGCGCGCACCGGCACCACGTACAACAACTTCCTGCCGAACGCCAAGGGCGTCATCATTGGCGAGCAGCAGCACTTCACCCAGAACAACACCGACGGCGTCGACCCGACGCTGTTCGTCCAGCTGGCCGGGTACGTCGGACAGGTCAGCAGCACGCTGGGCATGCCCGAGCCGGACCGAGTGGAGCTGGTGCGCGTCGCCCAGGACCTCCACGACGAAGCGACCTCGGACAACCCCGAACCGGGCCGACTGCGGCAGTTCGCCACCCAGCTCAAGGACAAGCTCCTGGAGGCCGGCACCACCATGGCCGCCACGATGGGTGTGCAGATGGCCGAGCAGGCTCTCGGGACGCTGGTGCAGTAGCGACCAAGCACAGCGCCACGAGCCTCGGGGAATCAGCCATGACGTCCCCGGGGCGGGCGGGGCAGGCCAACGAATCTTCCGTCTGAGCCCTCAATACGTCTCGAAGTCGGGTTCCCAATCAAAGTCGGGCTCTTCGGACTCGTTGAGCACCCCGCCCTTGATACCAGCGAGATCGAGCTCCCACATCGTGAGTGTGAGCCCACACAGGCGGCACCCGAATTGCCGGGGGAGGAACCAGATGTCCCTGTAGTCCCCCAGTTTGTCCCTGCCGCTTGTGAAGCCGGTGTGTCCGCAAGCGGGGCATTCCGTTGGTATGGTCAGCGGCCACGGAGCGGCGGTCGACAGCGCGGACAGACTGCTGGCTAGTTCGGCGATCTCGGCTTCGGACAGGCGCCGGATGGTCTCAGCGAACCGCTCGCGGGCCTGCCGAAGTTTTGCGTGATACCGGATCTCCATTCGAGCATGTGCGCCCGGCCCCCAGCCCCTGTCGCGGAGCAGCCGACGCAGCGAGCCGGGGCGTCGGGCGGATTCTCCTCACCGGCGGCTGCTCCTGACTCCCGCCGGGGCGACGTCGCACCGGGGGGGGCGGTGGGCTCGCCGGGGGGGGGGGGGGGTAGGGGAGGAAGGTTTTTTTTCCCCCTCAGGAGGCCCCGCTCCCCGGGGGGTCGGGAGACCGGAAAAGGGTCGTGTCAG
>NZ_JBVHXT010000081.1:0-20371 GCF_055569255.1 Streptomyces sp. NPDC029296
AGCGCCACCCCACACGCAGCGATCCGCTCCGCGAACACCGGCGACTCATCCAGCAGACCAGCCGCCATCCCCACCCACTGCGACCCCTGCCCCGGGAACACGAACACCGGACGCCCCGCCGGACGCGCCTTGCCCGTCGTCGCCTCACCCGAGGCCAGCGCTTCCAAGCCAGACGTCAACTCCGCCCGGTCGGCGGCCAGTACGACGCCCCGGAACTCCAACGCGGACCGAGCCGCCACCAAGGCCGAGGCAACCCCCCTCAACTCCACCCCAGCCCCAGCCCCCACATACACGGCAAGCTGCCCAGCCCGAGCCTTCAACCCCGCCACCGAACGCCCCGACACCACAAACGGCAACACACCACCAACGGCAGGCACGCCACCAGTGGCAGGCACACCAGCAGGCACCTCAGCAGCGTCAACCGCCGCAGGAGCCTCCTCCACAATCACATGCGCGTTCGTCCCACTGATCCCAAAGGAGGACACCCCCACCCGCCGAGCCCGCCCCACCTCAGGCCACTCCCGCGCCTCCCCCAACAACTCCACAGCCCCCGCGGACCAATCAATCCGCGTCGACCGCTCCCCCACATGCAACGTCTGCGGCAACACCCCCGCCCGAATCGCCTGAACCGCCTTGATCAGCCCGGCAACCCCCGCGGCCGCCCCGGTATGCCCGATGTTCGACTTGACGGACCCGAGCCACAACGGCCGGTCAGCGGGCCGGCTCTGTCCATAGGTCGCCATGAGGGCCTGGGCCTCGATCGGGTCACCGAGCGTCGTCCCGGTGCCGTGCGCCTCAACGGCATCGACGTCGGCGGCCGACAACCCCGCGTCAGCGAGCGCCATCCGGATCACCCGTTGCTGGGAGGGCCCGTTGGGAGCGGTCAGCCCATTGCTGGCGCCGTCCTGGTTGACCGCGGACCCCCGTACGACGGCGAGCACCCGATGCCCGTTCCGCTCGGCGTCGGAGAGCTTTTCGACGAGGAGCAGCCCCACGCCGTCCGCGAGCCCCATGCCGTCGGCGCCTTCGGCGAACGCCTTGCAGCGTCCGTCGGCGGCGAGCCCGTGCTGTGCGCTGAACCCGAGAAGCTGACCGGGTGAGGAAAGGACGGTGACGCCTCCGACGAGGGCGAGCGAGCACTCGCCGCCGCGCAGGGCCTGGACGGCGAGGTGGAGGGCGACGAGGGAGGAGGAACAGGCGGTGTCCAGGGTGACGGCGGGCCCTTCGAGGCCGTACAGGTAGGACAGCCGGCCGGAGACGACGGCGGCGGCGGTGCCGGTGGTGAGGTGTCCGGCGTATTCGTCGGGGACGCGGCCGGACGTCCAGCCGTACTCCAGGTTGTTGGTGCCGATGAAGACGCCGGTGCGGCTGCCGCGCAGGGTGGCCGGAACGATTCCGGCGTGTTCCAAGGCTTCCCAGGAGGTCTCGAGGAGCAGCCGTTGCTGGGGGTCCATGGCGGTGGCTTCGCGCGGGGAGATGCCGAAGAAGTCCGCGTCGAAGCCGGCGACGTCGGAGAGGAATCCGCCGTGGCGGGTGTAGGTGGTGCCGGGGTGGTCGGGGTCGGGGTGGTAGAGGCGGTCGAGGTCCCAGCCCCGGTTGTCGGGGAGGGGGCCGATCGCGTCCTCGCCACGGGTGACGAGGTCCCACAGGTCTTGGGGGGAGGTGATGTCGCCGGGGTAGCGGCAGGCCATGCCGACGACGGCGACGGGCTCGGGGGTCTCGAGTTCCTCGATGCGCCGGCGGGCATCGTGGAGTTCGGCCGTGGCCCACTTCAGGTATTCACGAAGCGTCTCTTCACTGGCCACGGCAGTCCTCCGGTACTGGGGTCGTGGTGTTCGTGGTGCGCGGATGGCGCATGGGGGGGGTCAGCCCGCCGAGGTGTCGCGGCGCAGCTTGTCGATGAAGGCGAGCATCTCGTCGTCGGTGGCGGTCTCGAACTCGTCGGCGAGGGTGCGGGCCCCGGGTTGCCGTGGGCCGTCGTCGGGAGAGGCGGTCCAGGTGGCCAGGAGGGTCTGAAGGCGTTTGGTGATGCCGGCCCGGTCGGTGTCGCCGACGGTGGCGGTGGCGAGGCCGGTGGCGAGGCGGTCGATCTCCGCGTGCAGGGAGGCGGCGTCCGCCATGCCGTCCTCCAGGAGTTCGGCCAGGAGGAGGTCGACGAGGGCGAGGGGGGTGGGGTGGTCGAACAGGAGGGTCGCCGGCAGGGTCAGGCCGGTGCGGCGGCTCAGGCGGTTGCGCAGGTCGACGGCGGTGATCGACTCGAAGCCGAGTTCGCTGAAGGCGCGGTCGGGCCGGATCTCGTCGAGGCTGTCGTGGCCGAGGGCGGCGGCTGTGTGTTCGCGGACCAGTTCGAGGAGGCGGTGTGCGCGGTCGGGGGCGCTGAGGGTGCTCAGTTCGCGGCGCAGTTCGTCGGCGGCGTCGGCCGCGTCGCGGGCTTCCTCGTCGAGTGCGGCGAGGGCGGCGCGGGCTTCGGGGAGGGTGTCGAGCAGCCTGCTGGGGCGGCGGGCGGTGAAAGCGCCGGTGAAGACGGGCCAGTCGACGTCGGCGACGGCGACGCAGGTGTCGTCGTGGTCGAGGGCTGCCCGCAAGGCGTCCAGGGCGTGGTCAGGGTCGATGAGGCTGAGGCCGCCGAGGCCCATGCGGCGTAGGGCGCGGGCCGTGTCGGGGTCGTCGGCGGTGGGGGTCTCGGCGAGCAGGTCCCAGACGGGCCAGGCGACGGAGAGGGCGTGGCGGCCCTGGGCGCGGTGCCGTTCTGCGAGGGCGTCGAGGTGGGCGCAGGCGGCGGCGTAGGCCGCGTGCTCACCGCTGCCCCAGAAGGCGGCGACGGAGGAGAAGTGGATGACGGTCCGCAGTGCGGCGGGGTCGAGGAGTTCGTCGAGGAGGAGGGCGCTGTGAGCGGTGGCGGCGAGGGCCTGGGCGAGGGCGGCGGGGTCGGTCTCGTCGAGGGGGGCAAGGCCGGTGTCGCCGGGTGTGTGCACCAGGTCGGTGATCTTGTGGTCGTCCGTGTGGAGGCGGTCCAGGAGGCGGGTGACGTCCTGCCGGTCGGTCAGGTCGCAGGGGGCGAGGGTGAGGCGGGTACCGGTCTCGTCGAGGGCGGTTTCGGCGGCGGTGGCGGTGTCGGGGTCGATGGGGCCGGCCAGGACGATGTGTCCGGCGCCGCGTGCGGAGAGCCAGTGGGTGAGCCGGACGGTCAGCGGGCTGGTGCCGCCGGTGACGAGGACGGTGCCGGTGGGGCGCCAGTCGCGTACGGGGCCGGTGGTGGGGAGGGGAGCGCGGTCCATGCGGCGGACGTGGGTGCCGATCGGGCGCAGGGCGAGCTGGTCCTCGTGTGCGGCGTTGGTGAGGGCCTGGCGCAGCCGGTCGGCGTCGTCGGGGCCGGGGTGTTCGGGGAGATCCACCAGGCCGCCCCAGCGGTCGGGCAGTTCGAGGGCGGCGACTCGGCCGAGCCCCCAGATCCGGGCCTGTTCGGGGACGTTCGGGGCGGGTTCGGCGACGGCGACGGCACCTCGGGTCAGGCACCACAGGCGGGCCTCGGCGGTGAGGTCGGTGACGGCCTGGGTGAGGAGGAGGGTGCCGGTGAGGCCGGCGGAGATCTGCGGGGTGTGGGGGTGGGGGGTGGGGTCGAGTCCGAGGAAGGAGAGGACTCCGACGCCTCCGGGTTCCTGCGGGAGGGCGTCTTGGAGGCGGTCGGTGAGGTCGGCACGGTCGGTACGGGCGGGGTCGACGGTGACGGTGTCGACCTTCAGGCCCTGGTCGGCCAGGCCGGCGATCAGCCGGGTGGTGTCCTCGTCGGCGGCGAGTGCGGCCGGTACGACGGCGAGCCAGGCGGTCGGGGCACCGGGGTCGGCGGTCAGGTCGGGGGCGGGCTGCCAGCGGGCGCGGTAGCGGCGGCCGTCTGCGGTGCGGCGCTCGCGGGTGTGCCGGCGCCAGGCGCGCAGGGTGGGCTGGACGGTGTGCCAGGGCTGTCCTTCGGGTCCGCCGAGGAGGTCGGCGAGTGCCTGGGGGTCCTGGCCTTCGACGAGTTCCCAGAAGCGGGCCTCGGCCGGGTCGTGGTCGGCGATGGGTGTGCCGTCGGCCGCGTCGAGCCAGTAGCGGCGCCGGGCGAAGGGGTAGGTGGGCAGGTCGACGGTGGTGGGGCGGTGAGCGGCGAGGGCGGTGCTCCAGTCGGGTACGACGCCGAGGGCGGCGGCCTCGCCGACGGACAGCAGGAAGCGGTCGAGGCCACCCGCGCCCCGGCGGAGGCTGCCGAGGACCGCGTTCTCGGCGCCGAGGGACGCGGCGATCTCCTGGACCGGCGTGACGAGGGTGGGGTGCGGGCCGAGGTCGACGAACGTGTCGTGCCCCTGCTCCAGCAGGCCGCGCACGGTCTCTTCGAAGCGGACCGTCTGCCGCAGGTTCGTGTACCAGTACTCGGCGTCCAGCCCGGCGGTGTCCAGCGGACCGGCCGTGACGGTGGAGTGGAACGGCACGTGTCCGGTCGCGGGCCGGAGGTCCGCGAGGTCGGCGAGGAGGCGGTCGCGGATCTCCTCGACGTGTGCGGAGTGCGAGGCATAGTCGACCGGGAGGATGCGGGAGCGTTCGGCGCCGGCCGCCAGGGCCCGTACGGCGTCGGGGTCGCCGGAGACGACGACCTGGCCGGGGCCGTTGGCCGCCGCGAGGGAGAGCCGGCCGTCGGACGCGGCGACGTGCTCGGCGGCCTCGGTGTGGGACAGCGCGACGGACGCCATGAGGCCCCGGTCGGAGAGGGCGAGGAGTGCCTTGCTGCGCAGGGCGGCGATCCTGGCGCCGTCGTCGAGGGTGAGCGCGCCCGCGACGACCGCTGCGGCGATCTCGCCCTGCGAGTGGCCGACCACGGCGGCGGGCCGGATGCCGTGGGCGCTCCAGAGTGCGGCGAGGGAGACCATCACCGCCCACAGGGCGGGCTGCACCACGTCCACGCGGTTCAGGGCGGCCTCGTCGGCGTCGCGCAGGACGGCGGTCAGGGACCAGTCGACGTAGGGGGCGAGGGCTGTCTCGCAGCGGGCGATGTGCTCGGCGAACAGGGAGGATTCCGCGAGGAGTTCGGCGGCCATGCCGGGCCACTGGGAGCCCTGGCCGGGGAAGACGAACACGACGCGGTCACGGGTGGGCCCGGTGCCTTCGGCGACGTGGGGGCGTGCCACGCCGTCGGCGAGTCCGTCCAGTGCGTGCAGGAGGGTGTCGCGCTCGCGGGCGATCACCACCGCGCGGTGGGACAGGACGGCGCGGGTGGTGGCGAGGGAGTGCGCGACGTCGGCGGGGGCGAGGCCGGGGTGGTCCAGCAGATGGCCGCGCAGGCGGGCTGCGACGGCCCGCAGGGTGGGTGCGCTGTCGGCGGAGAGGAGGTAGGGCAGCGGGGTGTCGGGGTGCGGTCGCTCCTCGGGAGCCTCTTCGGCGGCGGGGGGCGCCTGTTCGAGGATCACGTGGGCGTTGGTGCCGCTGATGCCGAAGGAGGACACCCCGGCGCGGCGGGGCCTGCCGGTGTCCGGCCAGGGTGCCGCTTCCGTGAGGAGTTCCACGGCGCCGGCCGACCAGTCGATGTGCGGTGAGGGGCTGTCGACGTGGAGGGTCTTCGGGAGGGTGCCGTGGCGCAGGGCCATGACCGTCTTCACGATGCCCGCGAGCCCTGCGGCGGCTGCCGCGTGGCCGATGTTGGACTTCACCGAGCCGAGCCGCAGGGGGCGTTCGGCGGGCCGGTCCTGTCCGTAGGCGGCGATCAGGGCGTGGGCCTCGATCGGGTCGCCGAGGGTGGTGCCGGTGCCGTGCGCCTCGACGGCGTCGACCTGGTCCGGTGTCAGTCCCGCGTCGGCGAGGGCGAGTCGGATGACCCGCTGCTGGGCGAGGCCGTTCGGCGCGCTGAGCCCGTTGCTGGCGCCGTCCTGGTTGACGGCGGAGCCACGGACCACCGCGAGGACCGGGTGCCCCTCGCGCCGGGCGTCGGAGAGCCGTTCGAGGACGAGGACGGCGGCGCCCTCGGACCAGCCGGTGCCGTCGGCGCCCGCGGCGAACGCCTTGCAGCGGCCGTCGGGGGCGAGCCCGCGCTGCCGGCTGAACTCGACGAAGCCCGTGGGGACGGCCATGACGGCGACGCCCGCCGCGAGGGCCGTGGAGCACTCGCCCCGGCGCAGGGCCTGCACGGCGAGGTGCAGGGCGACCAGGGACGACGAGCACGCGGTGTCCACCGTCACCGCGGGGCCTTCCAGGCCGTAGGTGTAGGCGAGGCGCCCGGACAGGACGCTGCCCGCGCTGCCGGTGAGCGCGTAGCCCTCCGCGCTCTGGCCTGCGTGCGCTCCGGTCGCGTAACCGGAGGGTGAGCCGCCGACGAAGACGCCGGTCGCGGTTCTGGCGAGGGTCGCCGGGTCGAGTCCGGCGCGTTCGAAGGCTTCCCAGGAGGTTTCGAGGAGCAGCCGTTGCTGGGGGTCCATGGCGGTGGCTTCGCGCGGGGAGATCCCGAAGAAGCCCGCGTCGAAGTCGGCGGCGCCGGTGAGGAATCCGCCGTGGCGGGTGTAGGTGGTGCCGGGGTGGTCGGGGTCGGGGTGGTAGAGGCGGTCGAGGTCCCAGCCCCGGTCGGCCGGGAAGAGGCCGATGGCGTCGCCGCCGTCGGCGACCAACCGCCACAGGTCCTCGGGGGAGTCGGCACCGCCGGGGTAGCGGCAGGCCATGCCGACGATCGCGATGGGCTCGTCGGAGGCGGCGAGGGCGACGGCCGCGCCCTGCCGGCGGTCGGCCGGTCCGTCCTGCGCGAGTTCCTCGCACAGGTACGCGGCCAGCGCGGCACAGGTCGGGTGGTCGAACACGGTGGTGACGGCGAGCTGGAGCCCGGTCAGCGCACCGAGCCGGTCACGCAGTTCGACGGCGGTCAGGGAGTCGAAGCCGAGGTCGCGGAAGGCCCGGTCGGCGTCGACCGTCTGCGCCGAGCCGTGCCCGAGCACCTGCGCGACCTGCGTACGGACGGCGTGCAGGGCGAGCGCGGGCCGGTCTGCGGCAGGGGCCTCGGCGAGGCGGCGGGCGAGGGCGGCGTCCTTCGGCGCGGCGGTCGCGGGCGCGGATGCGGCGGGCGTGTGGAGCGCGCTCAGGAGCGGGCTGGGCCGCAGTGCGGTGAACGCGGTGGTGAACCGTTCCCAGTCCACGTCGGCCACGGCGACCGTCGCCTCGGGGCGCCCCACGGCCTGGGCGAGCGCGGCCAGTCCCGCGTCCGTGGTCAGCGGGCGCAGTCCACGGCGGGCCAGCCGTCGCGCGTCGTCTTCCGTGCCGACCATGCCTTCCTCGGCCCACGGGCCCCAGGCGATGGAGGTGGCGGCCAGCCCGCGCGCCCTGCGCTGCTCGGCGATCGCGTCCAGCGCGGCGTTGGCGGCGGCGTAGGCGCCTTGGACGCCGCCGCCCCACACTCCGGCGACCGAGGAGAACAGCACGAACGCATCGAGCGGGCGGTCGCCGAACGCGGTGTCGAGGTGCGCGGCGCCCACCGCCTTGCCGGCGATGACGTCCGCGCACAGGAGCGGGTCGGTGTCGAGGACGGGGCAGTCCTGGGCGAGCCCTGCGGTGTGCACGACGGCCCGGATCGGCTCACCGTCGGCCTCCATCCCCGCGACGAGCCGGGCGAGGGCGTCGCCGTCGGCGAGGTCGCAGGAGGCGACGGTCGCGCGGGCACCGAGTTCCGCGAGGTCCGCCACCAGCTGGTCGACACCGGGCGTCTCGGCGCCACGCCTGCTGACCAGCACCAGTTCCTCGGCACCGCGCTCGGCCGCCCACCGTGCCACCCGGGCGCCGAGACCGGTCGTGCCGCCGGTGACGAGGATGCGCCCGGCAGGCTGCCAGTCGGTGGCCGCGCCGTCGGCGTGCGCGGCGCCCAGCCGCCGTACCCGGATGCCGGAGGCGCGGACGGCGACCTGGTCCTCGGCACCGTCCGCGATCATCGCCACGGCCCGGGACCAGGCCGACGCATCGGGCACGTCGGGCAGGTCGACCAGCCCGCCCCACAGCGCGGGATGCTCCAGGGCGACGGTACGGCCGAGACCCCAGACCTGGGCCTGTCCGACGTGGCGCACGGCGTCGGAGGCACCGGTGGTCACCGCGCCCTGCGTCAGGGTCCACAGCCGGGTGTCCATGCCGAGGTCGCACAGGGCCTGGACGAGGGCGAGCGTGCCGGCCAGCCCCGAGGGCACGGGGCCGGCGTCGGTCGAGTGGTTCGAGTTCGGGCCCAGCAGTGACACGACACCCGCGACGCCGGTGTGCTCGCCCAGGAGTGCGGTGAGCGCCTCGCGGTTCAGCGCGTCGGGCTCGACGGTCAGGTGCGTCACGCGTGCACCGTGCTCCTCCAGCGCCTCGGCGCACCCTGCGGTGAAACCGTCGCCGGCGCCGGACACCAGCAACCAGTCGCCGGAGAGCCTGGCCGTCGGGAGTTCGGCGACCGTCTGCCAGCGGATCGTGTAACGGCCGGTGGGCGTGGCGGGCTGTTCGCTCGTGAGCCAGTAGTGCTGCCGCTGGAAGGCGAACGTCGGCAGCTCAACCCGCCGGCCGCCGCGTGCGGCGAGGTTCCCGGCCCAGTCGACGCGGATACCTTCGGTGTGCAGGGCGGCCAGTGCCCCGGTCACGCTGCTCGCCTCGGGGTGGTCGCGCCGCAGCAGCGGCACGGTGGTGGGCGCCTGTTGCCCGGGGTTCGGGACGATGGCCTCCCGGACCATGGCACAGGCGACGCCGTCGGGTCCCAACTCCGCGAAGGCGGTGGTGCCTTGGGACAGCAGGGCGGTGACCCCGTCACCGAAGCGGACGGTTTCACGGACCTGACGCACCCAATACCCCGGATCCGTCAACTCCCCCACCGACGCCACCCGACCGGACACATTCGACACCACCGCCACCCGCGGCTCCGCATACGACACACGCTCCAAAACCGCACGGAACTCCGCCAGCATCGGCTCCATCCGCACCGAATGAAACGCATGACCAACCGCCAGCCGCCTCGTCCTACGCCCCCGCCCCTCCAACACACCCGCAGCCGCAAGGACAGCACTCTCGTCCCCGGAAATCACCACCGACGACACCCCGTTCACCGCCGCGATCTCCGCACCCCCCAGCACCTCCAGAACCTCCGCCTCCGTCGCCCGCACCGCCACCATCACCCCACCAGCCGGCAACCCCTGCATCAACCTCCCCCGCGCCGCCACCACAACAGCCGCATCCGCAAGCGACCACACACCCGCCACATGAGCCGCCGCCAACTCCCCGACCGAATGACCCAGAAGAAAATCGGGACGCACCCCGAACGACTCCACCAGCCGGAACAACGCCACCTCCACCGCGAACAACCCGGCCTGCGTGAACACCGTCTCCCCCAGCAACTCCCCCTCCCCCCACACCACATCACGCACCCCATGCCCCACATGACCCGCCAACTCCCGGTCCAACTCCTCAACCACCGCATCGAACGCCTCCGCGAACACCGGAAACGCCCCATACAACCCACGCCCCATCCCCACCCGCTGACTCCCCTGCCCACTGAACAACAGGGCCACCCGGGCGTCGGTGCGCACAGTGCCCACCCGCACATTGGCGCCGGGCTCGCCGACCGCCAACGAGGTCAGTCCTTCGACCAGTTCGGCCCGGTCGGTGCCGAGAACAGCCGCACGGACGTCCAGGGCGGAGCGGGTCGCGGACAGGGAGTGGGCGAGGTCCAGCGGGGTGGGTTCCGGGTGTGCCTCGATGTGGTCGAGGAGTCGGCGGGCCTGGGCGCGCAGTCCCGGCTCCGAGCGGGCGGAGACGAGCCAGGGCAGGGGGCCGCTGTCGTCGGGCACGGGCTCGGCGTCGGCCGGCTCGGCCGGTGCGGGAGCCTGTTCGAGGACGATGTGCGCGTTGGTGCCGCTGATCCCGAACGAGGAGACCGCAGCCCGGCGCGGGTGTCCGGTCTCCGGCCAGGGGCGCGCCTCGGTCAGCAGCTCGACCGCACCCGCCGACCAGTCGACGTGCGGGGTCGGCGCGTCCACGTGGAGTGTTTTCGGCAGCTTGCCGTGGTGCATCGCCAGCACTGTCTTGATCACTCCGGCGACGCCCGAGGCGGCGGCGGAGTGACCCAGGTTGGATTTGAGGGCGCCGAGCCACAGCGGCCGGTCCCGGTCCTGGCCGTAGGTGGCGATCAGGGCTTGGGCCTCGATGGGGTCGCCGAGTCTGGTGCCGGTGCCATGGGCCTCGACGTGGTCGATCTGGTCGGGGGTAAGGCGGGCGTTCTCCAGGGCCTGCCGGATGACGCGCTGCTGTGACGGTCCGCTGGGTGCGGTGAGGCCGCTGCTGGTGCCGTCCTGGTTGACGGCGCTGCCGCGCAGCACGGCGAGCACCTGGTGGCCGTTGCGACGGGCGTCGGCGAGCCGTTCGACGAGGAGGACGCCGACGCCTTCGGACCAGCCGGTGCCGTCGGCGGCCGCGGCGAACGCCTTGCAGCGGCCGTCGGGGGCGAGGCCTCGCTGCCGGCTGAACTCGACGAAGAGCGCGGGGTCGGACATCACGGTGACGCCGCCGACCAGCGCGAAGGAGCACTCGTTCTGCCGCAGGGCCTGTGCGGCCAGGTGGAGGGAGACGAGGGAGGACGAGCAGGCGGTGTCGACGGTGACGGCGGGGCCCTCGAAGCCGTAGGTGTAGGAGAGCCGGCCGGACAGGACGCTGGTGATGTTCCCGGTCATCGAGTAGCCCTCGATGGAGCGCGGGGTGTGGCGCGGGTTCTCGATGTAGCGGTTGGCGCCCGCGCCGACGAAGACGCCGGTGCGGCTGCCCTTGAGGGCGGCCGGGTCGATGCCGGCCCGCTCGAACGCCTCCCACGACGTCTCCAGGAGCAACCGCTGCTGGGGGTCCATCGCGAGGGCTTCGCGGGGCGAGATCCCGAAGAACTCGGCGTCGAACTCGCCCGCGTCGTGGACGAAGCCGCCTTGGCGTACGTAGCTCTTGCCGGGGGCGTCGGGGTCGGGGTCGTAGAGGTGCTCGGTGTCCCAGCCCCGGTCGGTGGGGAAGTCGGAGACGACGTCGGCCCCGGACTCCACCAGCCGCCACAGGTCCTCGGGCGAGCGGACGCCGCCCGGGAAGCGGCAGGACATGGCGACGATCGCGATGGGCGCCCGTCCGTGCGCCTCCGTGGCGGCCAGGCGGCGCCTGGTCTGCTGGAGTTCCTCGGTCACCCGCTTGAGGTAGCCCCGCAGTTTGTGTTCCGTGCCGGTGTCGTTCATCGTCCACGCTTTCCAGAGAACGGCGTTGTCCGGGTCGGTCGGCTGGCAGAGGTCATCAGTCCAGCCCCAGTTCCCTGTCGATCAGGCTGAACATCTCGTCGTCGGTGACGGCGTTGAAGCCGCCGGGCCGGTCGTCTTCGGTGCCGGGTGCCGGGTCGGGGGTGTCCTCGAACCTCCACAGCAGCGCCTGGAGGCGGCGCAGTACGGCGTCGCGGTCGTCGCCCGGGGCGGGAAGCGCGTCGGTGAGTGCCGCTTCCAGTCGGTCGATCTCGCCGAGCAGGGGTGCCGTCGGGTCCGCCGCGGTGGCCGGGGCGAGTTCCTGTCCGAGGTGGCGGGCGAGAGCGAGGGGGGTGGGGTGGTCGAAGGTGACCGTGGCCGGCAGGTGCAGGCCGGTCGCGGTGGAGAGCCGGTTGCGGAGTTCGACGGCGGTGAGCGAGTCGAAGCCTGCTTCGAGGAAGCCTCGGTCGGAGGAGACGGCCTCGATCGAGGCGTGTCCGAGGACGGCGGCGCAGTGGCCGCGCACGAGGTCGAGGAGGAGGCGTTCGCGTTCCGTCTCGGTCTGTCCGGCGAGTCGCTGGGCGAGGTTCGTCGCGGACTGTGCCGTGGCTCCGGTGGCCTGGCGTCGGGGCATGCGCACCAGGCCGTGCAGCGGTGCGGGCAGGTTCCCGGCCGCGGCCGCCTTCCGCAGGGAGGCCGCGTCCAGTCGTACGGCGGCGGGGTTGGCGTCGGGGAGGGTCAGTGCCGTGTCGAAGAGGTGGAGTGCGTCGGCCGCTGTCATCGGGGCGATTCCCGAGCGGCGCATGCGGGCCATGTCCTGCCGGCCGAGTTGTCCGGTGATGCCGCTGGTGTCCGCCCACAGGCCCCAGGAGATGGAGGTGGCAGGGAGCCCGGTGGACTGCCGGTGTGCGGCGAGGGCGTCCAGGAAGGCGTTGGCGGCGGCGTAGTTGGCCTGTCCGGGGCTGCCCAGCATCCCGGCGGCGGAGGAGAAGAGGACGAAGGCGGCGAGGTCGTGGCCCGCGGTGAGTTCGTGGAGGTTGACGGCGCCGTCGACCTTGGCCCGCAGGACGCGTTCGAGGCGCTCGGGGGTGAGTGAGTCGACGAGTCCGTCGTCCAGTACGCCCGCCGCGTGGACGATCCCGGTCAGGGGAGCGGGTGTGCGGGCGAGAACGGCGGCGAGTGCCTCGCGGTCGGCCGCGTCGCACGCCTCGACGCTCACGTGGGCGCCGAGCTCCGTGAGGTCGGCGGTGAGGCCGGCCGCGCCGGGGGCGTCGGGGCCGCCTCGGCTGAGGAGCACCAGGTTGCGGATGCCGTGGCGGGTGACGAGGTGCCGGGCCAGGAGGCCGCCCAGGGTGCCGGTGCCGCCGGTGATCAGGACGGTGCCGTCCGGGTCCAGGGGCCTGGGGATGCGCAGGACCAGTTTGCCGGTGTGCTTGGCCTGGGACATGAGCCGGAAGGCGTCCGCTGCGCGCCGCATGTCGTAGGCCCGTACCGGGGCCGTGTGCAGCGCCCCGGTCGCGAACAGGTGGGTCACGTCGTCGAGGAGGGCGTTGATGTGGCCGGGGGCGAGGGTCATCAGGTCGTAGGGGAGGTAGCGGGTGCCGGGGTGGGTGGTGTGGACGGTGTTCGGGTCGCGGAGGTCGGTCTTGCCCATCTCCAGGAAGCGGCCGCCGTCGGCGAGGAGGCGCAGTGAGGCGTCGATGAACTCGCCCGCGAGGGAGTTGAGGACCACGTCGACGCCATCGGCGAACTTCTGCTCGAAGTCGAGGGTCCGGGAGCTCGCGATGTGGGCGTCGTCCAGGCCCATCGCCCGCAGTGTGTCCCACTTGCCCTCGCCGGCGGTCGCGAAGACCTCGGCGCCGAGGTGACAGGCGATCTGGATGGCCGCCATGCCGACTCCGCCCGCACCGGCGTGGATCAGGATCCGCTCGCCGGGCTGGAGTCCACCGAGTTCCACGAGCCCGTACCAGGCCGTCAGGAACACGACCGGTACCGAGGCGCCCTGCTCGAACGACCACTCTTCGGGCATCCGGGCGACCATCCGCCGATCGGCGACGGCCTGCGGCCCGAAGGACGGGAACAGCCCGAACACGGTGTCCCCGGCGCTGAGTTGCTCGACGGCCGAGCCGACTTCGGTGACCACGCCGGCGCCTTCGCCGCCCATGGACGCGGCGCCCGGGTAGACGCCGAGGGCGATCAGCACGTCGCGGAAGTTGAGTCCCGCGGCGCGGACGGTGATGCGGATGTCGTGTGCGCCGAGGGGCTGGGGTGCGGTGTCGTCGGCGGGCTGGAGGGCCAGTCCCTCGAGGGTGCCGTCGCCCGTGGTGCCCAGGGTCCAGTCGCCGGGCGGCGGGATCAGGGCGGTGTGTTCGCTGTGGCGGGCGAGGCGGGGTGCCAGGGCCTGTCCGGCACGGAGCACGAGTTGCGGTGCGCCGCTGCGAACGGCGGCGTCGAGGAGCGCGGTGGAGTCGGGGCTGTCGTCCGTGTCGACGAGGGTGAGCCGGCCGGGGTGCTCGGTCTGGGCCGAGCGCACGAGCCCCCATACGGCGGCGTTGACGAGGTCGGGGACGGTGTCGTCGGGGGACGCGGCGACCGCGCCGTGCGTCACCACCACCAGCGGGCCTTGTGCGTCGTCGGCGGCGAGCCGTTCCTGAACCTGCCGCAGGACCTCGGTGGTCGCCTGCGAGACGGCGTCCGCCAGACCGCCGCCGGTGGTCTGGCGGGCGATGTCGAGCTGGTCCGTGTCCGTGAGGCTTTCGGTGAGGTCGGCCGGAATCCAGTGCATGAGGTGGAGGGCGCCGGTCGTGCCCTCGGCGGCCACGCCGAGCCGGTCGGGGGCGACGCCGCGTACCGCCAGCTCCCGCACGTCGAGGACGGGCTGTCCGGTGCCGTCGACGGCTTGGAGGGTGAGCCGGTCGGGGCCGCTGGTGGACAGCCGTACGCGCAGGGCGGAGGCGCCGGTGGCCAGGAGGGTGATGCCGGTCCAGGAGAAGGGGAGGCGTACCAGGCCGTCGTCGGTTTCGGGGGCGGTGAGCCGTGCCGCGTGCAGGCAGGCGTCGAGGAGCGCCGGGTGCAGGCCGAACCGGCTCGCGGAGTCGGCCGTGCTGTCGGGGAGTGCCACGTCGGCGTAGATGGCGTCACCGGCGCGCCATGCGGTGCGCAGGCCCCGGAAGGCCGGGCCGTAGCCGTAGCCGTTGTCGGTGAGCCCGTCGTAGAAGCCGTCCAGGTCCAGGGGCCGGGCGCCGGGCGGGGGCCAGGCGGCCAGGCCGAAGTCGAAGGAGGCGGCGTGGTCGTCGGCCGGGGCGAGGGTGCCGGTGGCGTGGCGGGTCCAGGCCGTCGCCGACTGCTCGGGGTCGGTGTCGGTGGTGTCCTGCGGGCGGGAGTAGACCTCCAGGGTCCGCAGTCCGTCGCCCTGGTCCCCGCCGATGGCGATCTGGAGTTGCGCGGCGCCGCGTTCGGGCAGGACGAGCGGGTTCTCCAGGGTCAGGTCGGCGACGCGGGAGCAGCCGGTGATGTGGGCGGCGTGCAGGGCGAGTTCGGCGAGCGCGGAGCCAGGGAGCAGAACACATCCGGCGACCGCGTGGTCCGCGAGCCAGGGGTGGGTGCGGATGGAGAGCCGTCCGGTGAGGACCATGTGGTCGGTTCCGGCGAGCGGGACGGCCGCGCCGACCAGCGGGTGGCGGCCTGCGGCGAATCCGAGGCCCGTGGGGTCGGCGGCCGGCCCCGAGGCGTTGCTCAGCCAGTAGCGTCGCCGTTCGAACGCGTACGTGGGCAGGTCGGTGGTCCCGGCCCCCTCGAACAGGGTCTCCCAGCGGACGGGCACCCCCGCGACGTGGGCGACGGCCAGGGCGTCGAGGGTGGACTGCGTCTCGGGCCGGTCGCGGCGCAGCAGGGGGGCGGCGGTGAGGTCGGCGGCGCCGGGGAGGGTGTCGCGGACCATCGCGGTCAGGACGCCTTCGGGGCCGAGTTCGAGGTAGGCGGTGATGCCGTCGGCGTCCAGGGCCGTCACTCCGTCGGCGAACCGGACGGCCTCGCGCACCTGTCGTACCCAGTATTCGGGGGTGCGCAGTTCGTCGGGATGGGCCGGGGCTCCGGTGAGGTTGGAGACCAGCGGGAGGGTGGGTTCGCCGTAGGAGACGGTGATCAGGATGCGGCGGAACTCGTCCAGCATCGGTTCCATGCGGGCCGAGTGGAACGCGTGGCTGACGCGCAGGCGGCGGGTCTTGTGTCCGGCGTCCGCGAAGCGCGCCGCCACCTTCAGTACCGGGTCCTCGTCGCCGGACAGGACGACCGAGGTGGGTCCGTTGACGGCGGCGACGCAGACGGCGTCTGCGCCGGGGACGTCGTCCCGGGCGGCGGCCAGGCCGTCGAGGGCGTCCTGTTCGGAGACCGAGACGGCCACCATCGCTCCGCCCTTGGGCAGCGCGTGCATGAGCCGGCCGCGCGCGGCGACCACGACGGCCGCGTCCTGGAGGGACCACAGGCCCGCCACGTGGGCGGCGGCGAGTTCGCCGATCGAGTGCCCCAGCAGGTGGTCGGGCCGTATTCCGAAGGATTCGACCAGGCGGTAGAGGGCGACTTCGAGGGCGAAGAGGGCGGCCTGGGTGAAGACCGTCTCGTCCAGCAGGCCGTCGGTGCCGTCGGCTCCGAGGACGACGTCACGCAGCGACTGGTCCGTGTGCCCGGCCAGTTGCCGGTCGAGCTCGAAGACCGCCTCGTCGAACGCCTCCGCGAAGACCGGGAACGCATCGTACAACTCACGCCCCATGCCCACGTGTTGGCTGCCCTGGCCACTGAACAGGAACGCGACGCGGACGCCGGGCCGCACCGTTCCGGCCACCACGCCGGGCGCGGATCCGCCCTCGGCCAGCGCGTCGAGCCCGGCGAGCAATTCGTCCCGGTCGCCGCCGGTCACGACGGCCCGCTCCTCGAACAGGGTGCGGGTGGCCACGAGGGCGTGCCCGATGTCCGCGGTTCCGGCGCCGCCGTCCGCCCGCGCGAACTCGGCGAGTCGTCGCGCCTGATCGGCGAGGGCCTGCGGGGTACGGGCGGACAGCAGCCAGGGCAGGACACGTTCGTCGTGCACGGGCTCGGCGGAGGCGGGGCCTTGCTCCAGGACCACGTGTGCGTTGGTGCCGCTCGCCCCGAAGGACGACACGCCCGCACGACGGGGACGCCCGGTCTCGGGCCACTCCCGCGCCTCGGTGAGCAGCTCCACCGCCCCGGCGGACCAGTCCACATGCGGCGACGGCTCGGTGACGTGCAACGTCCGCGGCAGCACGCCCGCCTGCATCGCCATCACCATCTTGATCACACCCGCCACCCCGGCAGCGGCCTGCGCGTGACCGATGTTCGACTTCAACGAACCCAGGAACAACGGCTGCTCCCGCGACGGACGATCCTGCCCGTAGGTCGCGATGACCGCCTGAGCCTCGATCGGGTCACCGAGCGTCGTGCCCGTACCGTGCCCCTCGACGGCGTCCACATCAGCGGTTCCCAGACCGGCACTCGCCAACGCCTGCCGGATCACCCGCTGCTGGGACGGCCCGTTGGGAGCGGTCAGCCCGTTGCTGGCGCCGTCCTGGTTGACCGCGCTGCCGCGCACCACCGCCAGAACCCTGTGCCCATTGCGCACCGCGTCCGACAGTCGTTCCACCAAGAGCACCCCGACGCCCTCGGCCCAGCCCGTACCGTCCGCCGCAGCCGAGAACGCCTTGCACCGACCGTCGGCCGACATCCCGCGCTGGCGGCTGAACTCGACGAAGAGGCCGGGGTGCGACATGACGGTGACGCCTCCGACGAGGGCCATGCCGCACTCGCCGTTCCGCAGCGCCTGGGACGCCAGGTGCAGGGCGACCAGCGACGAGGAGCACGCCGTGTCCACCGTCACCGCGGGGCCTTCGAAGCCGAAGGTGTACGCGACCCGGCCGGACACGACACTCCCCGACGAACCGGTGCCGATGTAGCCCTCGGCTTCCTCGGGCACCTCGGTGACGCGGGCGGCGTAGTCGTGGTACATGACACCGGCGAAGACACCCGTCTGGCTGCCGCGCAGCCCGGCCGGATCGATCCCGGCCCGTTCGAACGCCTCCCACGACGTCTCCAGGAGCAACCGCTGCTGGGGATCCATGGCAAGGGCCTCGCGGGGGGAGATCTCGAAGAACCCGGCGTCGAAGTCGCCCGCGTCGTAGAGGAATCCGCCCTCACACGCGTAGCTCTTCCCGGGAACCGAAGGGTCGGGGTCGTAGAGGTCCTCCAGATCCCAGCCCCGGTTCTCGGGGAAGCCGGCGACGGCGTCCCGGCCCTCCGCGACCAGGTCCCACAGGGCCTCGGGGGACTCGACCCCGCCGGGGAAGCGGCACGCCATCCCGACGATCACCACGGGGTCGTCGTCCGTCGCGTCGCCGACCGGCTTGGGTCCGGCCGTGTCCATCTCGGAGCCGACCAGTTCACCGCGCAGGTGGCGGGCGATGGCCGAGGGCGTGGGGTGGTCGAACACGAGCGTCGCCGGCAGGCGCAGGCCCGTCGCCGTGTTGAGGCGGTTACGCAGGTCCACCGCGAGCATCGAGTCGAACCCGAGTTCCTTGAAGGGCCGTCCGGCGTTCACGGCCGCGCCGGACTCGTGCCCCAGGACGGCTGCGACGACCTCGCACACCAACTGAATCAGCTCACGCTCCTGTTCGGCGGCGGGCAGTCCCGCGAGACGCCGGGCGAACCCGGAGGTCGTCGGCTCACCGTCGGGAGTGCCGACACGCCGTTTGGCGGCGCGGACGAGGCCGCTCAGCAGCGGGGGAAGCAGTCCGGCGTCGGACTGGGCGCGCAAGGCGGCGAAGTCGAGGCGGATCGGCACGGTCAGCGCGGGGGCCGTGGCGGACAGGGCCGCGTCGAACAGCGCGAGCCCTTGCCGGTCGGTGAGCGGCAGGATGCCCCGGCGTGCCAGGCGGACGGTGTCGCTGCCGTCCAGGTGACCGGTCATGCCGCTGGCCGTCTCCCAGAAACCCCAGGCCATGGAGGTGGCGGGGAGCCCTTCGGCACGGCGGGCGTGAGCGAGCGCGTCCAGGTAGGTGTTGGCCGCAGCGTAGTTCGCCTGACCCGGACCGCCCAGGATGCCCGAGACGGAGGAGAAGAGGACGAAGGCGGAGAGGTCCAGGTCGCGGGTCAGCTCGTCCAGGTTGACGGCACTGTCGACCTTCGCACGCAGCACCGTGTGCAACCGCTCCTCAGACATGCCGGCCACGACACCGTCGTCCAGCACACCGGCAGCGTGCACCACGCCCGCCAAACGACCCGGCACACGCTCCAGAACACCCGCCAAAGCATCCCGGTCGGCAGCGTCACAAGCCTCCACCACCACCGACACGCCCAGCGCGGCAAGCTCCCCCACCAGCTCGCTCACACCCGGCGCGTCCATACCCCGACGCCCGAGCAGCACCAGCTCACGGACACCGTGGCGCACCGCCAGATGCCGGGCCACCAGACCACCCAGCGTGCCGGTGCCACCGGTGATCAGAACAGCACCCTCACCCCACGACACCTCGCCGTCCGCCACCACGTGCCGCACCAGACGCGGCACACTCAACACGCCGTCCCGCACCGCCACTTCACGCTCACCGACCGCCAACGCGGCCCGCACATCCGCCAGCCAGTCGCCCCCATCCGTCTCGACGAGGACGAACCGGCCCGGATTCTCCGTCTCCGCCGACCGCACCAGACCCGACACCACACCCCCGGGACCCCGCGTCACCACCACCAACCGCGACGACTCGAACCGCGCATCGGCCAACCAGGCCCGCAGAACGGTCAGCAGTCGGCCCGCGACGGCGTGTGCGTCGGATTCGTCGGCGCACGGCACGACAACGGCTGCCGGGACGGGGGTGCCGGTGTCGAGCGCATACGTCAGCGCGGTGAGGTCGGGGTGATAGGCGGTCTCCGGGAGCAGCGGGCCGAACACGCCCGCACCGAGAACGGCGAGGTCGGCCAGGTCGAGAGCGAGCTCCGTGGCTGTCACCGGTACCCAGTCGAGGGTGTAGAGCGGATCCCTGGCGGCGACAGTCTCGCGCAGGCGTGCGGGGTCGATCGGACGCAGGGTCAGGGCGGAGATCCGGGCGAAGGGCCGGCCGTCGGTGTCCGCGAGGGCCAGTGCGACCGTGTCGGTGTCGAGCCGTGAGATCCGGAGACGGGCCGTGGTCGCGCCGGTCCCGGAGAGGACGACGCCGTTCCACGCGAACGGCAGCCGCAGTCGGCCGTCGTCGGCGCCGGGAGTGTTTGCCGTGACGATGGCGTGCAGGGCGGCGTCGAGGAGGGCCGGGTGCAGGCCGAACCGGGAGGCGTCCGTGTCGTACCCGGTGGGCAGGGCCACTTCGGCGTAGGTGTCGTCACCGTGCCGCCAGACCGAGGTGAGCCCTTGGAAGGCGGGACCGTACTGGTATCCGCGCGCCGCGAGGTCGCCGTAGAACCCGTCCAGGTCGACCGGCTCGGCACCGGCCGGCGGCCAGGCGCTCGCGCCGAAGCCCTCCTCGGACGCGGCGGACGTCTCATCGGAGAGCCTGCCGACAGCGTGGCAGCTCCACTCCCCGCCGAGCTCCTCGTCGCCGGCCCGCGAGTGGACGGAGACCGTACGGCCGCCCGTCCCGTCCGCGGCGGAGACGACCACCTGGACCGCCACTGCTCCCTGTTCCGGGATGACCAGCGGTTCTTCCAGGGTCAGTTCGTCCAGCCGACCGCAGCCGACGGCGTCTGCGGCCCGCAGTGCCAGTTCCACGAACGCCGCTCCGGGCAGCAGCACCCTCCCGGCGACCGCGTGGTCAGCGAGCCAGGGGTGCGCCGACAGCGACACCCGGCCGGTCAGCACCACTCCGCCGTCCACACCCTGCAGGCAGGCCCCGACCAACGGGTGCTCCGCGTCCCGAAGCCCGACCGCACCGAGGTCGCCGCGTGCGCCGGGGGGCGCCTGGAGCCAGTAGCGGCGGCGTTGGAAGGGGTAGGTGGGCAGGTCGGGTCCGGTGGTGCGGGCCGTGCCGACGAGGGGTGTCCAGTCGACCGGGAGACCATGGACGTACGCCTCGCCGAGGGCGGTGGTGAAGCGGCGCAGACCGCCCTCGTCACGCCGCAGGGTGCCCAGGACGACCGCCGCGTCCTCCACCGTGCCC
>NZ_JBVHXT010000082.1:0-10716 GCF_055569255.1 Streptomyces sp. NPDC029296
GGCGTGCTGCCGAAACCGAGCGGGCCGCTGCCGAAACACGGCGGGCCGCTGCCGAAGCCGACCGCAAGAAGGCGGAGGAGGACCGCAAGAAGGCGGCCGCTCTCGCCGAGAGTGCGCGCGCCCAGAAGGCCGCCGCCGAGGCCGAGAAGGCCGCTGCCGAAACGCGGCGGGCCGCAGCCGAAATCGAGCGGCGCGCGGTCGAAGCCGAGGACGCCGCGAAGCTCGGTCGGCGCGAGCGGGCGGTCCGCAAGGTCGCCCGGATGATCCTCGGGACCGCGGCCGGCGTCCCCAGCCAGCTGCCGCTCGCCGACATCCAGCGTGAGCTCGAAGTCTCGCCCGGCACCGCCTCCGAGTACCGCCAGGAGGCCGCCGAGCTGCTCGCCGGCGGCTATCGCCCCGAGTGACCCGCCCACCCGACACCCCCCCCGACACCGACTGAGGAGTTCACATGCCCGTCTGGCTGTACGTGGTCAGCGTCCTGACCGTGGCCTTCACCGTCCTGGCGATCCCCGCGACACTCGCCTACCTCGGCCACGGGTGGACCGGCCCGGACCACGGGCCGGCCTGCCGGCGGTGCCACCCGTCCCAGCTGCTGCGCAAGCGGCGCTCCTGACCAGCCGTCCGGCACACACCAGTGAGGGCCAGCCCGAGGTAAGCGGGCTGGCCCTCGCTGCGACTGCCGGAAGCAGTCCCAGCTCCACCCAGTACACCAGGAGGGAATCCCCGCTGTGAACAGCACCGACCCCAACCACTCCCCTCTGCGCGACGTCGCGCAGAACCCGGAGGCCACCGCCCGGTACCTGGCCGATGTTCAGCGGGTCCTGCTGGACATCGGCAAGAACCTGGAGACCCTCGCGATCGAGACGCAGGTGCACCTGCGTGACACCCACGTGGAGGGCGACCGCTGGTACCACGCCAGGCTGCGCGCGCTGCCCGTGGAAAGGGCCCTCGGAAACGTCCTGAAAAACCTGAAGAACCTCATCGAGGGCCTGGAAAAGAGCGCCTATAAGCGCCGCGCCCACGACGAAGCCGTTGTGAATACGGTCCGGGAAAGGAAGGAAAAGGAGCTGGAAATGCAGCGGAAGAAGAACCCGCCGCAGCTCCAGGCCGCGCCCGACCCGCACCAGCAGGGTGCGCACGGCCGGAATATCGGCTATGGTGAACCCATGTCGATTTACGACCTGGGTGACAGGGAGTCGGCGTGACGCGCCCCCTCACCAGGATCGAGCGCTCTGTTCATGGGCGGAACGACTGGCTGAAGCAGGAAGAGCGCAGGGCGGTCGAAAGTCGCGGCGAGATCGGCCGGATGGAATTCTGGCTCCGCGTTACTCGGTCCCGTATCAGCAAGGACGTCAAAGCCGGACGCAATGACGTTCTTGGCGGATTCACCAGCGTGTGCCGCCTGTTCATGCTCGCGGTCGACAAGCGGGCCGCAGGCGACGCGAGGCTGTGGAACCACCTCATGCAGTACGCGCAGCAGGTGCTGGAGCAGCACGGCCCGCGTCACTGACCGTCACCAACGAAGGCCCCGCCGGGCTCTGGCGGGGCCTCGCGCGCGTAAAGCGTGCACACGTGCACGTGCACGCGCGTGCACACGAGACCCCACTGTCTGTCAAGTCCCCTGGAGGGAGGTGCACCGTGTCCGACGAGTCCGACGAGTCCGGCAGCGGGACCCTGGTCCGCGGCCCCTGGAGCGGTGATTCCACCTACGCGCCGCCGCCGGTCCCGGATTTCGCCGACACCATTCCGCCTCCGGAAGACATTCCGGAGGCTCCTCCGGAGTCCCCGGAGGAGACCACGATGCAGTTGCCGCCGATTCCGGCCGCCCCGGATCCGGCAATGGCGCTGCGTTCGGAAGGAATTACGGCACCGGAAACCGGTGAAGATGATGGCGAATACGAGGAGGGTGAATATGTTCAGCCTCGGTCTCTCGCCGACCGTCTCGGTGACTGGCTGGAATTCCGGCTGGAAAGGGCGCGGGCGCGGCATGAAAGCGAAGTGCCTTTCCGTGAGGCGGAAATAGCGCGGAAGGTTGCGCTGCTGGAGGGTCGCACCGCGCAGGAAGTCGCGATGATGGAGCAGAATGGAAAGCTCCACGCAGCGATGATGAAAGCGAAGGGCGACAAAGCGGCGGCGCGCGGGAAAGCGGACGCCGACCGCATGAAGTCGAGCGGCTCCGGCATGGGCGTCGACAAGGGCCGCTCGAAGGCCGGCGGCGGGGGTGGTTCACGGGGAGGCGGCGGCAGCGCCGGCGGCTCGGGCCGGGGCACCGGCGGCGGCCGCGGCTCAGGGACGCAAGGGTCCGGTGGCTCCGGGGGAGGTAACTCGCCCAAGGGCACCGGGAAGGGCACTGACCGCTCTGCTGGCGGCCGTGGGGGCGGCTCCAAGGGCAATGAGTCGTCCGGCGGCTCCAAAGGTCGTCAGAACGGCTCTGGCGGCTCCGTGGCAGGTAAGCCCGGTTCCGGCAAGGGCAGTTCGGGCGGCTCGGGCAGCTCCGGGGCAGGAAAGGGCGGCTCGAAGGGCGATGGTGGCTCGAAGGGCGGCGGCGCGTCGCAGAACTCGCCGACCAGCCCGCGGGCGGAACGGGCCCGCGGCCGCCAGGAGCGCGCTGGTGCCCGCCAGGCCGCCCGGCAGCAGCGGCGCAGCGCCGACCAGGCCGCCAACCTCGCCGATCGCAGCAAGGATCGCGACCAGGCCCGCGCCAACCGGCAGGCCGAGTGGGAGGAACGGCGCCGGGCGAAAGCGGAGCGGAAGGCCGCGAAGAAGGCGAAGCGGGAGGCCGCCAAGGCTGCCGAGGACCGCACCACCCTGGGTGCGGCGGTGATGGAAGGCATCCAGGACCGCTGGGACAAGCGCCGCGCTGACCAGAAGGCCGGCCCGGCCGAGGACAGCAAGGACAAGGCCGAGAAGGACAAGGCGGGCGGCGGCAAAGACGAGAAGGCCGCCGAGGACGGCCCTGAGGGCGCCTCGGGCGCCGGCGGGGACGGTGCGTCGGATGAGCCGGGCAAGAAGTCCAAGGCCGCCGGCGGGCCGTCTGACGGCTCGAAGGAGCGGCGCCGGAAGCGGCGCCGGCGCACCAGCACCGGCCGCAAGCGGCGCGGCCGCACCCGCCGCACCGGCCGGAAAGAGCGCGGTGGCACGGGCGATGCCGGGCGGCACGGCCGTACGGCGGACAGCCCGTTCGGGGCGGAGGACACCACCCCGAGGTACGTGTGGCCCGAGCACCCCACCCGTCCGCCCGAGCGCCCCGTCGGCAACGACGAGCACGACATCGTCGACGCGGACATCGTCCCCGACGCGCCCGCGGCCGTGACCACCGGCGTGAAGGGCCTGCCGCCCGCGCCGGAGAAGCACACACAGCGGCCCGGCACCAGTCGGCCCGCCAGCACAGAAGGGAGCAGCGTGAGCAGTTCGCACGTCAGCAGGCGTACTGGGCATCAGGGGCTGGCGGCCCAGCACCGGACGGACATCACGTTCGGCGAGTACCTGGTGGAGATGGCGAACATCGCCATCAGGGCCGCCTCCGACCAGGAGCGTGCCGAAGCCCTCATGGAGGCCTTGGGCAGGGTCGCCGACGCTTTGCGGGAGATGTCCGCCGATCTGGCCGGCGACCACAACGTCACCACCGAGGTCACCGACCTGATCGCCGACCTGGCCGATTCCGCGGGCCGTATGAAGGCGCAGGCCAAGCGATGTGCCGAGCAGTGCGGCCTCGCCAGGGAAGCCGCCGGTGTGGCGGCCAAGGAGGTCGCCCGCGTCTACGGCCAGGACATGGCCGCCAAGGAAGATGCCGGTCTCAAGCACGCCTCGGCCGCCGCCCACCACGACTAAGCCCGAGAGGACATTCCGCTGATGAGCAGTTCCCTCACGCCCCGCGGCACCAGCGCGGCGCCCGTCGTGGCCGACGACGACAACCGGTACAAGGCGGTGCAGGCCAAGCTGGACAAGCTCGGCAAGGCCATGGACGACGCCACGGTCGAACTGCAGGGGCTGCGCCGCAGCATGCAGAACAACGCCGACCACACCGACGGGGTGTCCACCGACATCACCAACGCCGAACTGGACCCGAAGTTCGTCACCCTGACCGACCTCGTGGCCACCGCCCTGGCCGGCGCCGCCCGGGAAGTCCGCACGCTGACCGAGCTCGCGCAGGAGACGGTCGACCTCACCTACAAGACCCGGCGTGCCCACGCCCGGCTCTACGGCGCGCTGGACGACGTGCGCTCCAACCGGCGTGAGAAGACCCCCAAGCCCGGGTTCTTCAACCGCTGACCCCCACTCCCCCACCCACCCACGCTCCGGGCGGCCCCGCACCTCGCGGGGCCGCCCGACTCGTTACTGAAGGAGTACACCAGTGACCACGCCGCGCAGTGCCGCGCTCGAACGCCTCGCCTACACCCTTGCCGCGCCCGTGCTGGCCGTGGCCCCGAACGCCTTCCCCGACAGCCCCGTCAACACCGTGGTGCAGCTGGCCGGCGCCGCCGGGATCGGCGGCTGGGTCCTGGCCGCCAAGAGCGACGAGCCCGGCGCCGGTCGTAAGATCCTGCGCTGGTCCCCGCTGGTCCTGGCCGCCGCCGTCGATGTCGCCGCCAAGCACACTCCCGGCCTCGGCCCCTACTGGCTCGACGGGCTGATCGCCGCCGGATGGGCGACGGCCGGATTCGTGGTCATGCCGTTCTCCCGGCACACCCGCCGGGGCCACCGGCCCGCCCTCGCCGCCCCCGCCCCTCAGCTGATGCCCGCCGTGGCTGCGCCGGAGCCGAGCGTGGCCCAGCCGGACGACGGCGCCGACCATCTCACCCGCGAGGCCCGGATCCTGTGGGAGCGAGCCGGGATGCCCGCCCGCACCCACATCGTCAAGGCCACCCGGCACCCCGGCATGCACCACGACCTCACGGTCCTGTTGCGCGCCTCGGAGACCGGCCGGCCCATCAGCGGCCTGACCCCGGAGGCCGTCGGAGCCGCGTTCGGCGTGGCCGCCGCCGACGTCACCCTCGCGGACGTCGCCATCCAGCCCGGCCGCCAGGGCGGCCCCGGCTGGATGGAGGCCCTCGTCACCCCCGAGGCCAACGCGAGGCGGCGTACCCAGCCGACCGACGCGGAGCGCTGGGCGGACCGGGTGGCCGGCCCCAAGGGCGGCGCTCCTGGCTCCGAGCTGGTCCACAAGACCCGCGACAACGAACGCGGCGTGACGTTCTACCGGGCGAAGATGACCGACTCCACTGAGTCCCCGCGCATCGACCTGCCCAAGGTCTGCCGCGGACTGGGCCTGCCCGAGGACGACTCCTGCGTGTTCGTCCTCATCGACGGCTCGGAGTTCCTGATCAGCGCGTTCGACACCCCGCCGCTGTCCCAGATCTTCCCCGCCACCCGCGAGCTGCTCACCCCGGACGCCAAGGGCATGTACGTGTGCGGGTTCACCATCACCGGTCAGCCGGTGAAGACCATGGTGTACCAGCACGACAAGAACGCCCCGGCCCACGGCCTCACCCTCGGCGTCTCCCGCTCCGGGAAAACCCAGTTCTTCGCGATCAACATGGCCGCCCAGTCCCTGGCCTGCCAGGTGGTGTGGCTGGCCACCGTCCGCAAGGACGAGAAGACCACCGTCCTCGGGAAGTACATCGACCGGCAGGGCTCGAACGCCCTGTGGATGGCCCGCTCCCTGCGGGCGGCGAAGGCACTGTGCGAGATCAGGGCCGAGATGCCCTGGCCCCACGACGGCCAGCCGCACGACTACAAGCCCGGCGACCCGCGCTGCCCCTACCGCCAGCTGAACGTCTACGCGGACGAGTTCATGACCGCCGCCCAGGACCCGGACTTCGGCGAGTTCATCCAGAAGGACGGCGACGACCTCACGGTCACCGGCCTGAAGTACGGCATCGGCTTCAACCCGGCCGGCCAGAGCCCGTTCGCACACAACGGATTCTCCACGGAGATGAAGGACAACCTGCGGCAGAACTCCAGGCCCGTGATCTTCAACATGGGCTCACCGGCCGCCACCCGCAAAGCCGCCGAGGGCACCATGGAGAACCCATACGACGTGCCGACCATCCCGGCCCGCTACTCCCGCACCGAAGGATCCGCGATCGAGCGGGCCATGCGCGGCGAGGCCGACCCCGAAAACGGCGTCTCCACCGGCGGCGTCGCCGTCATCGTCCTCGACAACGGCCGCGCCGTCCTCATGCGGTCGCTGTACGCCGACTTCGACACCGACCTCTCCCGGCTGTTCCCCGACGAGGTCTACCGGCTCACCGACCACGAGATCAGCGAGCTGGACAAGCGCGGCCTGTGGTTCGACTGGAACGAGCCCGTAAGGCCCGGCGAGTTCTGGCCCGAGCCCGACGAAGGCGACGAGGACGACGGCCGTCCCCGCCGGCGCGGTGGCGGAGGCGGCGGCAACAGCGGAAGCGGGCGCGGCACCAAGAACGGCAATCACCGCTCCGAGCAGGCCGCCTCCCCCCGCCAGGCACTGGAGGCCATCAAGAACCTCTCCGGTGTCTGACCCGACCCACCGCCCCTCACCCAGCCCCCTCGCAGGGCCCGGCCATCCGGCCGGGTCCTGCCCGCACCTGCGAAGGACACACCGCCCGTGGCCGTATCGATCTCCGCCGTCGTCCTGCTCGGCATCATCGTCGTCGTCCTCATCCGAGGCGGCTCCGTACGCCTCGCACCCGCCCTGGCCTGCACCGGGTTCGGCTTCTTCCTCGCCTCCACCGGCGCCGCCCCCGTCATCACCAGCGCCACCAGCACCGTCACCGGCTGGATCGCCAGCCTCTGACCGCCCGGCCGCCGGCGTCGAAGGCCGCCACACCCGCCCCACACCCTTCGACGCCCAGGGAGCCCCCGATGCCCAAGACCCACCCCGCCATACAGACCGCGACCACCGCAGCTCCTGTCCCACCGGAGCTGTCCCTCGAGGAACGCCTCACCCTGATCGACGCGGCGATGACCGTGAAGCTGGACGAGGCGGCCGTCGCCTACGAGGTCAACACCGCGCACATCGACATCGAGCCCGTGAACCTGGCCGACGTCGTCACCGGCCCCGTCGACACCGGCCCGGCCCCGCTGCCGGAGCTGTACCCGACACCGGTCGCGGCCCTGCTGCAGCGTGCGCACCACCGGCTGCTCACCGGCGGCTGGTGCAAGGACGTCCTGGTCGACGAGGACGGCGCCCGCTGCATGCTCGGAGCCATCCGGGCCGAGGCCGGCGGCGACAACAGCCTGGAAGCCAGCGCGATCGCCGTGCTCCTGGACGCCATCCGCCGCCAGTTCGGCGACGACGTCGACTCCGTGCCCTCCTTCAACGACGCGTTCGCCACCGGCCGCACCCCGCTGCGCATGGTCGACCAGGCCGCCCACCTCGCCGACTCCTGCGGCCTCTGAAGCCGCTGCTCCGGACCACCTGCCTCGCACCCGTCCCCCTCGCGGTCGGGTGCGGGCCAGGCCGTCCGGCCTGCGCACCACCGTCCATCACACTCATCCGAGCGAGGGAGACGCCCCGCCATGCAGTCCGACGACAAGCCCGTCAAGGGCCAGCCCATCAACGGCCAGCACAACCCGAACTTCCCCGACCTGCTCAACCAGACGCCCCCGCCGCCCGACGCGAAGGAATGGCCCCGCCCGAAGCGCTTCGCCGGGCTGCGCCAGGCATGGGAGGCGTCCTGGGAACAGGGCGGCTTCCTGTACGAGCGGTGGGAGGACCTGTTCCAGGCCCGGCGCCTCGGCTGGCACGAGATGGCCAACTGGATCAAGGCCGTGCTCAGCCTCACCGGGGTCTGCGCGGTCATCGTCCTGCTGGATGCCGCCGGCGACATCACCTCCGCCGCACTCAAGGGTCTGTCCGACGTCCCGGCCACCAGCGCCCGCGACGGCAGCGGCCTGTGGGGCACGGTCGACCACCCCGTCCGCGTGTTCCTCGCCGACCAGGCCGCGCACCTCGCCGTCACCCCCGCCGCCCTGTACGCGTTCTGGCAACTGACCGGGCTGCTCGCCCTGGTCGGCGGCTTCTTCGGCAACGCCGGCGCCCGCATCACCTGGGTGCTGTTCGGCATCGGCAGCCTCGCCATGATCTGGTCCGCCGCCCCGGCCGGGGGCCGCGCCGCCGCCACCGGACTCGCCGCCCTCATGTGGGCACTGGCCAGCATCTTCGCCCTGCGCGGCCTGACCCTGCGGCCCCTCATCTACAACCACCCGCCGCAGTACCAGTTCAGCCCCGAGCTCCACCTGCACACCACGATCCCCGCCCCCGCCCCGTCGGGCGACGACCACCGTCCCGACAACGTCGACCTGTTCCAGCGCTGACCTCGCACGCGCACTGTCCGGCCGCCACCACGCCGAAGGAACCCGATGCAGACACAGCGTGAGAAGACACAGCCTGAGCGGACCGAGTTCTGGGTCGGCACCTTCCACGGGAGCCACGACGGCCTCCCCGTCAAAGTCACCGCGACCCGCGACGACACGCGCCCCCAGCCGTACGCCTGGACGTGCACGTGCGGCGCGTCCCACGCCTTCCCCACCGAACACGGCCTGTGGCCCACCGCCTGGCGGCACATCCACCCGACCCGCTTCGACCGGCTGCGGTCATGGGTCATCCGCCGCTTACGCCCCGCCCACTGACCTGACACCCTGCCTGGCCCTCGCCCCGCCCCGACCCCCCGGGGGCCGGGCGAGGACCGGACAGGCCGCCAGGCCGAACGCCCCACCCGCTGCGTCCCGCCTACACCAGCACGACGTCGGCGGGACGCAGCGCTGCCCACCGACCACTGGAGGAGATCACTCGTGCTCATCCCCCGCCGGCGCCGCCGGATCGGCCGGCCTCGCCCGCAGCGTCCCGGCTCCCGCTACCCGCACCGTCCCGACCGGCTGCCCGGCGCCTGGACCACCTAGCCGGCCGCCCCGCGTCCTGACGCCCGTCCACTCCACCCTCTTCACGAGGAGGCACCTGTGCCCGTCACCATCAACGCCCACCAGCTCGGCCGCTTGATCGACCGGACGATCGGCCACATCGGCGACGAGTTCACCGAGCCGCTGCACGGCGTCCGCCTGGAGGCCGACGCCGCCTTCCTGTACGCGGTCGCCAGCGACCGGTACACCGTGGCCGCCGCCCGCTACCGCCACCACGGCCTCGATGCGGCTGAGCCGTTCGCCCGCACCCTCCCGGCCGGCTGCCTGACCGCGCTGCGCGAATGGGCCGGCGCCCAGCCCGGCAGCGCCCCGGTCAGCATCACCCTCGCAGAAGGACGCGTCCGGTTCTCCGCACGGCGCAGCGAGCTCGGTGTCGCGGTCGACGACAGCCTGGCCTTCTTCGACTGGCGGGGCATCCTGCGCGGCGTCCTCGAGCAGACCGACGGAACCGGCGGCGAGTTCCCGGTCCTGGACACCCGGTTGCTGGGCCGGTTCACCGCGGCTGACGACATGGTCCGCGTCCGCGTCACCGCCGACGAGCAGACCGTCCTCATCGTTGGCGAGGACTTCCTGGGCGCTCAGATGCCCGCCCGAACCCGACGTGACGGCGTGGGCGCCGAGACGCTCACCACTCTCGGCCAGGTCCACACCTTGTGGCAGCCGGCCCTGTCCGTCAGTGAGGCAGCCACCATGGCGGACGGCATCCCCGCCGCCGAAGTCGGCTGCCGCCGCTACGAGGCCGGAGAGAGCATCGCAGAGACGGTCGAGGACCTGCTCAAGCACACCCTGCGCACCACACACGAGATGTTCGCCACCGACATCTCCTCCCAGGCATTCGCCGCCTACGCCACCTCCGGCGTCATGGCCTGGAGCGCCTACCGCTACCTCGAAGCCCTGCACCGCGCCGACCCGAAACTCGCCGCCGCCGTGGTTGCCGAGACCGCCGGTCAGCTCGACGACGGCGCGCTCGGCGAGTTCGTCTGGGACGCCGCGAAGAACGCCGGCTACGACCCGGAGAAGTGGCAGGCCCAGTTCGACAAGCAGCTCGCCCGCCGCAAGAACGGCACCGTCCAGCCGGGCCAGGAGGACCAAGCCGCATCCACGGCCGTGTGAACGGGCAGATTCTGCATGTCCGTCCTCGCAAACCTGGCCGTGGCCATGCTTCCGGCCGGGACGGCTTGGATCCGCGACCACGTGGCAGCGAAGCAGATCCTGCCCGCACTCCGTAGATGGAGGCGTGCAGCTGCTGGTCGGACCGGCGTGAGCTGCGTGTGCGGTTCCTGCCCGTCCCGGCCTGGCCGGACAACGAGCCCCCGTTCTTAAACGACCCAACCCGGCCGCACCGACCGGGGTCGGACCGCCGGGTGGCCGCGTATCGGCAAAGGGCCGGCCACCCGGTTCCCTCACCTTCTTCGAGATCAGGAGACCTCCAGCATGCATCGTCCCGCCGTCTTCGCCGCCCTCCTTGGACTGACCCGCGCCGCCAGCGCGGTCGGCGACTTCTGGGTTCAGAACGACTTCTGCGCCCGCGTGAAGGGCGCCACCGACGACGCCCCGGTGACCTACGAGGACCCGGTCACCAAGGAAAAGACCACCCACGGCACCGCCGACGGCCGCAAGGCGTGCCTGCATCACTGCTTCACCTACACCGCCACCCAGGCGGTCGTCGCCGGGCTCGGAGCCCGCGCGCTGGGCATCCGGGTCCACGCCGGCGCGGCCGCGGCCGCGCTCGCCCTGTCCTTCGGCACGCACTACATCGCGGACCGGCCAATTCCGACCGGAAAACCCCACCCCCACACCCCCCCCACTCTC
>NZ_JBVHXT010000082.1:10726-19624 GCF_055569255.1 Streptomyces sp. NPDC029296
ACCACCACCTAGGCGTTCTTCGCCGGGCTCGGACCCCGCGCGCGGGGCCTCCCCCCCCACCCCGCCCCCCCCCCCCCCCCCCTCGCCCTGTCCTTCGGCACGCACTACATCGCGGACCGGCGAGTGCCCGGCCACGGCGTCCTGGAGAAGCTCGCCGACAAGACCGGCAAGACCAACTTCTACAAGCTGGCCTCGCACGGCATCAACGGCGCCTTCCACCTCGACCACTCCTGGCACCACGGATGGGAGACCGTCGCCGCGCTCATCGCCACGGCCAAGGCCGTCACCCGGTGACCAGCCCGCGCCGTACACGCATCGAATGCGTCCGCGCGGCGTCCGGGGCTGCCTCCCGCGGCCCGCATCGCTCGGGCGCAGCCCTCCACGGCGAACCGGTCCGGGCCCGCCACCAGATCGCGTTGAGGACCTGCCTGCGGTCCTGCGGAGGACGACCGAGCTTCGGCGCCGGCGGCAACAGCAATGCCAGTTGCCGCCCTTGTTCGTCTGTGAGATCCCCACGAGTCACAAAACGGAGCATCTCCTGTCCCGGCCCAAGGAAGAGGAGACAATGGCGAAATGAGCCGGTCATCAGCACCGCACGATGTGATCAGCCCAGTCCACGTCCTGGCCGTGGTCCGGGGTCTGATCGAAGAAGCCCGCGACCCGCAGCGCGCGGACAGGTACCAGTACCTCAAATCGCTCTTCGGGGCTGACCTCCACGAAGCAGCCGCCCTCCACTGCGGTCTGTTGGAGCAGGCAGATGGCGACCTGCGAGCCACCCCCGCAGGTGCTGATCTGTACGAACGCCATCTGCGCTGGCTCCCCGGCATACTGGCGAACTACTGGCACGAGAAGCCCAACCACCACCTCCCTGAGGCGGTCGCTGAGATCGAGCGGCTCTACGACCAGGCTGCAGATACATCCACCCTGTGATCCACATTTCGACCACGCCTTAGTGCCGATGGAGCCTCAATGCCAGGCATGGCGGATCCTCAATCGTCCGAATCCCATGGTCCCAGAGATGCGGACCGTCGGCCCACCGGGGCGGGAACGCCGCGGTGCCTTGTAGCGCAGGTCCTTCCACCCAGTGCGCAAACCCTCGACGTCAACGACCGCGTCGCGAGGCACCGTGATTCTGGCCCCGCCGGTTCCGAGCTGCAGCTCGATATCAACGACCGGATGCTCCATGATCGCCCGGGACAGATCCAGGCGCACCCTTCCGTATGCGGACTCGACCTTGAGGATCCGAGGTACCCGCCATGCGCCCCGCCGCTGGATCCGTCCGCTGGCGGCAGCGATCGTTGACGTGGTGCCCGGGTGCTCCGCCGGGAGTGAGCCCAGAGCGGACACGAGCTCGCTGTGCGCCTTGGCGGTGAGCACCTGGTGGAGGCGTTCATCCAACTCCCCGTGCTGGATGAGCCCTTCCGCGTACGCCTCCTGCAGGCGCTGCACGGCCGTATCACGGTCGTCTTCGCCGATCGGCAGCGGCGAGTCTTCCGGTAAGGAGGTCACCGTTTCACCCTACTGCCGTATCGGCGACGTGAACGCGTCAAGGTCCATAGCGGGCAAGGCATCCGATGGGGAGGCCAACCGCTCGTCAGCTTGATCGTCCAACCCGGCGAACCTGTGCGGTCACAGCACTAGCGGAAACTATCAGCGTGCTCTTCCGCCCATGAGCGGAACGTGCGCGCCGGCGCCCCGGTGATCTCTTCCACCGTGGATGTGATCAGGTTCGACTCGGGTCGCGTATCAGCGCTGGCCAACAGGGCCTCGACGAGAGCGGGCGGCCTGCCATCAGCGAGCATCTGCTGACGTGCGACCTCTACCGGGACCTTCTCGAAGCGCACAGGGTGGCCGATCGCTTCCCCGATCATGTGTACCTGCTCGGCTCGGCTGATTACCTGCGGGCCGGTCAGGACGTATTTCATGCCCGCATGCCCGTCTTCGGTCAGCGCATGTACCGCCACGGCCGCGACGTCGCGTTCGTGGATCACCGCCGTGGCGGCGATGTCGGGACCACGGACTACGTGCGTGGTGCGGATCTGCTCGGCCCACCCTCGCGCGTTGGAGGCGATGGTGTTCGCCCTTAGGAAGGTCCATTCCACTCCGGACCTTTCGATCAGCCGCTCCATGTCGGCGTGGAGCTGGTTGATCGGGTCAGTCTGGCGTTCGGCGTCTTCGTTCACCCCCGACGATGAGAGATAGACGATGCGGCGGACATGCCCCGCAATCGCCTCCAGCACGGCAGGGGCGCCCTCGGTCGTAAGGAACGGCCAGATCAAGAACACCGTGTCGCTACCGGCCAGTGCTCCCTCCAGCGTGTCCAGCCGGGTCAGGTCCCCGCCCACTACCTTGACCCCCTCAGGCAGCTCGGCCAACTCGGGCTCACGCGCTAATGCACGCACGGCGGCACCTGCGGCCAGGAGCTGCACAACAACTTGTCGGCCGACGTTGCCGGTCGCGCCAATCACCAGAATCTCACCCATGATCAGCTCAGCCTCGGCCATACCCAAGGTATTCCGGAACGACCCCGAGGTACTCAATGACGCTGTCGAACTCCTGCCGTGACCACGCCGGGTACAGGCCGTACTCGCCGATCGGCGAGCACGGCCGATGAGCTCCCAGTCCTGGCCCGTCAGCGACGATCGCGTCGCGCAAGACGACCTGCCGATCCAGGACCCGCCCCAGGCGTCCCCCGCACATCGATCACGACTCGTACCCGCCCCAATAGCTCCGCCTGACGTCTCGATGAGGGACGGCCAGAAACTCACCGCCGGCGGCTGAATGTGCTCCCGTCCGATGAGGACGAGGCATCGTCAGGGACTGCGACCGCTGCCGCAGCATGGCCGACAAACCGGCCTGCGCCGTCGCCCCCGAGGAGGCCATCGGCGAGCACTCGCCGGACTGCCCGTGGGAGAACGGGCGGTTCATAGGCGTGGCGGGCGCCAGTCGAGCAGCCCGAGATCGCCTACCGCGCGGCCGCCGACCACGCCGCCCTGGCCACCGCAACACCACCGCCTTGGCCGTACAGCCCGGCGTCCTCGACGTCCGCAGCCGCCTCCTCGCCGACGTCCTCTACTCCGAAAGCGTCCTGACCGGCGCCCGGCGACCCAGGCCTGGCCCCCGAGCTCATCCAGCGCCTGGAGGACGCCGTCGACCACGGCCACGAGCTGACCGTGCCGCTCGCCGACACCGCCCGGGCCACCACCGCCACCCGCTCCAGCCGCAGCTGAAGCCACAGTCCGAGACCCCCTACTAGGCAGACAGCGCCCCGCCCCGGCCACACGGCCGAGGGCGGGGACCTGCAGGGTGGCCGCGCATCGGCAAAAAGGGGCAGCCACCCACTCCCGCACCCGTTTCCGGGCCCGGGAGACATCCAGCATGCACCCTCACCCCTCCCCCACCTTCACCGCCCCCATCGCCATGGCCGAGACCACCGTCGCCCCGACCCTCCAGCAGACCCAGGACGACCTCACCACCTCGCTGATCACTGACAACGCCGGACAGCACCTCCGGGCTGCCCGCACCCTTCACCCACAAGGAGAGTGAGCATGACCGAGCCGACCCACCCGCCGATTCCCGAGCACAGCCTCGTGGTCCTCATCGGCCCCTCCGGCGCCGGGAAGTCCACGCTCGCCGCCACCTGGCCCGCCTCGCAGGTCCTGTCCCTGGACGCGCTGCGCGAGACGGTCAGCGACGACGCCGGCGACCAGGCGGCCACCGGTGACGCGGTCGCCGCCCTGCACCTGCTCCTGGAAGCGAGGATGCGCCGCAGGCTGTTCACGGTCGTCGACGCCACCAACGTGAGCCGAGCCGCCCGGGAGCCGCTGGTTGCCGCCGCCCTGCGACACAACATGCTGCCCATCGCGGTCCTGGTCCCCACCCCCGCCACCGTGTGCATCACGCGGCAGGGCCCGCGCCAGGCCAACTGCACGGTGCCGGACGCCGTGGTTCGCCAGCAGCACAGGGACATGGTCGACTCACAACGGACCTTCAAGGCCGAAGGCTTCCGCAAATTCGTCTTCGCCGACGCCCTCGGCCGGCTGCGGCCGTTCCTGGAGCGGCTGAGCCAGAACCGCCAGGCGGACCTCGGCCTGGACGGCGGCGACGGCCTGGGCGCCCTGCTCCTCGTTCGCCGATTCTTCGGTCCCGAGATCCTGCCGCTGTGGCAGTGGAAGCCCGGCTCGACGCTCGCTGGCGGCGACCGCGTCGCGGAGATCCGCCTCGGCCAGCAGCACCTCACCCTCGCCCTGCGCACCGACGTCGACGGCGAGGGCGACTACGGATTCGACGTGCTGGTGCCGTGCCCGCACGACGACGAATGCACCGCTCCGGCCTGGGCTCCCGCCTACAGCGTCACCTGCCTGGTCCGAGCCCTGACCGGCGGCTTGAACCGGCACGAGGACACCATCTGCACCGTCCACGACGGCTTCGACGACCTCGACCAGGAGGCCAGCGACCACGACCTGGACGACGACCCCGAAGGCCGCGCCGACCTCGAAGCGCAGTACACCGAGGCGGTCCGCGGATGAGCCGGGCCGCCGACGGCCCGCACCCGCACCTGCTCACCCCGGCCGAACTCCCCGACGGTGACGCGTGGTGGCACGGCTGCCCCGTCTGTCATCTCCCGATCCAAGGCGGCGCCGCCGGCCTCGCCGCACACCGCGGCACCGTCCACACCCGCTCCCGTGACCCGCGCATCCCCATCACCATCCGGCTCGACTTCTGACAAGGAGACCCCGCCATGGCCGTCCAGACCCGCACCGACACCTTCGCCGCGCTCCACGCCTGCTTCGCCGCCGACCTCGCCGCCCTCATCGAAATCCCGGTACCGCGCGGCGCGACCGCGACCGTCTTCATCGGCCTGGTCGAAGAGGTCCGCGACGTCCTCGGCTTCTCCGGCCTCGGCACCTGGAAGGGCGCCAGCGAGGATCTGGACCACGCCGTCGGCTACCTCACCGACGCACTGACCGGCCCGGACAGCGGCCAGCGCGCGCTTCTGGCTCGGGCGCGCACCCACCTGCGCGACGCCATCGCGACGGCCGGCTGACCCCTCACCGGGTTGAGCGCACTCTGTGCTGCCCCGGCCTCGGCACCCGCCCGAGGCGGGGACGGTCGCAGTGTCCCCTTAACCACACGAGTGCACGAAGGGAGATGGGCGTCATGATCCTGCGCACCTACGAGGTCGACGTCCCGATACACGATCCCGCCCACCCAGGCCGAAGCGGACTTCACGTCTTCACCGGCGTCGCCGACTCCCCGGCTACGGCCCTGAGCCGCGCGCACCATGCGTACGACGCAGCACTCGCCGCGCACACGGCCGGACGCGAGATCCCCAGCGGGCAGCCGGACACCTGGACGGCGCGCGGGCTGCGGCCCGGCTGGGAGCTGGAGTGGACGGCCGCGACGGCCGGCCTCTGGCACAACCCCCTCAGCTGGAACAGCGACGTCGCGCTGTAGCTACGCCCCGGGACAGGCGCACGGCGGACAACCAAACCGCCTGCCCCGGGCCACCCACCCCGTACGAGACGAGAGGGAGATCCCCAGTATGGACTGCGTCCCGCGCGTCCGGACCCGAACCGGACAACGCACCCCCGCGATGACCACCGTCACCCGGCCCTTCACCGGCCGGACCGAGCAGGCGGTTGCGCTGCACGAGCAGCTCACCGCTACCCGGGCCGGACGGTCGGCCCCGGCCGGACGGGGGTGTGCCGCATGACCATCACTCTGCCCGAGGGCGACTGGATCCGCGGCATCACCGTCCAGCAGCCCTACGCCACCTGCATCCTCACCGGCGCCAAGAGCATCGAGAACCGGCCCAAGCCCTGGAGCTGGCGGGGCTGGATGCTCCTGCACGCCGGCCAGCGCATCGACGCGGCCGCCCTGCGGCTCCCGCTGGTCGCCCACACGATCCGCGGCCGGGAGCTGACCAGCGGGGCCGTCCTCGGCGTCGCGCGCCTGACCGACTGCCACCAGGACACCGAAGGCTCCCCGCCCTGCACACGGTGGGCGCACCCAGGCGCCTGGCACCTGGTCCTCACCGACATCCAGGAGCTGCCGCTGCCGGTCCCCGCCACCGGACTGCTCGGTCCGTGGAAGCCGACCCCGGAGCTGCTGACGCGGGTGCTTGCGCAGCTGCCCGACTTCCGGCCGTGACCAGCCGCAGTCGCAGAAAGCCGCTGTGGGCAGTCCGTAAGGCCCGATTCCTTCATTTTGGTCTGCACCCACTCTCGTCCCCGCCATCACTCTTGCCGCAGGCTTGTGACTAGATCGCGAGGCAGACCGTGGGTGTCGTGGAGGTACCGGAAGTCCTCCTCCTTCAGCGGGCCTTGGAACCGGGGTCGGGCAAGCACCTGCCGACCTCGTTCAAGGAGCCGACTGAACCGGCACTCCTCCTCGAGCAGCAGTCGGCGCACGTCACTGGGATCTACTTCCTGGCGGAAGTGGTCCAGGGTGTGTGAGACCAACTCGTCCGGCAGGTCTCCGAGACCGCGCGACGGATCGTCCCGCCACAGAACGGTGAGCACTCGTCGCAGCAGGCGGCGGAGCACGTAACCCCGTCCAGTGTTGGCCGGGCGCACTCCGTCGCCCAGTACCACGATGGCTGATCGCAGGTGGTCGTAGACCAGGCGCAGCGACGGCTCGTCAAGTGGCCACAGAGCCGGCACGATACGGCGCCAGGGGTCGAAGACGTCACACTCGAACACTGACGACTTGCCCTGCAGCAGAGAGGCCAGCCGCTCCAGGCCGAGCCCCGTGTCGACGTTGCGTTGGGGAAGCGGCACAAGGGAACCGTCCTCGAGTCGACGATGGCGCATCATCACGTGGTTCCAGACCTCTACCCAGCGGTCGTCGCGTGTGGGTGTCGACTGGGGTGGGGTGTCACCGCTCCACAGGAAGATCTCCGAGTCGGGGCCGCACGGGCCGACGGGTCCGTTGGACCACCAGTTGTCCTCCACGGTGAGCTCGACGGGAACGTCGAGGTCCTGCCACAACTGCAGGGAAGCAGTGTCTGGCCCGATCTGGTCATCGCCGCCATAGACGGTGGCATGGAGCAAGCCCGGATCGACCCCCAGTCCATCGGTGAGCAGCCTGTACCCCCAGCCGAGACTCAGTGAGCCCTCGTAGTCGCCCAGTGACCAGGTGCCGAGCATCTCGAAGACAGTCAGATGGGTGGCATCGCCGACCTCCTCCAGATCCGTGGTGCGCAGACAGCGCTGCACATTGACCAGCCGCTGGCCCAGCGGATGGGGGCGCCCCTCCAGATACGGGGTGAGCGGGTGCATGCCGGAGGTGGTGAACAGCACCGAGTCGCCAGGGGGTGGCAGCAGCGTCGAGCCGGTGATCTGGCGGTGATCACGCTCCTCGAAGTACTCGACGAACGTGCGGACAATGGTCTCCGTGTTCATGGGGGCGGCTCCTTCGCGTCACAGCGGGGAAGGCACCGGATAACGGACCACGCTGGTCATCGCGCCGGGGCAAGAAGCCAAGAACGCCACGGGACCACCGACGGGCCGTTTCCGGTCGCCGGTGGGAAAGGGAGAAGGTCAGACGGCGGCAACCGGCGAGCTGGTCGCTCGCGCGGTCGCGATGGCGCTTCGGCCGGTGACGTTCATGCGGGCGACAATAACCCGCCCAGTCCTTTGAGGCACACGAATTTTCCGCCAGAACGTCTGGCCTCGCGCGGGTCCCGCCAGGCAAGCGGCCGGAACCCGATAGCGGTGAAGCTGCCTCGCCACCTCTGATGCTCAGAAGCGCCATAACGCGCGCTCAGTCATACCTGTCCCCGGACGACAGGCGCGGCCTGCAGGTCTGAACAGAAGAACTCGACAGGGAAGTGCGCGGAGACCTGCATCGCCGCGAACCCGACCGAGGCCCGCCTCGGCCGGTTCGCCTCCGACCTCCAGCCCAAACGCCGGCAGCACGACGACGACCACGCCTGACCCCCTCCACCTGGAGGCACTCATGAACAGCACCCAGCGCGACGTCGACCACGCCCTCGCCTACCCGGAGCCGCCGGCCTCGCCGCTCTGGCACCGCCACGGCGCGAAGGCCCGCCCGCTCACCGATGCCCAGAAGCGCCGCAACCACGAGCTCCTGGTCCTCACACAACACTCCCCCCGACCCCGCTCAACCAAGCCCCCGGTGGAGGCCCGCTGATGAACCACCAGACGCACCTGGCCATCGACGGCTACGTCGACGCGATCCCCACCCCGACACCGGCTGGGGCATCGCCCGCTTCGATCTGATCCACTCCCCCACCGTCCTGGACCGAACCGCCCCCGGCGTCCCGGACACCGTGTACACCTGCACCACCGCCGACCCGCGCATCGCCGACGTGCTGCTGCGCGAGATCCGCACCGGTGACCTCCTGCGCGTCACTGGCACCGTCGTCCAGCCCGACGACCCCACCACTCCGGCCCGCGTCAGCGTCGACAGTCTGGAGGTCCTCGAGGCCGCCCCGGCCCCCGTGCTCTATGACCTCCTGCTGGAGCGGTTCGGCACCTACATCGCCGTGTTCGACGCCGACCGTGACCAAGTCCCGGTGTTCACCGCGTCCGGCCACTGGGTCGGCGAAGCCGCCAGCCCCGAGGTAATCAGCGACCTGATCGACGCCTACGAGGAAGGCGACACCCGATGACCGCCGACGGCCTTGCCCAGCGGACCGTCCTGGAGCGGTTCCCCGCCGGACACCCCCGGGGCCTCTGGCCCGCCGACGAATACGCCGCCGCCCAGCGCGCCCAGGGCACACCGGACGCCCGGGTCGTGATGAAACCTGACCACCGACACCTTCCTCGTCATCACCGAGACCACCCAGTAGCACCCGACACCGCAGTGGGGGGGGGGGCCGCCTTGGCCGCGGGGGGCGTAAGTACCGCCCACCGAAAAAACAAGACGAAG
>NZ_JBVHXT010000083.1:0-18642 GCF_055569255.1 Streptomyces sp. NPDC029296
CCGTCCCCCCCCCCCCCCCCCTGCGCCCCCCCCCCCCCCCCCCCCCCCCCCCCCCCCCCCCCCCCCCCCCCCCCCCCCCCCCCCCGTCACAGCTTCCCGGGCAGACGCACGTACACCACCGTCGTCTCGACACCGCTGTCGACCAGGCGGCCCCGGGCGTCGAACGCGCCCTCGCCGTCGGTCATCCCGAAGTCGTTGTCGTTGACGAGCGCGAGCGTGTCGTGGTCCACGCGCGCGATGCCCTCGATCTTCCCGGGGACCCCCGCGACCGTCCCCAGGTCCACCACGAGCCGCTTGGACAGCACCGGCACGCCCGCGGACGCCGGATCGTCGAGCTGCTCCAGCGACGGGGACGTGGTGTCGTCGTCCCACGGGCCGCCCAGGATGCCGACCCCGCTCCCGAGCCCGACCAGGTACAGCCGGGCCGCCTTGTCCGTACGCTCTTCGACGAGCAGCCGGTCGCGGCCGACCGCCACCACCGACGAGATCTTCAGCTCCGAGGTGTCGTCCTCGCCCGGGTCGACCACGCCGACCGCGTCGAAGCGGTAGGCGTACTCGGCCGTGACGGCCTTCCGGCGGGGCGAGAACCGCAGCAGACGGGTGGTGCGCGAGGCGTCGCCGGCATCCGCGTCCGGGAGCGAGAGCGGGCTCTGCAGGGCCAGCACCAGGTCACCGCCGGGAAGCTGCGCCAGCCCCTCGAACCCCCGGTTGGACTTGCGGTGCAGCAGGACCGACGGCAGCGCCTCCACCACCGGGTAGTCCGTCCCGGTCAGCGCGAGGCCCTTGGGCACATAGCGGGTGAGCACCTTCCCGCGCGCGGAGACGTGCACCAGGGACGGCCCGTACTCGTCCACGAGCCAGAAACTGCCGTCCCCCGCCCGGACGATGCCCTCGGTGTCCAGGCCGTTCGGGTCGTAGGGGAGCGGCGTCCTCGCGTCGTAGGTGTACGGCGCCTCGTCCCGGCCCCGCTGGTCGGGCAGTCCGGTGACGGCCTTCCCCGAGGAGGTGGTGATCGGGATCGCGTCGACGACCCCGACGGTGTCCCCGGAAACCCGGATCCTCACGATCGCCGGGTCGAAGCCCGGTACCGGGAAGGTACGGCGCTTCTTGCCGTCCACCTTGATCTGACCGTTGGGCCCGCGGTCGGTCACGGTCCAGTACTCGCCCTTGCGGGCCGCCGGATAGAGGTCGCTGCCGATGCCGCCGAGCTTCACCCCGCGGTCGTCGGCCACGCTTCCTGGCAGCAGCGCGTTGCTGAACGCGCCGAGCGGGATCTCGCCGAGTGTCGCCGTGCGGACGACACGGGCCTCCTTGGCCGGCGCCGCCGTCACCGTCCCCGCGGCCACGAGGACGGCGGCCAGGGCCAGCGGCAGGCCGGTGGCTATGGAACGGTGGACGCGGCGCCGGCCTGCGGCAGTCGGGGACATCGGGCCTCCTGGAAACAAGATCGTTGACTGCGGCCACGATTGGGCTCCCGAGGGAACCCCGTGCGACCGGGAGATGAACGACCGGCGTCCGCGGCTCGTCGGGACGAGTCGGCGTGCTCCCTGCACGCGCTGCCTGCCTGTCGGAGTGCTGCCGCTCGGCCGAGGGAGCGGCCCTCTCCGACGCCCAAGGGAGGGCCACTAGGGGTGTCTCTCGGGGATCTGTCAGGGGTGGGGGCCGGAACCGCAGGTATCGCGAGGTCGTTTCCCAGAGCAGAGAGCGGCGGTGGCCGCGAAGGAGGCGACGCTCATGTCGAAGAACGCGAAGATCGCAGTAGGAGGCGTGGCGGTCGGGCTGATCCTGCTGATATGGCTGCCCTGGTGGGCGGCGTTCCTGATCGTGATCGGCGTGCCGGTGATCGCGTACCTCGCCCTGGACCCCTCGCAGCGGCGCAGACTCCGCCGGATCGCCCGCAAGGAACTCGGCCGCTGAGGCCCCGCGTGCCGCCAGGCGGAGGCCGGGTGAAGGCGTCCGGGCCGGCCAGGGGACGCGCTGTCGTACGGGGGCGCGGCCCAGGGGAACCAGGAGGGGCCGTACCCGTTCGAGCTTTACAGCGGACGTACGGCGATCTTGTCGAGCGCCTCCAGCAGGCCCGGCAGCTCGGGGCCCCGGCCCACCGGCAGGACCTCGCCGGGCTGGTCGTCGAGCAGGACGAACGCGATGTCGTCGGTGCGGGCCACGAGCGACCAGCCGGGGCCGTCGGCGCGCAGCGTACGGGCGTCGCCCGGGGCGAAGGACGAGCGCACCCTGCCCAGCGGCGGTGGTGAGTCGACGTAGGCCCGCGCCTCCGCGAGCGCCCGGCGGACACCCGGGTGGCCACCGGTCCCGGTGCTCTCCTCGTCCTGCCGCGCGGACTGTGCGGGCTTCGCCCGCTCGCCGGGCGCGGGCAGGTCGGCGTCGTCGATCTGCCCCCGCCAGACGGCCCACTGCAGCGCGATCTCGTCGGCGCCCAGACGGCGCTGGGCCGGCCCCCAGACGCCGGTGTCCGGCGGGCTCAGCGCCGGCCGGTCCGCCGCCCCGGCCGGGGGATCGTGCGGAGCGGGCACACCGGGCGCGGCGACGGCGACGGCCAGGGGCCATCCCGGCAGGGCGGTCACGACCGCGCGTTCGTCCGGGGACAGCTCGTATTCCATGCCGCAGTCCCAGGACGCGATCGCCACGGCGACCAGCGACACGTCGTCGATGACGACCGTCCAGCGAGCGCCGTCCCCGTCCTGTCCCAGCACCAGGCCGTACCCGTCGGCGAGCGGAGGCAGACCCAGCGTCGCGCACGCCTCCGGGTAGTCGTCGCCGAGCACGCTCGGGAACTGCGCCGGCGTCAGCAGTACCGCGGTCAGCACGTACAACGCGTCGTCCGCGGCGACGACGGCCATCTCGTCCGTCCCGGCCATCCCAGCCTCCCCAGTGGTTCGTCCGTCGGCGCGCACCCTAGTGCGAGCGGAAGCCGGTTGTCACGGCTCAGGACACCGCACGGAGCTGCAGGTTTCCCCCTGGACACGGGCGAAACGACCACGTGCGCACAAGGAGGTCGGGGTCAGTTCGTGGGCAAACCGAGGAGATCGCGGGCCACCGCGCCAGGCGACTCGTCACGCTCCCGGGCCAGCGCGACGACCGCCCGGCAGGCCAGTTCGCTCACCCCGAAGGAGAGCGCCTCCGGCGACACCCAGGCCGCCGCCTCCTCGGCCCGGTCCTCGTCGTCCTCCACCCGAGCGGCCACATAGACGGCCGCCGCCTCGAACAGATTGTGCGCACGCTTCTGCGGGACGCCCGCCGGCCGCGGCCGCGCGGGCGCGCGGAACCTGCCGGTGTACCTGCGGATCGCGTCGAACACGTGGACCACCCTCTCCCCGAACGAGTCAGACCTGATCGCCCATCTGGTGGTTCACAACGTAGAGTTGGACTTCCGGCGGCAGAAGGGGGCGACGCGGTGAAGCGGTTCGAACAGCTGGGGCGGATCCGCCGGCTGGACCCGGTGGCGGACGCGCTGGAGATCCACCGGATCAGTGTCACCCTGGAGTTCCCCTGGGACTACACGCGGGCCCTGGAACTGGCCCTGTACCGCACCTACGCGGTACCGAGCATCGGCCGCCTGCTCGCACGGACGGCGGAGCTGACCGAGCGCACACAGAAGCGCTACGACGACACGGCGCTCCTCCTCGACACCGTCATGGAGCACGGTTTCGCCGCGGAGCAGGGGCGTACGGCGATCCGCCGCATCAACCAGATGCACCGCAGCTACGACATCAGCGACGACGACATGCGGTACGTGCTGAGCACGTTCGTGGTGGTGCCCAGGCGCTGGATCGACACCTACGGCTGGCGGCGGCTGTCCCGGCACGAGGTCATCGCCGGCACCGAGTACTACCGCACCCTCGGCCGGCACATGGGCATCCCGGACATCCCCCGGACCTACGAGGAGTTCGAAGCCCTTCTCGACTCCTATGAAGAGGCCCACTTCGGCTGGGACGAGGAGGCCCGGCGCGTCTCCGACGCCACGCTCGGCCTGATGGCCTCCTGGTATCCCCGTCCGCTGGCCCCGCTGTTGCGCACGGCGACACTCGCCCTGCTCGACGAACCGCTGCTGCGCGCCTTCCGTTATCGCCGACCGGGCCCGATGGCCACCGCGCTGGTGCACCGGGCCGTATGGACGCGCGGCCGGCTGGTCCGGCTGCTGCCGCCGCGCCGCAAGCCGCACTTCGCCCGTCAGAACCGGGAGATCAAGGGCTACCCCGACGGCTACCGCGTGGCCGACCTGGGCACCCGCCCGGTCCCCGGGCTGCGCGGCTGCCCGGTGCGGCACCGGGACGCCTCAGCGGCCGGCCCCGTCGAGTGATGCCAGGGTGTCGCGCAGCCAGGCCAGTTCCGCCCGGCTCGTAGCCCGCGCGATGGTGAGGACACCCCGGCGGAAGGGGTCGCCCAGCTCTTCGGCGCTCAGCGGCCGGTCGCCGTCGTAGAAGAAGCTCGCCGGTTCCTCCAGGAAGGCCAGCCGGCGGCGCAGCACGGCCGCCTGCGCGACGGGGTCCGCCAGGTGCCGCAGGAACGCGAGCAGTGTGAACCAGTGGTTCTCGTCGGTGATCTCCCGCTGTGCGGGCTCGGCGAGCCGGCGCTTCAGCTCGTGCCCGCCCTCCTCGGTCAGCCTCAGCACATGGCGCGGCGCGGCGACGGCACCGGGCTCGGTGGACCGCACCAACAGGCCCCCTTTTTCCAGCCGCTTGACGGCCGGGTACAAGGTGCTCTCGGCGACCGGGCGTACATGCCCGGTGAGCGCGGCGATCTGACGGCGCAGCACGTACCCGTGCAGGGGCGCGTCGTACAGAAATCCCAGGATGGCGAGTTCGAGCATGACCGCATTCTCCCCAGTGGTACATCGTCGCGCCAATACCGCCTTGACGGTATACATCGGTGTCGAGGTATTGTGTGGAGTCGTCGAAACACTGGGAGGGGCACATGCGGCAGGCCGCGTTCGACAGCAGGGGAAGCCATGTCCGGTGGACCGAGGTGCCCGGAGCGGAGCCCGGCCGGGTGTACCTGCACGGACTCGGATCGATGTCCGCCGTCTACCACGCCCACGTCGCGGCCCGGCCCGAACTTGCGGGCAGGCGCAGCCTGTTCGTCGACCTTCCGGGCCACGGCACGAGCGACCGGCCCCAGGACTTCGGATACACCCTGGACGGCCATGCCCACGCGGTCGCGGCCGCACTGGACGCGGCCGGGATCACGGGCGCCGAACTGATCGCGCACAGCATGGGCGGCTCCGTGGCCGTCGTCCTCGCCCACCGGCGGCCCGACCTCGTCTCCCGGCTGGTGCTGACCGAGGCCAATCTGGACGCCTTTCCACCGTCGAGCGCCGCCAGCAGCGCGATCGCCGCCTACGCGGAGGAGGAGTTCGTCGAGAAGGGGCACGCGCGCTTGCTCGACGCCGTCGGCCCGCTGTGGGCGGCCACCATGCGGCTGACCGACCCACGCGCCCTGCACCGCAGCGCCGTCGGCCTGTGCCAGGGCTCCAGCCCCGTGATGCGTACGCTCCTTGAGGGGCTGCCCGTCGACCGCGTCTTCCTCCAGGGCGAGCACAGCGGTGAAATCACGGGGCGGCGGAGTCTGGAAGCCGCCGGGGTGCGCGTGGTGACGGTGCCCGGCGCCGGGCACAACGTCATGTTCGACAACCCCGGCGCCTTCGCGGCGGCCATCGCCGGAACGTCCTGATCCCGGCGAGGGGCGGTCAGTCCTCGCGCACCGCGAGCGCGAGGAAACGGGCATCCTCGTCCACATAGGACGTCATGCGCCAGCCCGCAGCTGTCAGCAGTGGACGGAGGTTGGCCTCGGCCCGCAGGTCGTCGGGCGTGATCCGGCGCCCCTGCCGCGCCGCCAGGGCCGCACGGCCGATCGGATGGAAGAGCGCGAGCGTACCGCCCCGCCGTACGCCACGGGCCAGTTCCCGCAGGTTGTCCACCGGATGCGGCAGGTGGGCGATCAGGCCGGCCGCGAACACGGCGTCCAGGCAGCCCGACCGCAGCGGCAGCGCGGCGATGTCCGCGAGCAGCAGCCGCCCGTCGCGGTGGCGCCCGGCCCGCACGGCGGCCTGGAGCATCGCCGGGGTCAGATCGGCCCCCAGCACCACCCCCGAGGGGCCCACGGCGGCCCGCAGGGGCGGCAGGGCCCGTCCCGTGCCGCACCCCGCGTCCAGGACGCGGTCCCCCTCGCGCAATCCGAGGCCGGCGACAGCGGCGGCATAGGCAGGGCCGTCATCCGGGAACCGGTCGTCCCAGTCGGCGGCCCGGGCGGTGAAGAACTCCTGGACGTGAGTGTGGTCGTCGCTCATGCTCCGCATGATTCCGCACCGCCACCCGGCCGACATCGGCGCCGTCACAGCCGTGATGGCAACCGCACGCTCCCGCGGCTCAGGCCGCGAGGTCCCGTACCGCCACCACGTTGTCGACGGTGACGCGTACGAGGAGTTCGCCCGGCACGCCGTTGCGGGCGCCGTACTCCTCGGCCTGGTCCTCGCCCATGTACCGGGCGGCGATCCGGGTGGCCCACTGACGGAGTTCGGCCAGATCGTCCGACAGCTCGGCCTGGCCGTTCAGCACCACGAAATGGAACGGCGGACGGTCGTCGTCCACGCACAGGGCGACCCGGCCGTCACGGGCCAGATTGCGCCCCTTCACGGTGTCCTTGCCGGTGGTGAGCACCAGCTCGTCCCCGTCCAGGACGAACCAGACGGGGGTCACATGGGGGCTCCCATCGGCGCGAACGGTCGACAGCTTGGCGGTGCGGGTGCCGTCGGAGACGAACGCCCGCCATTCCTCATCGGTCATCTTCTCTGCCATGCGTCCATCCTGCTTGCCCGCACGCCGGTCGTGGGGAAGGCTGGCGGAGAGTTCCTCCAGCCAGGGGGAGACATCACACGGGGAGAGGGACATGGCGCAGAACCAGGGCCTCGGCTGGCTCCTGGACGATCTGACCGAGCGGGTGGACCATGTCCGCCACGCGCTGGTCCTGTCGAACGACGGGCTGGTCACCGCGGCGAGCACGGGCCTACGCCGCGAGGACGCCGAGCATCTGGCCGCCGTGGCGTCCGGACTGCACAGCCTGGCCAAGGGCTCGGGACGTTACTTCGGCGCGGGCAGGGTGCGCCAGACGATGATCGAGTACGACGATGCCGTGCTGTTCGTGACCGCGGCCGGCACCGGCAGCTGCCTGTGTCTGCTCAGCGGCGCGGACGCGGACATCGGCCAGATCGCCTACGAGATGACCCTGCTCGTGAACCGGGTCGGCGAACACCTCGGCATCGATGCCAGGCAACCCGAGCGAACTCGCAAGGCGGGCGCCTGACCTGCGGGTCTTCTCGCCCCCGTGGAGTTATCCACAGGCTCGCCACGATACGCGGCGAACCGGCTACGGTGTGTGCACGGCGAACGCACCGGGCGTGAGCCACGGACTCCACGGGGGAGTACGACCATGTCGGCCAGCCTTTTCGACCCCACCCGCACCAGCACCTGCGCACCGGGCCACGCCGCTCGCGAACTGGGACTCAAGCGCGGTGAGTTCGACCGCGCAGTGCAGCTCGGCTGCATCCTGACCGTGCCCGACGAGGGCGGGGGAGGCGGCCGGCGGGTGGAACGCGCGGAGATCGAGCGTCTTCGCGCCCAGGACGGCTTCCCGGAGTCCCTCCTGAACCGGGTGCGGGTGGTCGGGACGGCGGAGGGGGCCGCCCTCATGGACATCCCGGCCGGCAGATTCACCCGGCTGGCCCGTCTGGGCCTGCTCGTGCCCGTCGCGTTCTACCTCAACCGCTACCGAGCCGTGGTCTGGCTCTACCTGGCGGAAGAGCTCCAGCGGTTCGCGACCGGCCCGGAGAACCGGCGCCTGCTCAAGGGGCGCACGCCCGAGACGCTGCGCGGCCAGCTGGCGACGGGAGTGGACCTGCGGGCGCGCAACTGGCGCGGACGCCAGCTGGGATCCCTGCTCCGGCAGGCCGACGGCCCCTGGGCCCGGGCCGGCGCGGTGGCCGCGTTCCTCGCGCCGGTCGAGGTCGCCGACATCGTCAAGGACCCGTACGAGCGAGCGCACCTGAACGCGTCCCGGCCCCTGCCGCCCGGGCACGGTCTGCCAGGAACGCCCTCCGCGCACACCGCCGAGCAGATCACGACGGCCCAGGACGCGGACGAGATCGACTGGCTGCGCAGCGAGCTGGCCCGCGCGGTCGAGGAGGCCCGCGGCGCCGCACCCGCTCCGGGCCCGGCCGCCCGCCGTATCCCGCCCTCGATCCGCACGGCACCACGGCCCATCCCGCCGATGGCCCGCACCGTGACCGGACCCGAGCAAGCGACGGCGAAACCCGCGGAGCGGGCGACGTCGGCCTCGGAACCCGACGCGGCCGCCCCGGACCTGCCGTCACGGCTCGCGGAGCCGGCCGCATGGCATGCCGAGCCGTCGTCCAGGCTTCCGGAGTCTGCCGAGCCACGAGCCGGGCTGCCGGTGCGGCCCACCGGGTCGCGTGGGCCGGGTACCGGGCCACTGGTGCGACCGCCGGCGCCAACGGCCCGCGGGGGCCACGGACCGACGGTTCCGGCACGGCCCGCCGCACAGCGGTCGCCCCGCGGCCTGCGGGCCTGGCTCCAGCGGAGAAACCCGCGGCGCACCGGACCCGCGCGGGTCTGACACCCGGAGGCGGCCCCCCGGTGCCGGGCTACAGCGCCCGGAACAGACCCTCCTGGACGACCGACACGAGCAGCCGTCCCTCCAGGTCGTAGATGCGCCCGCGGGCCAGCCCGCGTCCGCCTATGGCGATCGGGGACTCCTGGTCGTAAAGGAACCACTCGTCCGCGCGGAAGGGCCGGTGGAACCACATGGCGTGATCCAGCGAGGCCAGGTCGAAGTTGCGCGGCCCCCACAGCGGCTCCACCGGGATGCGGACCGCGTCCAGGAGGGTCATGTCACTGGCGTAGGTCAGCGCGCAGGTGTGCACCAGGGGATCGTCGCCCAGCGGTCCCACCGCGCGCATCCACACGGCGCTGCGCGGCTCGGCCCCCTGGACCTCCTCCGCGTGCCAGCGCAGCCGGTCGACATAGCGGATGTCGAAGGGCTGGCGGCGTGCCATCCGCTCCAACTGCTCCGGCAGCGTGCCCAGATGCTTGCGGATCTCCTCCGAGACCGTCGGCAGCGTCTCCGGGTGCGGCACCTCGCGGGCCGGCGGCAGCTGGTGCTCGAAAGGACCTTCCTCAGGCTTGTGAAAGGAGGCGGTGAGATTGAAGATCGTGCGGCCCTGCTGTACGGCCGTGACCCGGCGCGTCGTGAAGGAACGCCCGTCGCGGACCCGCTCCACCTGGTACACGATCGGCACGCCCGGCCGTCCCGGGCGCAGGAAGTACGCGTGCAGCGAGTGCACCGGGCGGTCGCCTTCCGTGGTGCGGCCCGCGGCGACCAGCGCCTGGCCTGCCACCTGGCCGCCGAAGACCCGCTGGAGGGACTCCTGCGGGCTGCGGCCACGGAAGATGTTGACCTCTATCTGCTCCAGGTCGAGCAGGTCGACCAGACTCTCGGCCGGATTCGTCATCGATGGGTTTCTCCTTGGCTCGCCCCTGGCCGTGAACGGCTCACAGCTGGCCGACGTCGGTGACACGGACGATCGCACGGCCCTCGGCGTCGGAGGCCGCGAGGTCGACCTCCGCGCTGATGCCCCAGTCGTGGTCGCCGCTCGGGTCGTCGAAGATCTGGCGGACGCGCCAGAGGCCGTTCTCCGGCTCCTCCTTGATGACGAGGAGCTTGGGGCCGCGGGCGTCGGGCCCGGTGCCGAGATCGTCGTACTCGTCCCAGTACTTGTCCATCGCCGCGCCCCAGGCATCGGCGTCCCAGCCGGACTCGGCGTCCAGCTCGCCCAGTTCCTCGACCTGGTCCAAGGCGGCCAGCTCCACACGGCGGAACATGGCGTTGCGGACGAGGACGCGGAAGGCGCGGGCGTTGGTCGTGACCGGCTTGACCTCGTCGGCCCTCTCCTGGGCCTCCTCGGCGGTCATCTCCTCCGGGTTGGCGAGCTGCTCCCACTCGTCCAGCAGGCTGGAGTCCACCTGGCGCACCATCTCGCCCAGCCACTCGATCAGATCCTGCAGGTCCTCGGACTTCAGGTCGTCCGGGATGGTGTGGTCCAGCGTCTTGTAGGCGCTCGCCAGATAGCGCAGCACGATGCCCTCGGTGCGGGCCAGTTCGTAGAGGGAAACCAGCTCCGTGAAGGACAACGCCCGCTCGTACATGTCCCGGACCACCGACTTCGGCGACAGCGGGTGGTCGCCGACCCAGGGGTGGCTCTTGCGGTAGGTGTCGTAGGCGTGGAAGAGCAGTTCTTCCAGCGGCTTCGGGTACGTGATGTCCTGGAGGCGCTCCATGCGCTCCTCGTACTCGACGCCGTCCGCCTTCATCGCGGCCACCGCCTCGCCGCGCGCCTTGTTCTGCTGGGCGACGAGGATCTGCCGCGGATCGTCCAGGGTGGACTCGACCACGGAGACCATGTCCAGGGCGTAGGACGGCGACTCGGGGTCCAGGAGTTCGAACGCGGCCAGCGCGAACGTGGACAGTGGCTGGTTCAGCGCGAAGTCCTGCTGGAGGTCGACCGTGAGCCGGACGATGCGGCCCTCGGCGTCGGGCTTGTCGAGCTTCTCCACGATCCCGCCGTCGAGCAGCGAGCGGTAGATCGCGATGGCCCGGCGAATGTGCCGCAGCTGCTGCTTGCGCGGCTCGTGGTTGTCCTCCAGGAGGTGGCGCATCGCCTCGAACGCGTTGCCCGGCCGGGCGATCACCGACAGCAGCATCGTGTGCGTCACCCGGAAGCGCGAGGACAGCGGCTCCGGTTCCGACTCGATCAGCTTCTGGAACGTGTTCTCCGTCCAGCCGACAAAGCCCTCGGGCGCCTTCTTGCGCACCACCTTGCGCCGCTTCTTCGGGTCGTCGCCCGCCTTGGCCAGGGCCTTCTCGTTCTCGATGACGTGCTCCGGCGCCTGCGCGACCACGAGCCCCGCGGTGTCGAAACCGGCCCGCCCGGCCCGGCCCGCGATCTGGTGGAACTCACGCGCCCGCAGGGTGCGCACCCGACTGCCGTCGTACTTGGTCAGCGCCGTGAACAGCACCGTGCGGATGGGCACGTTGACGCCCACACCGAGCGTGTCGGTGCCGCAGATGACCTTCAGCAGTCCGGCCTGGGCCAGTTTCTCCACCAGACGGCGGTACTTGGGCAGCATGCCGGCGTGATGGACGCCGATGCCGTGCCGCACGTAACGGGAGAGGTTGCGGCCGAACTTGGTGGTGAAGCGGAAGTTGCCGATCAGCTCGGCGATCTGGTCCTTCTCCTCGCGCGAGCACATGTTGATGCTCATCAGGGCCTGCGCCCGCTCCACGGCCTGCGCCTGCGTGAAGTGGACGATGTACACCGGAGCCTGCTTGCTCTCCAGCAGGTCGGTGAGCGTCTCGGTGAGCGGGGTCAGCTTGTACTCGTAGGACAGGGGTACCGGGCGGGTCGCCGAGCGGACCACCGAAGTGGGGCGGCCGGTACGGCGCGCGAGATCCTTCTCGAAGAAGGACACATCGCCCAGAGTGGCCGACATCAGGATGAACTGCGCCTGGGGGAGTTCCAGCAGCGGGATCTGCCAGGCCCACCCGCGGTCGCCCTCGGCGTAGAAGTGGAACTCGTCCATGACGACCTGGCCGACATCCGCGTTCCTGCCGTCGCGCAGCGCGATCGACGCCAACACCTCGGCGGTGCAGCAGATGACGGGCGCGTCGGCGTTCACGGAGGCGTCACCGGTGAGCATGCCCACGTTCTCGGTGCCGAAGAGCTTGCACAGCTCGAAGAACTTCTCCGACACCAGGGCCTTGATCGGCGCCGTGTAGAAGGTGACCTCGTCCCGGGCCAGCGCGGCGAAGTGCGCGCCCGCGGCGATCATGCTCTTGCCGGAGCCGGTGGGCGTCGACACGATCACGTTCGCCCCGGAGACCACCTCGATCAGCGCCTCCTCCTGGTGGGGATAGAGGGTGAGACCGCGCTCCCGAGCCCAGGACTCGAAGGCTTCGTACAGGGCGTCGGGGTCGGCGGTCGGCGGCAGCTGATCGATGAGGGTCACGCCCCCATCTTGCCTGGCCCACCGCCCGAGCGGGGAATCGGCTGCGAGAACCAAGATCACGGAAGCTACGCTGTGTCACCGGCGAGGCGTCGGCGCACCGGGTCAACTGGACAGCGGCACACGAGGAATGGGGCGGGAAGCGGCCATGATGGGACCAGCACACTCACTGTCGGGGGCCGCGGCCTGGCTGGGCGTGGGAGCCGCCGCGGCGGCGGCCGGGCACCCGATGCCGTGGCCGGTCCTCCTCTGCGGCGCCCTGATCTGCGCCGGCGCCGCACTCGCCCCGGACCTCGACCACAAGGCGGCCACCATCTCGCGGGCCTTCGGGCCGATCTCCCGTGCGATCTGCGAGATCGTGGACAAACTGTCGTACGCCGTCTACAAGGCGACCAGGAAGCAGGGCGACCCGCGTCGCTCCGGGGGGCACCGCACGCTGACGCACACCTGGGTGTGGGCGGTCCTGATCGGCGCCGGATGCTCCGCCGTGGCGGTCATCGGGGACCGCTGGGGGGTGCTGGCGATCCTCTTCGTGCACATGGTGCTCGCGATCGAAGGGCTGCTGTGGCGGGCGGCGCGCGGATCCAGCAGCGACGTCCTGGTCTGGCTGCTGGCGGCGACCAGCGCGTGGATCCTGGCGGGAGTGCTGGACAAGCCGGGCCATGGTGCCGACTGGCTGTTCACCGCGCCCGGGCAGGAGTACGTGTGGCTGGGGCTGCCGATCGTGCTGGGCGCGCTGGTGCACGACATCGGGGACGCGCTGACCGTGTCCGGCTGCCCGATCCTGTGGCCCATTCCGGTGGGCCGCAAGCGCTGGTACCCGGTGGGCCCGCCGAAGGTGATGCGTTTCCGGGCGGGCAGCTGGGTCGAGCTGAAGGTGCTCATGCCGGTGTTCATGCTGCTCGGGGGAGTGGGCTGTGCGGCGGCCCTCAACGTGATCTGACCGAGCCGGCGGCACCGGCCGGCGACCGGACGGAGCCGGTAGCGGGTCGTGATCCGGCGGGGCGGTCCGGATCAGGTGGACTCGCCCGCGTCCGCCGTGCCGTAGCGGCGCTCGAAGCGGGCGATACGGCCCTCGGTGTCGACCGTACGGGCCTTGCCCGTGTGGAAGGGGTGGCTCTCCGAGGAGATCTCCACGTCGATCACCGGGTAGGTCCGGCCGTCGTCCCACTCGATGGTCTGCTCGCTCTGTGCGGTGGACCTGGTCAGGAAGGCGTATCCGGCGGCGCGGTCGCGGAAGACCACGGGGTGGTAGTCGGGGTGCTTGTCCTGCTGCATGGCGGCTCCTCGGGACGGGAGGTCGGGACGGAGGCGTCCGGACGGTCCGGCTCAGCCGGGGAGGGAGTCCTCGTCGACGATGTGCACCGCGGCCTCCTCGGCGGAGGCGGCGGCCCCGTCGATGCCGACGTCGGTGGCGACGAGCGCGGCCTCCTCGTCCTCGTGCACACCCTCGTCGGGCGCCACCAGCCGGCCGGACCGGAAGGTGCCGACCTCGTTGTCGAGGGGTTCCCCGTCGGTGCCCGCGCAGTCCCCGATGCCGTCGCTGTCGGGCGCGGACAGATCGGGCAGCTCCTCGGCAAGGCGCTGGTCGAGGGTCTCGCCCGCCCGGCGTTCGGCCGCCGTCACGCCGATGTGTTCGACCGCCCACGGTCGCTCGGGAGGGGACCAGCCGCGGTCGAGGGGGTCGTCGACGCCGTCGAAGTCCAGTGTGTCCTCGACGTCGAGCACCCCCGAATCCTCCCGGATCTCCGAGCGATCGGGCTGGTAGACGTCGTCCCCCCAGCCGTCGGCGCTGTCCACGACTACCTCCAGTGGGTGAGGACGGCCGGATGCCGCCCCAGCGGGCGGTGGACCGTCGGCACGCGCGGCACGGGCGTCGCACATCGCGAACCGGCTGGTCCCCGGGCGCGCCCCGAGCCGCTGCCGCTTTCCAGCCTTCCACCCCGGATCGGCACCGCGCAACGGCACGGGTCCGGGCACGAGCGCGCACCCGCGTGGCGGGACCGGACGCGGCAGTCCGGGCGCCGGAGCGCGGCAGGGAGAGGCTCCGCGGCCCCGCTTTCACCGGGTGCCGGTGCGGAGCGGGCGGAGGGCTCCGCGGCCCGGCTTTGACCGGGTACCGAGGTCAGTCAGGCGGAGGGCTTCGCGGGCCCGCTTTCACCGGGCGTCCTGGCGGGGCAGACGGAGGGCTTCGCGGCCTGGCCTTCACCGGACGTGGCGGGGCGGGTGGACGGTCTCGCGGCGGGGTTCTCCCGGGTACGGAGGCCGGGGCACCGTCCATGCTTGGGACGGGAGACACAGCGGCAGGGAGGCGTTCCGTGCCGCCGAGGCGGGGGACGGAGGTGGGCGCCCCACCTGTGACCGTGACCGGGCCGCCCACCTCCGGAGCCTCCGCCCCCGGCCTGGCGGGGCCTGCCCCTGCCGTCACCGTCTGCGCTCCGGTCACTGTCCTCAAGCGGTCGGCCCCCGTCGGCGCCACCGGCGTCCCCGTCACCGTCCCCGTCCTCAAGCGGTCGGCCGCTGCTGGCACCGTCGGCGACCCTGCCCCCAGCCTCACGGGGGCGGCACCCGTCGGGACCGACGCCGGCGGATCGCCCCCCGCGGCCTCCACCCGTGCCGCCGTCCCCCGGCGCACCGGCCCCGCAGGCCCGCGCACCCGTATTCCCGGCCGGCGCTCACCCGTGCCAGGAGCGCCAGAGTGCGGCGTAGGCGCCCTCCGCCGCGACCAGTTCCTCGTGGCTGCCCAGCTCGCTGATCCGGCCGTTCTCCACGACGGCGATCACGTCGGCGTCGTGGGCGGTGTGCAGTCGGTGGGCGATGGCCACCACGGTGCGGCCGTCGAGGACTCGTGCCAGGGAGCGTTCCAGATGGCGGGCCGCGCGCGGGTCGAGCAGCGAGGTCGCCTCGTCCAGGACCAGCGTGTGCGGGTCGGCCAGCACCAGCCGGGCCAGCGCGATCTGCTGGGCCTGCGCCGGGGTCAGGGCGAGGCCGCCGGAGCCGACCTCGGTGTCCAGTCCGTCGTCCAGGGCCCGCGCCCAGCCGTCCGCGTCGACCGCGCCGAGGGCCGCCCACAGCTCGGCGTCCGTGGCGTCGGTGCGGGCCAGCAGGAGGTTGTCGCGCAGGGAACCCACGAAGACGTGGTGCTCCTGGTTGACCAGGGCGACATGGGAGCGGACGCGTTCGGCGGACATCCGGGACAGCTCCGCGCCGCCCAGGGTGATCCGGCCGTTCCGGGGCGCGTAGATCCCGGCGAGCAGCCGGCCCAGGGTGGACTTGCCCGCGCCGGACGGGCCGACCAGGGCCAGCCGGGTGCCCGGCGCCACCCGCAGGGAGACCTCGCGCAGCACGTCGACGCCCTCGCGGTAGCCGAAGCGCACCCGGTCGGCGTCCACGACCCGTCCCTCGGGGGCCAGTGCCGCGTCCCCGGCGTCCGGCTCGATGTCCCGCACACCGACCAGGCGGCCCAGTGACACCTGGGCGACCTGCACCTCGTCGTACCAGCGCAGGATCAGGTTCACCGGGTCGACCAGCATCTGCGCGATGAGGGCGCCGGTGGTCAGCTGGCCCACTCCTATCCAGCCCCGCAGCACGAACACCCCGCCGGCCATCAGGACCGAGCCGAGCACGAGGAGGTGGACGGTGTTGACGACCGGGAAGAGCACGGAGCGGAGCCAGAGGGTGTACCTCTCCCACGCGACCCATTGCCCGATCCGCTCCTCCGACAGGGCCACGCGGCGGGCGCCGAGGCGGTGCGCCTCGATGGTGTGGCCCGCGTCCACGGTCTCGGCGAGCGCGGCGGCGACGGCGGCGTAACCGGCGGCCTCCGAGCGGTAGCCGGACGGTGCCCGCTTGAAGTACCAGCGGCAGCCGATCACCAGGACCGGCACGGCGAGCAGCACGGCGGCGGCCAGCGGCGGGGCCGTCACGACCAGCCCGCCGAGCAGCAGCAGGGCCCACACGACACCGATGGCCAGCTGCGGCACGGCCTCGCGCATGGCGTTGGCCAGCCGGTCGATGTCGGTGGTGATACGGGAGAGCAGGTCGCCGGTGCCCGCCCGTTCCAGCACGCCCGGCGGCAGCCCCACGGACCGGACGAGGAAGTCCTCGCGCAGGTCGGCCAGCATCCGCTCGCCGAGCATCGCGCCCCGCAGCCGTACCTGCCGGACGAACAGGGCCTGCACGGCGAGCGCGAGCACGAACAGCCCGGCCGTCAGTCCCAGGTGCAGCTCCCGGGCCCCGTCCGACACCCGCTCGACCAGGCCACCGAGCAGGTACGGACCCGCCATGGAGGCGACCACGGCCACCGTGTTGACGGTGATGAGCAGCAGGAAGGCCCGGCGGTGGCGGCGGAACAGCTCGGTGACGTAGGCGCGCACGGTCGCGGCGGCGCCGACGGGCAGGGTGGTGGCGGTCGTCGGGGCCGCCGGGTCGTAGGCCGGCGGTGCGACGCCGATCATGCGCTCTCCTCGATCTCTTCCAGCTCCTGGAGCACGTCCAGCAGCATGCCGTCACCCGCGGCCATTTCCTCGTCGGTCTCCCGGGTCACCACGGCCCGGTACCGGGGCTCGACGTCGATCAGCTCGCGGTGCGGGCCGACCGCCGCGACCCGGCCCTCGTGGACCAGGACGACCTGGTCCGCGTGGTCCAGCAGCAGCGGCGAGGAGGTGAACACCACGGTCGTCCGTCCCGACCGCAGGCGGCGCAGCCCGTCAGCGATCCGGGCCTCGGTGTGGGAGTCGACCGCGGAGGTCGGTTCGTCCAGCACCAGTACCTCCGGGTCCGCGATCAGCGACCTGGCGAGGGCCAGCCGCTGGCGCTGGCCGCCGGACAGGGACCGGCCGCGCTCGGTGATCCGGGCGTCCATCGGATCGGCGGCGTCCAGCGAACCCTGCGCCAGCGCGTCCAGGACGTCCTCGCACCGCGCCGCGGCGAGCGCGTCCGCGGCCCGCACGGCACCGGAGGCGGGCACGTCCAGCAGCTCGCGCAGCGTGCCGGACAGCAGCACCGGATCCTTGTCCTGGACGAGGACGGCGGTGCGGGCGCTGTCCAGGGGCAGTTCGTCCAGGGGCACCCCGCCGAGCAGCACCGACCGGTCCGGCTCCGCCGGGTGGCCGCCGAGCCGCTCGGCCAGCCTGCCCGCCGCGTCCGGGTCGCCGCACACCACGGCGGTGAACCGGCCGGCGGGAACGAGCAGACCGGTCACGGGATCGTGCAGGTCGCCGCCCGGCACCTCGGCAGCGCGGGTGCCGTCGGTGGCCGTGGACCGCTCCAGGGCCAGCACCCGCGCGGCGCGCTTGGCCGACGGGCGGGAGAAGGAGTACGCCATGGCGATCTCCTCGAAGTGCCGCAGCGGGTAGTTGAGGATCATGACCGCGCTGTAGACGGTGACGAGTTCGCCGACGCCGATCCGGCCCTCACGGGCCAGGTCGATGCCGCGCCAGACGACCGCGATCAGCAGCAGCCCGGGCAGCAGCACCTGGACCGCGGAGATCAGCGACCACATCCGGGCGCTGCGCACGGCGGCGTGCCGTACCTCCTGGGAGGCCCGGCGGTAGCGGTCCAGGAACAGTTCCTCGCCGCCGATGCCGCGCAGCACCCGCAGGCCCGCGACGGTGTCCGACGCCAGCTCGGTGGCCCGGCCCGCCTTCTCGCGCTGCACGTCGGCGCGGCGGGTCGCCCGGGGCAGCAGCGGCAGCACCGCGAGTGCCACGACGGGCAGGCCCACGGCGACGACCACACCGAGCGCGGGCTCGTACACGACCAGGGCGACACCGACGATCACCACCGTCACCGCGGCGGCGGTGAAGCGGGAGAGGGCCTCGACGAACCATCCGATTTTCTCCACGTCACCCGTGGACACGGACACCACTTCACCGGCGGCCACCCGCCGGGTCAGGGCGGACCCCAGGTGGGCGGCCTTGCGGGCCAGCAGTTGCTGGACGCGGGCGGCGGCGGTGATCCAGTTGGTGACGGCGGCGCGGTGCAGGAAGGTGTCGCCGACGGCGAGTCCCGTTCCGCACAGCACCAGCAGACCCCCCGTCAGGGCGAGCCGGGTGCCGGAGCGGTCGACGGCCGCCTGCACGGCGAGACCGACACAGAAGGGCAGGGCGGAGACGGAGACGAAATGGAGCAGGCCCCAGGCGAGCGACTTCAGCTGTCCGCCCAGCTGGTTGCGCCAGAGCCACCACAGGAATCGGGGACCCGAGCGTGCGTCGGGCACGCCCGGATCGGGATACGGAAGGTCTTGGATCTGCATGACGTCCCAGTGGCTCGTGTCAGGGCAGGGCAGCGAAACGCCGCGACGAGCGGCAACAAGCCGTGAAAGGTTGACGTCATGCAGTGGTGAATTTCAAACAGTTTTTCCCGACGGCCCGCGAAATCCGCCGCGTTCCGGCCAGGGCAGCGCCGTCCGGCGGCCGGGAGCCACGCCTCCCGGCCGCCGTGCCGTCATCGTCCGGCGGCCCCGGTGAGCTGATCCTGATCGCCGAGGAACTGGGTGTCGGCCTCGGGGCGCGCTACGCCGGCATCGACGGCCCGGACCCGGGGTCGT
>NZ_JBVHXT010000084.1:0-16490 GCF_055569255.1 Streptomyces sp. NPDC029296
AGGGTGCCGAGGTAGTTGCTGTTCTTGCGGACCTTGATGGTCTTCTTCATGGCGCACACCCCCAAACCGACACTCGATCCGACAGGCGGCGGGCCCCGGAAACCGGCCCGACTACCCGGCTCAGCCCAGCAGGGTGCCGAGGTAGTTGCTGTTCTTGCGGACCTTGATGGTCTTCTTCATGGCGCACACCCCCAAACCGACACTCGATCCGACAGGCGGCGGGCCAGGGAAACCGGCCCGACTACCCGGCTCAGCCCAGGAGGGTGCCGAGGTAGTTGCTGTTCTTGCGCACCTTGATGGTCTTCTTCATGGCCGCCACCTCCTTTCGTCGTGAATTTCACGCTCGTGCGATTCGTTCATGGCCCGGTCAGCTGACGGAGGCCATGCGAACGCTGGGAGCGCCGCCTTTGTCGCCCAGGACCACGTCTCCGTTTTCGGTGTAGACGGTGGTGTCGGGCGAGATGATGTCGAGGTGGTACTGGGTGAAGGGCGTGAGACCCAGTCCCCAGTGGAGGCAGCCTCGTTCACCGCCGTACACCTCGTTCATGGCATGGTTGCCCGGAAGAATGTCCAGGCTGGTGTTGAGGGCGTGTCCGATCTCCCAGACCAGCGCATAGCGCGAGTCGATCTCGAACATGGCCTCGAAGACCTTGGCGACCTCGGCGCCTTCCTTCCGGAAGGGACGCAGGGAGGTGATCGTGCCTTTGGTGACGTCGCAGACGATCGCTTCGTGTTCCAGGCCGGCGAGCTTGCCGGACAGGCGGGCCTGGTCCCTGCGCGTGAACGACGGCGTACCGCTGTGCAGGATGGGGAATCCGCGGAAGGCGATGCTGCCTTCGAGCGGGAGGTGCAGCTTTTCGTCGAATTCGACGATCTGCATCGGCAGCACACTGATCTCCCCGGAGGGGACGATCTGCTGCTCTCCCCATTCGAGGGGGCCGGCCTGCTGATTCCAGATCAGGTCCTCGGCGAGGTGGTCGAGTACGGCGCGGGTGCCGTGCCGCTCGTCGACGTAGATCAGGTGGTCCGTGGTCTCGGCCAGCTCGAAGAAGCGGTCGCTGAACTCGCCCTGCTCCTTGGCGGAGGTGTTCTCGATGACACCGATGAAGTGCCGGATGATCTCGAGGTCCGCGGGCGTCGAGTTGCAGGCCATCCCCATCAGCTTGCGGCGCGGGCCGAGGGCTTCTTCCGAGGGCGATTCAAAAAAGCGGTACGGCGAGACGACCAGGGAGTGCGACTGCTGAGGAATGGTTCCGTCAGCCAGCATGGTCTCGAAGTCGTCGCCCTTGCCGATAAAGATCGTCCGATATTCGGCGTACGGCGCTTCCTTGACGATCTCCAGCTCGTTCTCGAGTTCCCGGTTCGTAATCAGGCAGAAGATACTTCCCTCCGCCGGCCCGAACTGGCTGTATCGAGCAGGATTGATCTTAACCCTCGCCATAAGCAGCTTCCCTCTCATTGATCACGAGGCGCTCGGCCCAGGGCATAGCCAACACGAGGCACGACGAGACATGCAACACACCCTCCGGAATACGGCCGGAAACAGGAGAGCGAAAACAGGAAAACGGAAGCAATGAATCCAGGGGCGCAACGGCACCATCACGTCTTTTATCGCGATCACCGCTTGTCAAGCACGCTTTTTTCACGTTGCCGAAACATTCCGTACAACGGAGTTTCAGGCCATGATCCGACATTCGGGCCCCGCCGCCGGCGGCGATCTCCCGTCCCGGCGGGCCGTGGCGTCCGCCCGGCCGACGACACCACCGGCAGCGGAAAAACGCCCGGTCGGCGGCCGGTGCCCGGAAGCCGGGCCAACTCTCGTCCGCCGCGCGGCCGTTCGTCAAATCGGCGGGAACGGCGGGGGCGATGGCCAGACCTCCGGGCCCGGCTCGGCGGCGGCACCGGCGGCCGGCTCCGGCCCGTCCGCGCGGCACCGCGGGTGACGGGTCCCGCGCCGCGGTGGTGCTAGCTCCCGGCGCTTCCCGGGTCCCGGACGGCGGCGCTCAGCGGAGCGATCGTCCGCCAGCCCATGGTCTCGTACAGGGCGCGGCCTTCCTCGGTCGCGCCCAGTACGGCCGCCCGCGCACCCTGGCGGGCCGACCACGGCGGTCGGGCCGGTGACCGCGATCCGCCCGCGCGCGGCGAAGGCGCCGTCGGCGGCGCGGACCACCACGCGGGTGACGTCGGCCCGGTCCCAGGTGTGCAGCCGGTAGCCGCCGGGGAGGCGGAGCGGGGTCGGCCCGGCGGCCAGCCCTACGGCCATGAGGGCGGCGTGGCCGTCCAGGAGGACCCAGCCCGGCGGCAGCCACGCCTTCAGGGTGCGCGCCGGCACGAACGCCTTGAGGGGGATGCCGGGGACGGCGGTGTTCTCGGCCAGCTCGCGGACGGTCGCCTCGTCCGCGGTGGTGACGACGTGCCGGGCGACCTCCTTGGGCAGGCCGACGTCCACGGTGAACCCCCAGGGCCGGGGCGTCGGCCGGGCCGCGCCACGCGAGACGACCCAGCCCTCGACCCATGCGCGTACCGCCTCGGCGGTGGTCCTGAAGGGCACGGCCCCTCCCTCAGTCGGTAATAGGTGCGCTCGTCTTTGAGTTATTACATCATGGAGGCTGACACGGCGGCGGGCGTCCGGCGTCCGCTCCTACGCGGCCGGGGCCGCCAGGCGGAAGCCGACGCCGATCGCTTCCAGGTCCGGTTCGTAGGCGCCGTGCCTGCGGGCGCAGCGGGCCAGGTCCCGGTCGTGCCGGAAGGCGCCGCCCCGGGTGATGTGCGGGTCGAAGGCCCAGTCTTCGGTGTGCGGAACGCCGGCGGGCGCGCCCGGGTAGGGGGCGTAGAGGGTGGAGGTCCACTCGTCGGCGTTGCCGGCCATGTCCAGCACCCCGAAGGGGCTGGCGCCCTCGGGGAACGAGCCGACGGGTGTCGTGGTGCCGATCCCGAGGTCCACCAGATTGGCCAGGCCGGTGCGGTACTCGTCGCCCCACGGGAACTCCCGGCTGTCGTCGCCCCGCGCGGCACGCTCCCACTCGTCCTCCGTGGGCAGCCGCACCGCGAGACCGCCGAGCCGCTCCCCGAGCCATCGGCAGTAGGCCGCCGCCTCCTCCCAGGAGACCCCGATGACCGGGTGGTCCGCCGGCGCCTGCGGGAGCGGCCTGCCGGTGGCCGCCGCGAAGAGCGCCCACTGGCCTGCCGTGACCGGGGTGCGGGCGATCCGGAACGCCGGGACGTGGATCTCCGCGCGCGGGGCCTCCTTCAGGTACCACTCCAGCGGCACGCCGGTGTCCGCGTAGCGGCGGGCCACAGCCGCCACTTCGTCGGCCGGTGTACCCCGGCGCACCGTCCCGGCCGGAATCCCGACCCAGTCCACTTGCTCCACCTGCATGGCTCCTCCTCGTTCGAGCGGACAGGCTTCATGATCGCCCCCTCGGGCGACCGCCGCCGAGGCGGGCGATCCTCTGTGCCGGACCGGCGAACGGCCCTCCAACGAGACGAGCGGGAGGGGGAGTTGCCGCGTCGACGCGGGCCGCCGCGTCACGGCGCGCACCGGGTGGTGTGCTCAGGTGAGGCCGTAGCGCGCGCCGATGCCGGCGACGACGAGCGCCAGGCCCTCCTCGAACTGCCGGTCGTAGTCGTCGAAGAGCAGGCCGCCGGCCTCTGCGGCGAGGGGGAAGCCGGCCAGGCGGCGGGCGCGGTCCTCGACGTCGAACCCTTCCCGGCGCTCGCCCGGGAGGGGCTGCACGCCCTGTTCCTCGATGACGAAGCCGATGGTGTAGGCGTTCGCGGTGCGGCCCGCGTCGACCGCCTGGGCGAGGCCGAGTCCGGCCCCGGTCAGCAGCCGCAGGTTCGCCTCCAGGGCGGGGGCGTGGTCCGACGTCGTGAAGCGTGTGCCGCTGAAGACCCGGGCGCCGTCGCGGTAGCCGAGCAGCGCGGTCCGCAGGCCGCGGTTGACGGCGAGCAGCCGTTCCCGCCAGGTGTCGGCGGGGTCGAGCGCGGTACGGGCGAGCATCCGCCGGTACATCCGTGTCGCCATCTCGTCCAGCAGCGCCTGTTTGTCCTTGAAGTGCCAGTACAGGGCGGGTGCCTTGACATCCAGTTCCCTGGCGATGGCGCGCAGGGTCAGCCCGTCCAGGCCGACCTCGTTCAGCAGGCGCAGGGCGGTGTCGGCGACCCGCTCGCGGTCGAGGGGGGCGCGTTTGTCCGTACTCACGCTTGACAGCTTAACAGCGTTAAGTGCAGTCTCTCGAAACACGGAACTTAACGTTGTTAAGGAGAAATGTCATGGATGTTCTGATCGTGGGCGCCGGCCCGACCGGTCTGACCCTCGGGATCGATCTGGCGCGGCGGGGTGTGGACGCGCTGGTGGTGGAGCGGGGCGGGCGCCTGTTCCCCGGCTCGCGCGGCAAGGGGCTCCAGCCGCGCACCCAGGAGGTCTTCGACGACCTCGGCGTGCTGGACGCGATCCGGGCGGCCGGCGGTCCCTACCCGGACCGGATGATCTGGAAGGACGGCGAACGGCTCGGCGAGGAGTCGATGTTCGAGAAGCTGGACGCGGACGAGGGCGTGCCCTACAGCGAGCCGCTGATGATTCCGCAGTGGCGGACGCAGGAGGTGCTGCACGCGCGGCTGACCCGGCTGGGGGGCAAGGTCGCCTTCGGGCGCGAGGTGACGGGCCTGACGCAGGACGGACAGGGCGTGACGGCGCGGTTCGCCGACGGTACGGCACTGCGCGCCCGGTACCTGGTCGCGGCCGACGGCGGGCGCTCGGCGGTCCGGCAGGCGCTGGGGGTGGACATGGCCGGGGAGACGGTCGACCCCGCGCCGTTCGTGGTGGCGGACCTGCGTCTGAGGGGCCTGGACCGGAACCACTGGCACGCCTTCCCCGGGGACGACGGCGGCTTCCTGGGGCTGTGCCCGCTGGCCGGAACGGAGGACTTCCAGCTGGCGGCCCGCCTGCCGGAGGCAGAGCGGCCGGACGTGTCCCCCGACGGCATCCGCAAGCTGGTCGCCCGCCGCACGCACCTGGACGCGCAGGACGTGACGGAGGTGGGCTGGGCGTCCGACTTCCGGCCGCGAGCGGCCCTGGCGGACCGGTTCCGGGCGGGCCGGGTGTTCCTCGCGGGCGATGCCGCGCACGTGCACTCGCCGGCCGGCGCCCAGGGCCTGAACACCAGCGTGCAGGACGCCTACAACCTGGGCTGGAAGCTGGGCGCGGTGCTGCGGGGCGGTGCGCCGGACGCGCTGCTGGACACCTACGAGGAGGAGCGCCGGGCGAACGCCGCGGCCATGCTGGAGCTGTCGACGGGCGTGCACCGCGGAGAGGTGCGGCGCGGCAGGGCGACGGTGCAGCTGGGGGTGGGCTACCGGGAATCGTCCCTCAGCGTCGACACGCGCCGACAGTCCGCAGGGCTGCGCGCGGGTGACCGCGCCCCCGACGGCACGGTGGCGGGCGTACGGCTCTTCGACACGTTCCGGGGGCCGCACTGGACCCTGCTGGGAGCGACCCTCCCCGGACTCCCTTCGCTCCCCGCTCCCCCGGCCTCCTACGGCCCGGGCGTCTTCCTGATCCGCCCGGACGGATACGTGGGCTGGGCGGGCGACACGACGAAGGGGCTGCGGGAGTACGCCGGCCGAACGGGATCCCTCACGGCCTGAAGCGGACTCGGCGGCGAGCGCCGACCGCGCCGGGGACGCCCGCGCCGGGCCCTGCGGCGGAAGCGCACCCGGCCGGCCGTCCCGGCGGCCACGGCGTCGGACAGGCCGTTCGCGCCGGGCCCGATCGGCTGTCCCGGCGGGACGGGGAGCAACGTACGGCCGTCCGCGGCCGGCCGGAGGCAGGAGCCCTGCCCGCCGGACGAACCGAGGATCCGTTCCGGGCCCGCCGGGCCTCGTACCCGCCCGGCGGGCAGCCGGCCGCCTGTCCGCCAACGCCTCGCCCCCGCACGCCCGTTGCCCCGCGCGTGGCCGGATCCCGGCGGCACGGTCACGGCGGCTGCCGAACCGCCTCCCTCGCCGTGGTGACTGACAGGTACGGTTTGACCATGGAATCCGGAACAAGTCCCGCCGCCGACGAGACCGTCGGACGCGTGGAGGCCATCAAGACCACCGCACGCCGGCTGCTGGGGACCCTGGGGGCCGGGCAGTTGTCCCTGGACGCCGTCGCCGAGGCCGGCGGCCTGCCCCGCTCCGACGTGGCCGCCGTCTTCCCGCACCGCGACGATCTGCTGACCGCCCTCATCATCGACGCCTACAACGCGTCCGGGGCCGCCATGGAGCGGGCCGACCAGGCCGCCCGGGACACCGGGGCGTCGGCGGGCGCACGGCTGCTCGCGGCCGCCCGGGCGCTGCGGCGGTGGTCCTTCGACAACACCGCCGAATTCACGCTGATCTACGGCTCCCCCGTTCCCGGCTACGACGCCCCGCAGGACACCGTGCCGCCGGCCTCACGCACACCCGCGGTGCTGGCCGGGATCGTGCGGTCCGCGCTGGAGGCCGGTGAACTCACCCCGCCCCGGCGGGCGGTGCCCGGGCCGCCGCTGCTGCGGCCGGAAGCCGTGGCCCTCTTCGGCGGCACGCCCGAGGCCCCCTTCTCCGACCTCATCGAGCGCGGCATCGTGCTGTGGAGCGGTCTGATCGGGCTGCTGGTGTTCCAGGTCTTCAGCCGCACGCACGACAGCGTCCGGGACGAGACCGCCTTCTTCGACTTCGCCGTCGCCGTGGCGGCCGAGGGCATCGGCCTGGAAGTCCCCGTGGACGAGAACACCGCCGAGAAGACCGACTGAGCCGTCCGCCGCCCGCGCGGCTTCCCAGGAATCGGGCCGTGACCACCATCAGAACACTCTGCTTCGTCATCGCGGCGCTGTCCTCGTACGCCGCCCTCGTCTACCGGCTGTGCCAGGTGCGCCGCAACTGGCGGGACAGCGCCTACCGCACACTGGTGATCACTCTGCTCCTGCAGTCGCTCACCTTCACGATGGGCGCCGTCGCCATGGGCGACGGCGCCCTCCTGGGCGTGGACAATCTCGCCATCCTGGTGATGCACCTCTCGGCGGTCGCCTTCTGTGTCAGCGCGCAGATCATCCTGCTGCACTGGGCGGCCTCCGAGACGGAGGCGGCACGCTTGAGCCGCTACTGGCTGATCACCGGAGTCGCCCTGGACGTCCTGCTGACGGTGCTCTTCCTCGTCGCCGACGGCACCGGCCGGCCGGCCTCCGACTTCGACACCGGCAGCGGCCATCCGCTGGTCCTCACCTACCTGTTGCTCTTCATCGTCTCCCAGGCGGTGCCCTGCGTCACCATCTTCCGCCAGTGCGGGCCCTACGCCCGGATGTCCGACAAGCCCTCGCTGCGGCAGGCGCTGCGGCTGCTCTCCGTCGCCGCGGTGGTCCTCTTCCTCTACTGCTCGGCGAGGACGGTCAACATCCTCACCGCCGCGGCCGGGGTCGACATCGGCGCCTGGACGCTCGCCTCCAACCTCTTCAGCGCGGCGGGCATCGTGATCCTCTCCCTCAGCCTGACCGTGCCCTCCTGGGGCGCGCCGGCCGTCAGGCTGGTGGAGTGGGTGGACACCTACCACTCCTACCGTGTCCTGTATCCGCTCTGGCGGGACTTGTACGAGTCCTCCCCGGACATCGTCCTGGAGCCGCCCGCGGCCTCGGTCGCCGACCTCGACTACCGCCTCCACCGGCGGGTCGTGGAGATACGGGACGGCTGGCGGGATCTGCGTCCCTACATGGACCGCAGCGCCGGCGGCACGGGCGGGCCCCGCCCGCAGGCGGGCGAGGAGTCGCGGCAGGCCTTCGCCGAGGCCGCCCAGATCCGGCAGGCGCTGCGCGCCAAGCGCGCCGGCACCATTCCCGACGACAACAAGGACACCGCGCACTTCGAAGATCGTGATTCGGACAACTTCGCGGCGGAGACCGCATGGCTCACCCAAGTCGCCACCGCCTACCGTAAGCTCGGCAAGGCTCGTTGAGCTCCCGCCCGGTCCGTTCCCCCGTCGGACCGGGCGGGTCTTCTCGTGCCCGTGTCCCGCCGCCGGATCTGCGGCGGGACACGGGCCGAGCGGCACCTTCCGGTCAGGCCTGCCCACCCCCTGGGACAGGCCCGACCGGATCAGCCGGAACCGACTCGGCCACCCCCGTGAGCCAAGTTAGCTACCAGCTATCGGCGCGCTTCAACGTTGGCGGAGCCATGCCCAATTGTCAACTGACAGCTAATCTGGAAAACTGTCATATAGCCAAGGGCATCATCGAGGGGCACCGGAAGGGAGGATCAGTGTCCGAGCCCGACGACCGACCCCTGCTCGCCACACGCCTGGACAGCCTCTTCAGGACGGTCCGCCCCAAGGGCAGGCACTGGACCAACGCCGAGGTGGCGGAGGAGCTGAAGCGGAACAACCCCGACCTGAAGGTCGGCGGCGTCTACCTCTCCCAGTTGCGCACGGGCAAGCGCTCCAACCCCTCACCGGACCTCCTGGCGGCGCTGGCCCGGTTCTTCGGCGTGTCGGTCGCCTACTTCTTCGACGACGAGGTCGCCGAGTCGGTCCTGAGCGAGTTGGCCGCCGTCGAGGCGTTGCGGCAGGCGGGGGTGCGGGCCGTGGCGATGCGGGCGGCCGGCATGAAGCGGGAGAACCTCCAGGCGATCACGGCCATCATGGACCAGTACCGGCAGTTGCAAGGGCTCCCCCCGGTGACCGACGTGCCCGAGGCGGAGGGAGGGGATCCGGCTCAGTGAGAGGGCTCAGGAGGAGTCGGCCGGCCGAGCAGGACCGCCGCAGTCAGCTCAAGCGGCTGCGCAAGGCCGGTGCCCAGCGCATCGCCGCCCTGGACCTTCCGGACGTGGCCGACGTGGCCGAACTCTGCCTCCACCTCGGGAGTGTCCGCGGCCGCCCGATCACGCTCGTGCCGATGCAGATGCCGGCGTCGCACCCGTGCGGCATGTGGGTTGCCGCACGGGACGAGGACCTCATCTTCTACGACGCCAACACCACCACCGCGCATCAGGAGCACATCATCTTGCACGAGCTGGGTCACATCATCTGTTGCCATCGCGGGGCCGGCCTGCTCGACGAGACGACCGCTCGCCTCCTCTTCCCCAACCTCGACCCCGAGCTCGTGCGGGACATGCTGCTGCGCGCCACCTACGACGACGTCCAGGAACAGGAGGCGGAGATCATCGCCTACCTGCTCTCCCAGCAGGTGGGGACCACCCGCGAGCAGCGGAGCGCGCCGTCGGCAGAGGATGCCGGCCAAGGCGGGACCACGGGCGGCAACGCCGTGCTGAGCCGGATCGAACGCACCTTGATCTGAGACGCCCCGGTCATCCCCCGGCGGACCTCACCTCCTCGGCCAGCACCGACACCACCCGCCGGATGTCCTCTTCGCGGTGTTCGCTGGTGACGAAGAACCGCAGCCGTGCCAGGCCCTCCTCCACGGCGGGGTGGAAGATCGGATCGGCTATGACACCGCGGTCGTACAGCCGGTCCGCGACCCCGAGGGTCCGTGCGGAGTCCCCGAGCACACAGGGCACGATCGGGGTGTGGGCGCTGACGCCCGTCGCCAGGCCGGCCGCGGTGGCCAGCGAACGGAAGAGGTCCGCGTTGCGCCGCAGGGTGCGTACCCGCTCCGGTTCCGCGACGATCAGCTCGGTGGCCGCCAGCGCCGCCGCCGCGTTCGCCGGGGTCAGGCCGACGCTGTAGACGAAGCCCGGCAGGGTGTGCCGCAGCCACCGCACCATCCTGGCGGAGCCGCCGAGGTAACCGCCGCAGCTCGCGAAGGCCTTGGAGAGGGTCCCCATCCACAGGTCCACGTCGGACCGGTCGACGTCGAAGAACTCGCCCACGCCGCGCCCGCGTTCGCCCACGGTGCCGATGCTGTGCGCCTCGTCGACCATCAGCAGCGCGCCGTACCGCTTCTTCAGCTCGATCAGGGCCGGCAGGTCGACGAGGTCGCCGTCCATGCTGTAGGCGCCCTCGACGGCTATCAGCACCCGCCGGAACCGGGACCGGTTGGCCCGCAGCAGGTGTTCCAGCCGGCCGACGTCGTTGTGGGCGAAGGGGCGTCGCGCCGCCCCGGAGAGCGCGCAGCCCTGGAGGATGCTGTCGTGGGCGAGCGCGTCGTGCAGAACGAGGTCGTCCCGGCCGACGAGGTGCCCGATCGCGGTGACGTTGGTGGCGTGACCGCTCACCAGGGCCACACAGTCCTCGACGCCGAGGAAATCGGCCAGCGCGCGTTCCAGCCGCACGGTCAAATCACGTTCGCCGGAGAGCACGCGGCTGGCGGAGACCGAGGTCCCGTACCGGTCCACCGCGCGGCGCGCGGCCTCGTTGACCGCCGGGTGCCCGGAGAGTCCCAGGTAGTTGTAGCTGCCGAAGGACAGGTACGACCGGTCGCCCACCACGGTCGTGTCGCGGATGTTGCCCTGGTGGACACGGAAGTACGGGTAGTCCGCGCCGCTCCCCGTGATCGCGTCGAAGCGTTCCTCGAAGCGCCGCACCTCGGGGAAGTCGTCGACGCGGGAGGTCGCCGCGTCCCACCGGGGCTCCTGCCGGCCGTGCGGGAACGGGAGCGGTGCGGGCCCCTCCCGGACCGGCCCCCCGGCGGGATGCGCGGCGGCCAGCTCGATCAGCCGGGCGACGGTGAGCGTCGGCTCGTACATCTCCTCGGTGCGGAAGCCCGGCAACCGGTTGCCGATGCTCACCTCCAGTTCCTCCAGCATCAGCGAGTCGAAGCCCAGGTCGGCGACGAGTGCCATCCGTTCCTGGACGTCGGAGGGCGGGAAGACCCCGATCCGCGACACCTCCTCGCGTACGACGGCGGAGGCGGCGGACGTCCGGGGCGCGGGCACCACCGTCTCCTCCGGTTCGCCCGCCGCCCGGGCGGGGCCCACCGGGGCGGCCTCGCGGGCCGATGCGTCCACCACCCAGTGCCGGCGCGGGGCCAGCGGACTCGGCGGCAGGGTCAGCGGCGGCAGGCGCTCGCCGTCGGGACGCAGCTCCTGGCCGGTGACCGCGTGCTCCGCCAGCCGCGGCAGCTCGGCCGTGCGCGGCTCACCGGACAGCCGCCCCGGCACCGGCCCGGCGGCGTCCGCCGGCGTGTCCGGCGGCACGGTGCCGGTCCGCTGCCCGGGCCCGATGTCTCCCGTGCGGCCCGCCGCCACCGCCTCGGCCGCCTCGGTCAGCCTGGCGACGGCGTCGGCGGCGTCCTGTGCCACCACGGCCAGCCGTTCGGCGAGGAGCGTGCGGCGGCCCAGGGTGTCGGCCACCCGGTCCAGCGGCGGTTCGCCGGCGGCGATGACGTGCGCCAGCTCCCGGGCGTGCCGGGCCAGCCCCGGGCGGTCGCGAGCGCTGAGCACCAGCAGGTGCGGACCCGCCTCGGGTGCCGGGCGGGCCGGCCGCGGTGCGCATTCCTCCAGCACGAGGTGGACTCCGGTGCCGCCGAACCCGAAGGCGCTCACCCCCGCCCGGCGCGGCTGCCCGGCGTCCGGCCACGGGACCGCCTCGGTCGGAACGGTCAGCCGCGCGGCGTCGAGCCCGGCGGAGTCGGCCAGCCCGTACGCGGGCTGCGGCGGGACGATCCCGTGGTGCACGGCCAGGGCGGCCTTCATGAGACCCGCCAGGCCGGCGGCGCCGAGCGAGTGCCCGACCACGGCCTTCACTGCTCCGAGGTAGGCGTGCGAGCCGCTGTCCCCGCGCAGCTCGCGCAGGGCCTGGATCTCCACCGGGTCCCCGACCGTGGTCGCCGTGCCGTGCGCCTCCAGGTAGCCCACCGCGTCCGGGGTCAGGCCGGCGTCGCGGTAGGCCCGGCGCAGCGCGCGCAGCTGACCGGCGGCCTGGGGCTGCATGCCGCCGTGCACCGTCCCGTCGTTGGCCGAGCCCACCCCGCGGATCACCGCGTAGACCCGGTCCCCGGCCGCCAGGGCGTCGGCCAGGGGCCGCAGCACCAGGAGGGCGGCGCCCTCGCCGAGGACGAAGCCGTCGGCCTCCGCGCCGAACGGCAGGCAGTGGCCGCTGCGCGAGATGGCGCCGATCCGGCACAGTCCGACCAACAGATCCGGGGTCAGGGCCAGCTGGGCGCCGCCGGCGAGGGCGATACGGGTGCGGCCGGCCCGCAGCGCGTGCACGGCGTTGGCCACGGCCATGAGCCCGCCGGAGCAGGCCGCGTCCAGCGCGTAGCTCTCCCCGTGCAGGTCGAAGACCGAACTGACGGTGTTGGGGCCCATGTTGAGCAGCAGCCCGGCCACGGAGGTGCCGTTCAGCCGGTCGACGGCGCGCACCATCTCCAGCTCCGCGGAGCCGGTCGCCCCGGCTCCGAACTCGCCGCCGGCCAGCTGGCGCATCCGGATCGGCAGGGTGCTGATCTCGCGGTACCCGCTCTCGGTGAGGGAGGTGATGACCGAGGTCTCCTCGCGGTCGAAGCCCTCGGCCTCCCAGCCCGCGTCCTGGATCGCCTCGCGGGCGAGGTCGATCAGCAGCCGGTGCTGCGGGTCCATCGCCCGGGCCCGGCGCGGGGGTATGCCGTAGTGGGCGGCGTCGAAGTGGCCCACGTCCGGCAGCGTCGCCATGATGTCGGTGTAGGCGGCGGAGGAGTCCCGGAGGGAGTCGCTGAGGAAGGCGGCGGCCCGCCACCGCTCGTCGGGTATGCGGGTGAACTGCGGCTTCGGGCTGGTCAGCAGCCGCCAGTACTCGTTGCAGTTCCGCGCGCCGGGGAACCGGCAGGCCATGCCCACGACCGCTATGTCGTCCCGGCGCCCGGACCCGCTCGGCGCAGAACGCATCGTTTCCGCTCTCACTGCTCCTCACCCTGTCTGGCGCGCCACCAGTCCACGGTCGCCTCCACCTGTTCCTCGACAGGGGTGGCCCGCACCGAGAAGGCGGCCTCGTAGGCGGTGGAGTCGATGACGAAGGGACGGTCGAACTGGTAGCGGATCTCCCGTAGTTCGCGCAGGAGCGGGGAGAAGAACGACGCGATGCCCAGGACGGCCGGCGGCAGTGGGCGGACCGCGACCGGCCCGGTGCCCGCCTGGGCGGCGAGGCGGTCCACCATCTCGCGGACGGACGAGGGGGGTGCGGTCGGCACGTGCCAGGCCCTGCCCCAGGCGCGTTCCTCGCCCGCGGCCTCCACCAGGGCCCGGGCCACGTCGGGGACGTAGCTCCAGCTGTGGGCGGCGTCGGGGTCGCCGAGCGTGGAGACCGGCTTGCCGCGCAGCAGCCGGGGCACGACCCGTGCGGCCAGGTGTCCGCCGTCGGTCACACCGGGTCCGAAGAAGTCGGAGGCCCGTACCTCGACCGCCTTGATCCGTCCCTGCTCGGCCAGTTCCCGGGTCCGTTCCCAGACCGCGGCCCGCGCCCGGCCCTTGGGTCCGGTCGCGGCGAGCGGCAGGTCCTCGGTCAGCGGGCCGTCCACCGGTCCGTAACCGTAGAGGTTGCCCAGCATGACCAGGACGGCTCCGGTCGCCTCGGCCGCCGTGTGCAAGGAGGCTGCCAGCGGGGGCCAGTCGGTCGTCCAGCGGTGGTACGGGGGTGCGGCACAGCCGTAGACGGCGGTCGCGCCGCGGACGGCCTCGGTGAGCGCCGCCGGGTCCGCGGCGTCCAGTGCGAGGTGTTCGATGCCGGGCTCGGGGGCGCGGCCCGACCGGGTGATGACCCGTACGCGGTGGCCCTGTTCGGCCAGCAGCCGCGCGGTGGCGGCCCCGGCGGGCCCTGATCCGATGACAACTTGAAGATTCACGCGCGCACCCTAACGCGCGGACCGGACGCTAGGTGACCGAGCGTGTCGCAAGCGCGTCATAGGGCAGCCGGAAGAGACCGTACCACTCCGGAAGCACGGTCCCGGTGGAGCGTCCCGCTCTGCACGGAACAGCGCCGGCCGCGCAGTTGGACGGGCCCGTACGCGTCGACTCGCGGGGGTGCGCGACGGTTTCACCGCTCCGGGTCGGGGTCGCGCGGCCGTGGGCGGTCCCGGCCCCGTGCACGGCTGGACCGGGCCGGAAGGTCTCGTTCCCTCCATCCACCGTCACCGGCCGTGCACCGGGCCGCCCTTGGCGTCCTTGACCCTCGACTGCCCGAGGAGGCCGACGCCGGCCCCGCTCAGGAAGCCGTCTTGTCCGCCTTGGTGCCGTCGATGACCTTGTCGGCCGGCGGCGGCGTCGCCTTGACCGGCTTGCCGTAGTCCGAGAAGTGGACGGTGCCCGGGCTCTTTCCGCCCGACTGGTCCACCTTGAGAATGTACGGCTTTCCCTCGGTGGCGACGTACATGACGATGGTTTCGCCGCTCCCCTTCTTTTTCTTCAGCGGGATCGCCTTCCGGCCGTCCACCGTGGTGACATCGCCCTTCGTCATTCCCTTGCGCTCGGACTTGTCGTTGTCCATGTCGGCGAGGAATCCCTGCTTGTCGCACAGTCCCGTCGTACGGGAATCGCCCACCGGCACCTTCACCCACCGGTCGCTCAGTGCCCGGGCCTGCTTCTGTCCGCCCGGGGAGTCCTGTGCGGCACCCGCCCAGAACTTCTCGTCGCCTTTGACATAGGTCGCCTGGCCGGTGTGGATGACGTCGGCCGAGCCGCTTTCCATCGCCATCCTGCCCTTGCAGTTCTTCTGGGTGTCGACATGGAAGTCGACCGTCAGCGGCCGGCCCTCCGCCGAGACCTTTCCGGCCATGCGCAGCGAGGTGGCGTTCCGGGTGGCGGTCACCGCCTTGGCGGCCACCTGGTCCGCGCTCTGCCCCTGGAACGGCTGGTCCGACGAATCGTCGTCGGAGCAGCCCGCGATGCCGATGGCGGCGGTCGCGCAGATCACGGACACGGCCAACGTACGACTCACAGACATACGAATTCCTTCCAGGAAAGCTGCGATTGCTGTCGATCGGCCGCCACTGTTCCGTCTCGTGACGGCTGTCGTGGAACTCCGGTTTCCCCGGGATACTGGAATAGTCGCTTCCTCTTCCAGAACTTCCCGGCCCGGCCGGGCTGTTCGGCATTTTCGCCGGTTCCGGTCACCCCGTGGCACGGAAGGCTTGCGAGCCCCCGCGGCGGGCAACCGGATAGCCCAGGGGCCGCCGGACAGTACGACGGCTGGACGAGGACGAGGACGGACCCGAGGAGGTCGGTGATGGTGTGGTGGGGCTGGGTGCTCCTGGTGGTCGCGGTGGTGGGATTGCTCATCGCCGCGGCCGTGGCGGTTCAGGCCAAGCGCCGTAGCGGAACGGTGATCGCGGTGCGCTCGGGCCGTGTGACCGACCGGGAGGGTTCGCAGTGATCGCCCTCGTGCTCGCTTCCGAGCTGACCAAGCGGGTGGTGGTGACGCTGGGCGGCGAGGCCGTCGCCCAGATCAGGGACACCCTCTTCGACGCCCGCGCGGGCCGGATCACCGGCTTCACGCTGAGCGGGCGCGGGCTGCTGGCCGGTCCGCTCAAGGAGAGTCTGCCCTTCTCCGGCGTGCACGCCATCGGCCCGTCCGCCGTGATGATCACCAGCGAGACGGCGCTGGAGAAGCGGGACTTGGCCGGCGCGGCCGGCGACGCCGGACACGGCCAGGTCATCGGCGCGCCCGTGCTCACCGATCAGGGCACCGAGATCGGCCGCGTCCTGGATGTCGTGATCGAGGCCGGCGTCGGCGGACGCGTGGCCGGCTTCGAGATCGCCGCCGAGGAGCACCTGGACGGTCACCAGCGGAAGGTGTTCATCCCGCGCGGCGAGACGCTGGCCGTCTCCGGACGAGCCCTGGTGATCCCCGCGCACGCCCGGCACTTCGTCGCCGACGACCTGCCGAGCTTCAGTTCCCAGGTCGAGGCGTTTCGCGCACACACCGCGCAGTCGTACCCGGACGGTCCCACGATCGAGGCAGGAGGCCCGGCATGATGCTGTTCACCCAGGCGCAGGGGCTTCCGGTGATCACCGCCGACGAGGCCGAACCGCTGGGGCGGGTGGAGAGCCTGACCCTGGACGCGCACACCAGGAGCGTCGCCTGCCTGCGCCTCTCCGGAGCCCCGAAGCACCTGACGACCATCGCCTGGCACGCGATCGAGGCGGTGGGGCGGGACGCCGTCATCGTGCGCTCCCGGACCGCCGCCGATCCCGGGCAGGGCGGCCTTCCCGCCCATCAGGAGGCCCTGGGACGCCGGGTCCTGACCGAACTCGGCAGCGCGCACGGCACGGTCAAGGACATCGCCTTCGACAACGCCACCGGACACGTCCGCACGCTCTACACGGCCCTCGGCGACATCTCCGGCGACCGTCTCCTCGGTGTCGGCTCCTACGCGGTCGTCGTACGCGCCGACACCGCGTGACACGGTCGCCAGGGGGCACCGGCGGGGAGCCTGCGGCCGCGCCGTCGAAGAAGCCGCCGACAGCGAAGCGGGGGGGGGGGGGGGGGGGGGGGGGGGGGGGGGGGGGGGGGGGGGGGGGGGGGGGGGGGGGGGGGGGGGGGGGGTAGGGGGGGGGGGGGGGGGGGGTGGGGGGGTGGTGGGGTGGGTGAAGGTCTTTGGGAGATCTGCCAC
>NZ_JBVHXT010000085.1:0-15465 GCF_055569255.1 Streptomyces sp. NPDC029296
CACCCCCCAGGTCATCTCTTCGACAGGGGGGAACAGTCATGCCGGGCCCGGAGGCCAGCGGCCCTCTTGCAGGACCGCAGAAAACATAACGGGGGGAGCGGAGAACGGCCGGGATGCGCCCGGGGAGCGACCAGCCGGAGGCCGGCCGGTGCGCTTCACTGGAGGAGCGGGTCGCCCAGGGGGTGCCGCGGGGGAGTACCACCGAGGCGGCCCGCGCCCCGGCCGACACCGATGCGGTGTCAATTCACGCAAGGGACGGTAACGCGATGTCCGCGTCACTTACGGTGGCCGCATGAGCAGGGGGATGGCTGAATGGGCGCACGGCCGCACGGGTCGCACGGTGACCTGGCCCGCGCCGGACGCGTACGTGCTCGTGGACGGAGTCCTGTTGCGCATGGTGCCCGAGCCGCCCGGCCTGCCGCCGGGATCACCCGTGCTCGTGCGCCATGACCGGGCACGGCGGCTGCCGGTGGCCCACGCGGACACCGGGGCGGCGGCCGGATGAGCGACCACGTCATCGGGTTCGGGTCCGGATACGAGGAACGGCAGCCCGTGGTCCTCTGCCTCGACACCTCCGCCTCCATGGGCCGGCCCGCGCGGCGCCCGCGGATCGACGAGCTCAACGACGCGCTGTCCCGCTGGTTCGACGGGGTCCGCGCGCAGGAGCGGCTGCGCACCCGGGTGGAGGTCTGCCTCGTCACCTTCGACTCGGCGGTGCGTGTCTACGACCCCGGCCCGGGCCGGCTGGTCCCGGTCGAACAGGCCGACCCCGACCGGCTCTTCGTACCGGCGGACGGCATGCACCCGCCCGTGCTGCGTGCCGAGGGGCTGACCCGGCTGACCCAGGCCGTGGACACGGCCCTCGAACTGGCCCGCACCCGCTACCGCACCCTCCAGCGGCAGCGGGTACCGGTAAGGCGGCCCTTCCTCTGGGTCCTGACGGACGGCGCGCCGAGTGATGACCAGGGCCGCCCGCTGGACGAGAGGGCCCTCGCCGGCACGGCGGACCGGGTGCGCGAGGGCGAGGCGAAGGGCGAGTGGGTCTTCCAGGTGATCGGGGTGCGCGGCGCCGACCTGCCCATGCTGCGGGTGCTCGCCCCGAAGGCGACCTCCCCCCTGGAGAACCTGGACTTCGGCCGGATCCTCGAACTGCTCTTCCAGAGCACCGACGACAGCAGCCCGGACCAGGACGCCGACCTCATCCACCAGCAGGTCAACGACCGGGCCGCCCGACTGGCCCGGATGGAGGAGATAGAGAGGGGCCTGCTGTGATCATCGCGGGCGCCTCCGTCCAGGGCACCGCCCACCTCGCCGCCGCGCAGGGCTGCCAGGACGCCTTCAAGGCGGTCGACCTCGGCGGTGCGGCGGTGCTGGCCGTCTCCGACGGGGCGGGCAGCCGGGACCGCAGTGCCCTGGGCGCCCACATAGCGGTCGACGCGGCGTGCCGGCTGCTGACGGAGGACTTACCGGACGCCCGGGAGACGCCGGAGACATGGACCAGGTGGATCGCGGGACGGGGGCGGAGGGTGGTCGAGGAGTATCTCCGAGCCGTTGCGGGGGTGCTGGGCACCGGCGCGGGTCCGGCGGACCCCGGCCCGCTGGGCGCCACCCTCACCGCGACGGCCGTCGTCCCGCCCTGGCTGGCCTTCGTCTCGCTGGGCGACGGCTTCGCCACCGTCGTGTCGAACGACGACCGCTGCCACCTGGTCCTTCCGCAGCCCACCGGACCCTCGGGCTTCCTCTCCTCCCCGGGCGCGGCCCTGCGCGTGCGCACCTTCGTCGTCTGGGAACCGGAACTGGCCGCGGTGGTGCTGGCCACCGACGGCTGCGCGCCCCTCGCCCTCGACCATCCCTCGGTCCGCGGACTCCCCGCCGAAGCGGGTCCGTTACCGGCCGAACGCTTCTTCCTCGGTCTCACCGCCACGCTCCGCGACAACGGCGGGGACGCCGAGCCCCTGCGCCGCCGGCTCTCCGGGCCGGAGGCCGGCCGGACCGGCGACGACCTGACCGTCCTGTGCGCTCTGGCCGAAGGGGAGTGACCGTGGCACTGACGGTGGTGTCCGGTACGGGACACACGTGGCGGCTCACCGAGCAGATCGGCAGTGGCTCCGAGGGGTTCGTGTACGGCGTCGACGACGCCCGCCCCCTCGTCGCGAAACTCGTCCCGGGCCCGCCCGACCCCGAGGCGTTCCGGCGCCGCGTGGCCCGTCTGGTGCGCCGCCGCCGCGAGCCCGGCACCGTCGACCTGCTCTCCGGCACCCCCGTCCGGCTGGCCTGGCCGCTGGTCGCCGTGCACACGGCCGCCGGCCGGGCCGCGGACCGCGTCGACGGCTATGTGATGACCGACATGCGTCACGCGTACCAGCCGTTCAGCCACCTCCTGACCGTCACCACCCGCCGTCTGCCACGGGCGACGTGGGCGACCGCCCTGCGCGCCGCTCTCGCCCTGTCCCGGCTGCTGGCCGAAGTGCACGCGGAGGACTACGTGGTGGGCGATCTCAAGCCGGACAACCTCTGGGTCGACGAGAAGGGCCGGGTCGGTCTCGCGGACATCGACTCCTGGCAGTTCAGGGACGGCCGCGAGCTGTTCCGGGGCAGGATGCGCACCCCCGGGTACACCGCCCCGGAGCGGCTCGGCGCCCCCGCCGGCACACCACCGGACACCGCGTCCGACGCCTTCGCCCTGGCCGTCCTCGTCCACCAGCTCCTCGTGCCGGGACTGCACCCCTTCGCCGGCCACCCCGCGGACGGCGGCGACTACCTGTCGTACGACGACAACGTGCGCCACGGCCGCTGCCGGCTCGTGGACCGCTCGTCGGTGCTGCTGCCCCGCTCCGTGCCGCCCGCCGACCTGCTGCCCCGACGGCTCGCCGACTTGTTCCGAAAGGCCTTCGCGGGCGCGCTCCCACGCCCCTCGGCGGCCGACTGGGCCGACGCCCTCGCGGCCGAGCAGGTCCCCGGCCGGCTGCGGGTGTGCGCGGAGAACGACCGCCACGTCCACACCGTGGAGCGGCCGTGGTGTCCGTGGTGCGACCAGGCCGAGCGGGGCGTCGACAGCTACCCCGGTCACACGCGGGAGACGGCATGAGCGCGGGACGAGACGGTACGAGCGCGGGACGGGACGGCACGAGGACGGGCTCGGGGAGCGCGGGAACCCGTCTCTCCGTCGCCCGGACGCTGGACCGCTGCACGGTCCTCGGGCCCGGCAGCCGCGCGGTGATCTGGGTCCAGGGCTGCCCGCTGCGCTGCCCGGGCTGCGTGGCCGCGGAGACCCTGCCCTTCCAGGGCGGCACCAGCCGGCCCGTCGCCGAACTCGCCGACTGGCTCTGCGGCCTGGACGGCATTGAGGGCGTCACGCTCTCGGGCGGGGAGCCGTTCAGCCAGGCCCGGGCGCTCGCCGAACTGCTCGACGCGGTACGGGAACGGCGCCCCGACTTCGGCGCGATGGCCTATTCCGGCTTCCGCCACGAGGCACTGCGGCGCGGCGACCCGGACCGGCGCGCCCTGCTGGACCGGCTGGACCTGCTGGTCGACGGCCCCTACAGGGCGGCGCGGCACGGCAGCCTGCGCTGGCGCGGTTCGGACAACCAGCGGCTGATCCCGCTCACCGGCCGTTATCGGCAGGTGCTGGCCGAGCCGGACACGACCGCCGGGATCGAACTGTCGGTGGACGCCGACGGATCGCTCTCCTGGGCCGGAGTGCCGCCGGCCCCCGGCTTCCGGGAACGGCTCGAGGAACAGCTCGCGGCGCGGGGGTTCGTGCTGCGCACCGAGGCACGGAGGGAACGATGAGCGGATCACCGAAGTACAGCACCGTACGCGTCGGCGCCCGGTACGCCGAGCGGGAGGCGGCGGAGCGCCGGCGGCGGGCCGAGGAGCGCCGGGCCAGGGAGCGCAGGCGAGCCGCCGACCGGGCCAGGGTGGCCCAGGCGGCGGCCGCCCGCCGGGAACGGGCTCGCGCCGAGGCCGAGCGGCGCCGCGACGAGGCGGCCCGGAAGGAAGCCGAGCTGGCGACCCGGCGACGCGCCGAACTCGAAGCCGGGCGGGCACGGGCGCGGGCGGACCAGCTCGCGGTCGACGAGCGGGGTCTCGACGAGGTGCGGGAGCTGATCGCGCGGGCGCGGCGCGACGGGGCCCGGGCCGAGACCGGCGCCCTGGAACGCCGGTTGACCGAGCTGTGGGAGCGGGCCGCCCGCGGGGAGCCGCTCGGGGACGCGGTGGAGGAACTGCGGGGCCGGGTCGTGAGCCTGCGCCCGGAGGCCGCCGGGAGCCGCACGGACGACCCCGTCGCCGTGCTGGCCGAACTGGAACACCGGCTGTCCGTCGTCGGCGGGCCGGACGGCGCGGCCCTCGACGCGGAAGGACACCGCCACTGCACCGAACTGCTCGACCGGTTGCGCGCGGCCGCCGGCCAGGGCGGGCAGATCCGCTTCGAAGCCCTGCTCGGCACCGTCGAGCACGCCCTCGCCCGGCACGCCGCCACGGTCGGGGAGGCACGGGAGGCCGTCGAGCGGGAGACCCGCGCGGCACGGGAGAGGGAGGCGGCCGAGGCGCGGGAGCGTGAGCGCGTCTCGGCCGCGCGGGCGGCCCTGGAGTCGGCCCTCTCGGAGGCGGCCGAGCGGCTCGACGTCGTACGCCCGGCGGTCCAGGGCGTGGCGGACACGGCCGCCGAACTCGGCGACCAGGACCTCGCCCACGAGATCGGGGACGCCCTGCGGGCCGCCGTCGAGGCGCTGACCGCGCGCTCGGCGACCGACGCCCTCAACGCGGTCGCCGCCTTGGAGGACAGGCTGCCCGACGCCGAGCGGCGGCTGGACGAGCTGGAGCTGGCCTACCAGAGGCGCCGGGACCTCGTGGCGGCGTTGCGGGACGCCATGACCGACGAGGGCTTCTCCTTCGACGGCGGTGAGGACCAAGGGGGCAGCTTCCGGCTGTACTTCGCCCGGCCGACCGGTGCGACGTACGAGACCACGATCGCCTCCGACGACGACGGCGAGCCCGTGCTCGTCTACCACGTGGCCGACGAGCCGGACGTGACCCTGTACGCACCCCGTGACGAGGCGGTGTGCGACACCACCGAGGCCCTGCTGGAGCGTGTGCACGAGGCGCTGGGCGGCGACGACGGCTTCATCCCGGGCGAGCTGACCTGGGAGGGCAAACCGCCGGGCCGGCGCGCCAAGCCGCTTCCCCGCGAAACCTACCGGACGTGGACCAACCCGTGAGCACGGCCGACTTCACCAAGGGCGAGGACGACGCCGGACCCGTCACCGCCAACGGCATGATGCCCCTGTGGGCGGTCTCGCTCGGCTGGGAACTGCGGCGCGGGCGGCAGGTGATCCTCAACGGGCAGATCCGCGACCGCTGGTGGTTCGAGGACCGGCCCGCTTCCTTCCAGCGGCTGGTCGCCGGGGTGCTGGAGGCCCGTGGCGCCGATGTGGTGGGCTGGTGGGACCCGGTGGCCGGGCTCACCTTCCCGCTGCCGGACCACGCGCAGCGCTTCGCCCGGCTGGCGGCGGACTCGCCCCCGGCGACCGCCGGGGACGGCGGTGGGGACACGTCCGCGGACGGCCGGCGGGGTACTCCCTCCGACGGCGGGAGCCCGCCCGGGGGCGATCGTCACCGTGAGCGGGGCGACCACCGGGACCCGTCCGCGGCCGACCGGCGGCCGCCCGACGCCCGCGGACGCCGCGGCGCCGAACGGGGGCGGGACCGGTCGGGACTGCTCTCCCCGCGCCCGGCCGGGCCTCCGCGCGCCTTCGAGGACGTGCTCGCCCTCGTGCACCGGATCGCCGCCTCCCCCGAGGCGGCCACGGCCTTCGTCTTCCAGGACGTCGACCACCACCTCCCGCCCGCACAGCCCGAGTCGAACCTCGGCTACCTCCGGCTGCGCGCCGCGATGACGGCCGCCGTGACCCCGCGCGCGAGCCTCGCGGGCCGCCGTCCGCACGCCCGCAACGCCGTCCTGTGCGCGGTGGGCGACGTGGGACGGCTGCCCGGCTGGTTCCACCAGGAGGATCCCCGGATCGCCACCTTGCACATCGGCCCCCCGGACCCGAGCGAGCGCCGCCTGTGGCTGACCTGGCTGCGCGACGAATTCAACGGTGCGCCGGACGCCACCCGCCAGGACGTCGAGACCCTGGTCGGCGCGAGCGACGGCATGTCGGGCTGGGAGATCGAGGCCCTCGCCCGCACCTCGTGGCTGCGCGACGCGCCCCTGCAACGGCCGGACAAGCTCCTCGAACTGCACCGGCTCAACGTGAGCGTCGACCCGTGGACCCAGCTGGACCGGGAGACCGTGGCCCGCGCGGCCGATGTCCTGCGGGCCCGCGTGGTCGGCCAGGCCAAGGCGGTCGACGCCGTGGCCGCCGCGCTCCAGGCCGCCTTCGTGGGCGTCGACTTCGGCGGCCTCGGCGGCGCCCGGCCCCGGGGCGCCTTCTTCTTCGTCGGCCCGACCGGCGTCGGAAAGACCGAACTCGCCAAGTCCGTGGCCGAGTTGATGTTCGGCGACCAGAGCGCGTACGCCCGCTTCGACATGAGCGAGTACCAGCAGGAACACGCGGCCGAGCGGCTCGCGGGCGCCCCGCCCGGTTACATCGGCCACGAGCAGGGCGGCGAGCTGACCCGCCGGGTCCAGGAACGGCCCTTCAGCGTCCTGCTGTTCGACGAGATCGAGAAGGCGCACCCCCGGGTGCTGGACAAGTTCCTCCAGATCCTGGAGGACGGCCGCCTCACCGACGGCCGCGGGCAGACCGCCTACTTCTCCCAATGCCTGATCATCTTCACCTCCAACACGGGCGCGGAGGCCGTCCAGGACCTGCTGGCCCGGAGCGGGGACGAAGTGCCGTACGCCGATCTGGAGGAGCACTTCACCCACGCCGTGGAGGAGAAGTTCCGCACGATCGGCCGGCCGGAGATCTACGGCCGGCTCAAGCCGGGCGTGGTCGTCTTCGACATGCTGCGCCGCGAGCACGTCGTGAAGATCACCGACCGGCTGCTGGGCCAGCTCACGGTCTCCGTCCGCGAACGCCACCAGGTCGAGCTGGTCCCCGACGGGGAGACCCTGCACCCCTGGATCACCGCACGGATGAGCGACCCGGAGCGCCAGGCGTACGGCGGCCGCCAGATCCGCAACGAACTGGAACCGTTGCGCACGGCCGTCGTCGCCCACTTCCTGGCCCGCCGCCCGGACCCGGGCAGCCGGCTGCGGCTCGGCATCGGCGCCGATGGCACCCCATGGGTGAGGACCGAGGAAGGGAACGGCTGAACATGCTCGGCATCGCCAGCGGCCACGGCACCATCCGCATCGGCCGCATCGGCCCGGACGGCCGGCCCACCATGACCGCGACGGAGGACACCGACGCCGACCCGGCCACCGCACTGGCCGTGCTCCGCGCCGATGCCGCCGGGTCGGACGTGGTGCTCGGCCTGCCCGCGTCCGCCGGCCGCGAGGAAGAGGACCGCCTGCGCGGCGCCGCCGAGGACGCGGGGCTCCGCGTCCGCGCGATCGTCCCGGCACCGATCGCGGTGGCCCTGCACTACGGCGCGATCGACGAGGGCGTGAACCGCACGCTCCTGGTGGTGGACCAGGTCGCGGCCACGGTCGACCTGACGGTCCTCGCCATCGCCCCGGATCTGACGGCCCACATCGTCACCACCCGTACGGAACCGGCCGACGGCCACGCCCTCGCGGCGATAGCCCGGGAACTGAGCGGGTCCGCCCCGGACGCCGTGCTCCTTTCCGGCGAGCTCTACACGGCGCCCGCCCGCCGAGCGGACATCGAGGAACTGCCCGAGGCACAGGGCCTGACGGTCCGCTGCGCTGACCCCGAACTCGCCGTCGTGCGCGGCTTGTTGCTCCGGGAGGACTTCGGGCTGCTCCGGGTGACCACCGGCCCGGTTCCGGCACGGCCCCGGTTCCCGCCGCCCCTGGCGGACCCGGATCCGCAGCCCTGGCAGCCCCTCCCGGAAGACCCCGACCCACGGGGCGAGCCGACCGGGAAGCACCCGGAAACCGGCTTCGCCGCGTCCGGGGCGCCGCGTCGGCAGGACGCTCCCACCCGGGAGGAACGGGCCGTCCCCGACTTCCCCGCGCCCGCACCGGCGGCACAACCGGACCTGGAGCCGGAGCCGGACCTGGCACCCGAACCCGAACCCGAACCGGCCGTGCCCCCCGCCTCCGCCACCCGGCCCGGCCCCGAGTCCGCCCCCGCCCTGCGCGCCGTCCCGGTCACCCAGCTCCAGTACCTCCGCCGGGACGACCACCTCCTCGTCCTGTGGGCCTGGCCCGACACCGCCCTCACCGCACGCGTCCGCTGGCGCCGCGAGGACGCGACCGCGACGGGCGACGGCCCCCGCCAGGGCGACATCACCTGCCGGCGCCGTACCTACGAACACGACGGCGGCCTCGACCTCGCCCTCGGCCGGGGCGCGATCACGCTCACCGTCGAGGCCCTCGTCGCCGACCCCGCCGTCGATACCGAGGGCGCCGCCTCGCTGCGGATCCCCGCCGAGCCCCCCGTCGTCGCATACGAACCGGCCCTGCGCCGCCGCCTCACCGGCGCCCGCGTGGCGACCATCACCCTCACCGCCCGGACCGGCTGCGACCTGCCCGCCCTGCGGGTCGTCCACGGCCTCGGCCGCTACCGCCCCACCAGCACCGCCGAGGGCACGGTCGTCCACGAGATCCCCGCGCAGCGACTGCCCGCGGGAACGCCGCTCACCGTGGAATTCCCCTTCCCCGGCGCCAAAGGCCCCTCCTGGCTCGTCTGCTTCCCGGCGACCGGCCCCGACACCGACCACGACCGCGACATCGACCTGCGCCCCACGGCGCTGCACCGGCTGCGAGTGACCTGAATGGCCAGACGACTCACCTGCCCCTACTGCTACGAGACCTTCCCCCCGCGCGAGATCCGCTTCCGCTGCAACAGCCGGCTCAGCCGTACCCGCAAGCAGTGCCAGCGTCGGCGCGACCCGGTCCTCGACGAACGGTTCGGCCGGCGCCCCAGCCACGACGTGGGCCCGGACTTCGCCGCCGACGGCCGCAGGTCCACGGCGGTGTGCCCGGACTGCGACAACGAGACCACCTACCGGATCTGCCCGGTCTGTCACGTCGAACTCCCGCTGCAATTCGGGATGGTGGACAACCGGCTGATCGCGATGATGGGCGCCCGGTCCTCCGGCAAGACGATCTACATGACGGTGCTGCTGCACGAGATGCGCAACCAGGTCGGCGAAGCCTACGGTGCCTCGCTGATGGGTCTGGACGACACCACCATGCGCCGCTACAGCTCGGAGTACGAGGAACGGCTCTACCGCGACCGGCAGATGTTCCCGCCCACACAGACCGCGACCACCAACGCCAACCGGGTCGAACCGCTGGTGTTCCGGTTCGGGCTGCGCCGCAGGAAACTCTTCGTCGAGCGGCCGCAGCACAGCGTGCTGTCCTTCTTCGACACCGCGGGCGAGGACTTCAACAGCCGGGAGAGCGTGGAACTGAACACCCGCTACCTGACCAACGCGGACGGCATCATCCTGCTGCTCGACCCGTTGCAGATGCCGGGCGCCCGGGACAACGCGGCCCCCGGCACGGCCCTGCCGGGCATGGACGGCATCGACCCGCCGATCAACGTGCTCAGCCGGGTGAGCGGCATGCTGCTGGCCGCGCGGGGCGGCAAGGCGGCGAGGATCGACACCCCCCTCGCGGTGGTCTTCTCCAAGATGGACGCCTTCTGGCACCTGATGGAGAACGGCAGTCCGCTGCGGTCGCACGCCCCCGCCCGCGGCCGCTTCGACGTGGGCGACAGCCTCGACGTCCACGAGGAGGTGCGCCAGCTGCTCAAGAAGTGGGACGGCGTGCCCATCGACCAGGCCCTGGAGAACACCTTCGCGCGCTACCGCTACTTCGGGGTCTCCGCGCTGGGCCGCAGCGCCACGCCCGAGGCCCGGGTCGCCGACACCGGCATCCAGCCCTACCGGGTCGCGGACCCGTTGCTGTGGCTGCTCAGCGAGTTCGGCGCGGTGCCCAAGGCGGGCCGCGGATGAGAGGTTTCCAGCAGCTTTACTACACCTCCTGCGAGCACGGCCTCAGCGGGTCCTCGGGATTCCAGTTCAACGCGGTCAGCGAACAGGTCTCGGCCGAGACCCGGCACCGGGTGGAGAGCCTGGCCGGGTACGAACCGCCCCGCTCCCTGGTCGAGTCGGACACCCCCGGACAACTGGCCCGCTGCCCGGTGAACCTGTGCCACACCCCGGGGGGCGAGGGCGGCGGCGACACCACGCTGTGCGTGCGGTATGTCGGCCGGGACTCGGCACGCCGCTTCGGCAACTACTTCGCCCACGCCCTGTACACCGGGGGAGAGTTCACCCCGGACAGCGGCGGACTGCTCGCGATCGAGCTGTGGGACTCCCCGGCGTGGACCACGCGCGTGGCCGGTACGACCGAGATCCCGGAGCTGCCCGCACCGCTGCCGCGTGGCCCGCTGACCCCTCGCTCGACACAGGCATTCCTCCGCGCCCACCCGCACGCCGGCCAACTGCCCGCCCTGCTCTCGGCGGTCTTCACGGCGCTCGCGGAGGACGGCTCGGTCGTGGTCATCGACGGCACCACGGACCGGATCGCCCACTGGTTCGCGGCCGTCTCCTACCTCCTGCCGCCGCCGCTCGCCCACACCCTCTCCTTCGCCACCTACCTCCTGCGCCCCACCCGCAGCCGGCTGCACCTCATCGGCACGGTGCCCGAGGCGCACCCCGCCTTCGGCCCCGACGACGAGGAGTCGTACACCGTCTTCGACTTCTCCGCGGGCCGCTTCCCCGAGGTGGTGCCCACACACCACCTGATCCGGCTGCTGACCCGGATCGGGGTCGGGTCGGTCCGCTCGGTGTGGTCCTGGACCGCCGAGTACACCCACGGCCGGGAACGGACACCCGGCGACTGGCACGCCCCGGTCGCGGCGGCCACGGCCGCGGGCGGCATCGACCTGAGCGACGCCGACGTCCGCGCGGTGCTCGACTGGCTGCCCGGCGCCGCTCACCTCGGGCCGCGCCGCGCGGCGGTGGCCGCCGACATCCACCGCAAGCACCGCGACCTGGACGACGACCAGCTCGCGACGCTCAGCGCGGCGGCCGAGGCGGGCGGCGACACCGCGCTGCACCAGGAGCTGGAGGGCAAGCTCCACCAGTCCCGGATCCGCGCCTACATGACCTGCTCGCCGGGCGCGCCGGGCCCCGTGCCGCTCACCCGTCCCGCCGAGCGGGAGCGGGCCACCGCCCTGTGGCGGCGGCTGCTCGAAGAGGCCGAGGGCAGCCGCCAGCGGGTACGGCTGCTGCTGTGGGCGGTGGGCGCGGGGCTCACCCCTTCCCCGGAGCTGCTCGCCGCCCAGAGCCTGGAACTGGCCCGCGCCCTGCTCGCCACCTCCGGCGCGGGCGCCGGCCTGCGCGAGGAGGCCGGCCGGCTCGCCCGGGACCTCCCGGAGTTCCGGGCCGGACTGGCCACGGCGGTACACGAGGTGCTGACCGGACGCGGTGGCCAGGAACAGCTGTTCTCCCAGTTCCCGGCCATGCTGCTCGGCGAACAGGACCTCGGCGGGCGGCGCCGGCTCCTGGAACACTACTGGCGGGCCCAGGCCGAGCGGGAGCCCGGCCGCACGGTCGACCTGCTGTTCCGCATCCTCGCGGTACGCGGCCAGAGCTCACCGGACGCGGAGCTGCTGCGCGGACTGTGGCGACAGCCGTCGCCGGCCTGGTCCTACCAGGAGGCGATCGAGATCGCCCGGCGGCTGCCGGTGGACGAGCCGCAGGACGAGTCGGTGGGGGAGTGGTTCGACCGTGCGGTGAAACAGGAGATCGACGACGAACGGGCCCTGCGGGACTGCCTGGTGCTGTGCGACACCCTCACCGCGCCCGGCCGTTACAGCCGGCTGCGGGCGGTCACCCGGGAGTGCGTGGACGTCACCCTCCGGCTGGACACGACCCTGCGCGAGGCCACCGAGGCCACCGAACTCGCCCGCGCCTTCCGGATCCCGCAGATCGACGCCTGGTCGGCACCCCGCGCCCTGAAGCGCCACCGGCTGCTCCCGGCCATGCTCCGGCTGCCCGCCGATCCGGCCCGGCTGCGCACGGAGATCGCACAGTTCGGCTTCTCCCTCACCGACGGCTACCTGCGCGCCGTGCTCCGGTCCGCCACGACCTCCGACCGCATCGACGAGGTGCTGTTCGGCCATGTCACCGGGACGATCGCGGTCCGCACCGAACGGACCGCGCTGCCGCAGGTCCACCGGGAGATCATCGAGACGCTGCGCCTGCACATCGCCCAGCACTGGCGGCCTGAGGACCTCGACCGCCTGGCCCGGGGTCTCCGCCCCTACGACGCCCGGCTCGCCGACCACTACCAGCAGTGCGCCGAGAGCCGCCTGGGCCGCGTGAAGAAGTGGGGCCGGAAGCTCACCCAGCGGCGGCCCCCGGACGGCCCCCGACCGGAACAGAGGTGAGCCCCAGGTGGCGGAAGTCGTGATCTTCGTCCTCGTCCCCCTCGCCTACCTGGCCCTGCTCCTGCTCTCCCTGCCCCTGATCCCGGTGATCGCGAGCCTGCGCGGGATCGCCCTGGTCAGCGAACTGCTGTGGCGCTACTGCCGGTTGCTCGACGGCGTGCTGCGCCGGCGCACCCCCGAGTTCGTGACCCTCCCGCCGTTCCGGGCCGCCGACGAACTGGCCCACCGCAATTACTTCTTCGGCCCGGCCACGCGCGATCTGCGTCAACTCCTCACCCAGGGACGGCGGCTGTACGTCCGCACCGTCACCGACGCCCACCGCCAGGTGACCACCCGTCAGTTCACGGCACCCACCGTGCACCGGGCCTTCTCGGTCCCGTACGGCCTGACCCTCTACCTGGGCCTCGGCCTGGGCGCCGGTGCCGCGGCGCCACTGCTGGGCGCGCTGCTCGGCGCGCAGGCGCTCGGCGTGGCCCTGCTGATGGCCGGCGCCCGGCTCACCGCGCTCGTCCTGCGGGCCGCCGACCGCGCCGGGATGCTGCTGCGCGGGCTGCCCAGGGGGATGCTGTGCCCGAGCTGCTTCGAACGCGTCCCCTATCCGGCGTACGACTGCCCGCGCCCGACGTGCCGCCGCCGTCATGCCGACATCCGCCCGGGCACCTTCGGCCTCTTCCGGCGCCGGTGCGCCTGCGGCGAGCGGATACCGACCCTGCTGATGCTGATGAGCCGGGACGCCCGGCTCGGTGGTCACTGCGTGCACGAACACTGCGGCAGGCCGATGAACCCGGACGCCGGGCACATGCCCGAGCTGATCCTGCCGTTGATCGGCGGCCGGGCCGCGGGCAAGACACAGCTGATGGCGGCGATGGTCAAGTCCCTGGAGAACGCGGCGGAGAACGGCGGCCCGGCGATCCGGCTGGCCGACCCCGAGTCGAGCGCCAACCAGCGGGTGCTCAACGAGGTGCTGGAGATCCAGGGGCACACCCGCCCCACCCAGAAGACGCTGCCGCGCGCTCACTCGTTCGTGCGCGGCACCGGCCGCGCCGAGCGGCTGGTGCACGTCTTCGACACGGCCGGTGAACGGTTCGTCAACCGGGAGGAGACCGACGCGCTGCGCTATGTCCGCGAGGCCCGCACCTTCGTCTTCGTCCTGGACCCGATGGCCGTCGACGCCTTCTGGACCCGTCTCGATCCGGCGGGCCCCGAGGTGGACCGCACGCTGGCCTCGACGGTCGACCCGGAGGACGTGTTCTCGCGCTCGGTGCAGACCGTACGCACGATGGGCACCCGCCTGGACAAGGCCCGGCTCGCCGTCGCCATCAGCAAGCGGGACCTGCTGGCCGGGCAGCCCACCCTGCTGCCCGACCGCCCGGACAGCAGCGACTCCGCCCGTGCGTGGCTGTGCGAGGGGCTGGGGCTGCGGAACCTGGTGGAGACCATGGACCTGGAGTTCGGTGAGGTCCGGTACTTCTGCACGGCGGCGGTGGCGGACGGCACGGGACGAGTGGATCCCAGCGTCGCGGAGTTCACCGAGTGGTGTCTGAGCGAGTGAGCGCGCCGTGGTGCGGGGAGCAGGACCGGGCCGGACCGGCGGGGGTGCGACGGGCCGACGACGGCCAACCACGTCAACAACTACCCCGACGACTTCACCATGGACCACCACGACGACGGCGCCGACGAGCAGTGGTACGAATGCGCCTGGTACCCGGCCTCCTGGTGACCAAGGGGACGACACGTGATCAGACGACTGTGCGTTCTGATGCTGAGCCTCACGGTCCTGTGGGCCGGGGGCACCGGGGCCGCCCGGGTCGAGTCTGAAGCAGACCGGGAAGGTGCGGGTCCCCGGCGGAACCGCCGGCCCGAACGCCCCGCGCTCGACACCGAGCGGCTGCTCGCCCCCGGGACAACGAACTGGTCGTGTCGGGTCAGACGGGCGTGTGGTTCGGGACCATCATGGACAACACCGGGGGCGTCTACCGGTCGGCAGCCGTGAACCGGCCGGGCGACTCGGGGGGACCGGCGGTCCGGCACGTACCGGACAGCGAACCGCCCTCCCAGGCAACGGCTTCCAGGTGGAGGGCCCCTGGGCCGGGATCACCAAGGCCATCCCCCTGTCCCTGCCGCCGTTCGAGTACACGAGCTCGGCCAACATCCTGGCCGACTTGCGTGCCCGGGACGCGGCCGCACCCGCCGGCGTGTTCGGCGCGGGCTTCGAGGTGACCACCAACCCGTGAGGCGGGCCGCCGGCCCGGAACGGGTACTGCGCGGCGAAGAAGGCGGGCGCCGGCCGCCCCACCGCGTCCGCCCCGTCGTCGCGCCCCACCCGCCGGTCCCGGCCGGTCCCGCTCACCTCCGGAAGCGGACGACGGCCGGTGGTGCCGCCCGTACCGGGGGCGGCCCCGAAGCGGTGCGGACCCGGGCCCTGCCCGGCCCGGGTCCGGCAGGAGCCGGGCAGGGCTACCTCGCCGGGCGAACGGGCAGAACCCTATGGGCTCGGGCGCGCCCGCCCCCCTGCCCGGCACCACCCCCCGCCGGCCGAGCCGCCGGCCCCTCCGCCCGAAGGGACGACGATGAGCACCTCCGTCACCCACTCCTCCCCGCCGGTCGCCCCCGGCCGGATGCCCGTGATCGGTCACGCCCTAGTACTGCAACGGTGCTTGCCGTGACTGATGGCCAGCTCAGTCGTTGGTGTGGTCATGGGTGGGGACCTTGCTGATGTCAGGCTGTGGGCCGGTGAACTGGACGCTCTGCATGACCGGTTCGTGCACCGGTTCAACCGGGAAGAACCGCGCCAGTCTGCGCTCGCTTACATGCGAGGCTTGGTCGCACCGCTGGAGCGGAAGAACGGCTGGACGCTGGCGGAGGAAGCCGGGCACGCGGGTCCCGATCGCATCCACCGGTTGCTGAACCGGATCGAGTGGGATGCCGACGACGTCCTGGACGACGTACGCGACTACGTCGTCGAACACCTCGGCGACCA
>NZ_JBVHXT010000086.1:0-15223 GCF_055569255.1 Streptomyces sp. NPDC029296
GCGAGCCCAGCTCCGACGAGGCGTGACGGCCCTCACCACTCGAACACCCCAGGAACGGCACCCTGCCACCCCGGGGGCTCTTAGCAACGAATTAGGCTCCGGCTCCATGGACGTACTCATCCATCTCTTCGTCGGCCTGCACATCATCGGCATCGCCGCGCTGCTCGGCGGTTTCCTCACCCAGATGAAGGCGATGGGCCGGGGCACGGCCCGGTTCGTGCCCGGGATGCTGCACGGCGCGATCACGATGCTGGTCACCGGCGTGGCTCTGGTCGGGCTCAACCAGGCCGACGACCACCACCTCAACAACGTCAAGCTCGGGGTGAAGCTGGCCCTGCTGGTCGTGATCCTCGGCCTGGTCTACGTGAAGCGCGACGAGGAGCGGATCGACAAGGGGATCTTCGGGCTGGTCGGGCTGCTGACCCTGGCCAACATCTTCATCGCCGTCCTGTGGACCTGATCCCCGGCGCGTCCCGGCGTCAGCCCGGCCGGACCACGCTGTGGACGGCCGCCCCGCCGAGCGCGGAGACCGGCTCCTCGCGGACGTAGGCGCCCGGCCTCGGCGCGTGGATCATCATGCCGTCGCCCGTGCAGAGCCCTACGTGTCCGGTGTCGTCGTGGAAGAAGACGAGGTCACCGGCGCGGGCCTCGGCAGCCGGAACCGGGCTGCCGGCGCCGGCCTGCGCGGACGCCGTGCGCGGGAGGGTGACGCCGGCGGACTTCCGACTCCTTCCGTGCTGCCGCCTGCCGGATGGGTGCGAGCGGACTCCGGGAAGGGCCGCCCCACGGTGCCGTCCCGGGCGGGAGTCGGCCGATTCACCCCGGGATCGGTGGGTCCCCGACTCCGGGCGCCGTGCGGGGCGCCGGACTCGGCGGAGGCCGTACGGCCCGGCGACGTTCGCCGGAGAGGGTGTCGTGCGGCCTGACGGCAACCTGCCAACTCGTGAGTCTTCTGTGAAGGTCGATGCTCGCCATGTCCGATACATTTCCGTGACCTGAGGGCGGTGCGCGCGTCGGTGACCAGGTGCTTCCGCCGGGGGCACGCCGTACGCGGGAAAGATCAACCACCCCGGGAACGGGCCATGTTCCGGGGACGGCGACCGGTTGTCGGTGGGGCGCCCTAGACTCGTAGAGCGATGAGCAGCCTCTTTGACGACAGCTTCCTGGCGGACCTCCAGACCCCCCGCGGGCACGAGGAGGAGCCGCCGCCGCCCGAGGACGACCACGTTCCGGAGCCGATTCCGGACGATCTGTTCGGCGGGAAGTTCGACGTGCCGCCGGACCGGGACACCCACTACCGCGACGGCGCCCCGCGCCCCGCGCTGGACGCGGCGGCCCTCCTGGAAGGGCTGAACGAGAACCAGCGCGCCGCCGTCGTGCACGCCGGCTCCCCGCTGCTCATCGTCGCCGGCGCCGGCTCCGGCAAGACCCGCGTGCTCACCCACCGCATCGCCCACCTGCTGGCCGAGCGGCACGTCCACCCGGGCCAGATTCTCGCGATCACCTTCACCAACAAGGCCGCGGGCGAGATGAAGGAGCGTGTCGAGCAGCTCGTCGGCCCGCGCGCGCACGCGATGTGGGTGATGACCTTCCACAGCGCGTGCGTGCGCATCCTGCGCCGGGAGAGCAAGAGGCTCGGCTTCACCTCGTCGTTCTCGATCTACGACGCCGCCGACAGCAAGCGCCTGATGGCCCTGGTCTGCCGCGACCTGGACCTCGACCCCAAGCGCTTCCCGCCCAAGTCCTTCAGCGCCAAGATCAGCAACCTGAAGAACGAGCTGATCGACGAGGAGGACTTCGCCGCCCAGGCCGCCGACGGCTTCGAGAAGACCCTCGCCCAGGCCTACGCCCTGTACCAGTCGCGGCTGCGCGAGGCGAACGCGCTGGACTTCGACGACCTGATCATGACGACGGTCAACCTGCTGCGCGCCTTCCCGGACGTCGCCGAGCACTACCGCCGCCGCTTCCGGCACGTCCTGGTCGACGAGTACCAGGACACCAACCACGCCCAGTACGCCCTCGTGCGGGAACTCGTCGGCACCGGGGAGCGCGCCGCCGGCGAGGCGGACACCCCGCCGGGCGAGTACGACATCCCGCCGGCCGAGCTGTGCGTCGTAGGTGACGCGGACCAGTCGATCTATGCCTTCCGGGGCGCGACGATCCGCAACATCCTCCAGTTCGAGGAGGACTACCCGGACGCGACGACGATCCTGCTGGAGCAGAACTACCGCTCCACGCAGACCATCCTGTCCGCCGCCAACGCGGTCATCGAGCGCAACGAGTCCCGCCGCCCGAAGAACCTGTGGACCAACGCCGGCCAGGGCGCCCGGATCACCGGGTACGTCGCCGACACCGAGCACGACGAGGCCCAGTTCGTCGCCGACGAGATAGACCGCCTGGTCGACGCGGGTCAGGCGCGCGCCTCGGACGTCGCCGTCTTCTACCGCACCAACGCCCAGTCCCGTGTCTTCGAAGAGGTCTTCATCCGCGTCGGCCTGCCCTACAAGGTCGTCGGCGGCGTCCGCTTCTACGAACGCAAGGAGGTCCGGGACGTCCTCTCCTACCTGCGTGTCCTCGCCAACCCCGAGGACTCGGTGCCGCTGCGCCGCATCCTCAACGTGCCCAAGCGGGGCATCGGCGAGCGCGCGGAGGCGATGATCGACGCCCTCGCCCAGCGCGAGAAGATCAGCTTCCCGCAGGCCCTGAAGCGGGTGGACGAGGCGTACGGCATGGCCGCGCGTTCGACCAACGCGGTCAAGCGGTTCAACACGCTGATGGAGGAGCTGCGCACGATCGTCGAGTCCGGTGCCGGACCGGCCACCGTGCTCGAAGCGGTCCTGGAGCGCACCGGCTATCTGGCCGAGCTGCAGTCCTCCACCGACCCGCAGGACGAGACCCGGATCGAGAACCTCCAGGAACTCGCGGCCGTGGCCCTGGAGTTCGAGCAGGAGCGCGGGGAGGGCGAGCAGGGGACCCTCGCCGACTTCCTGGAGCAGGTCGCCCTGGTCGCCGATTCCGACCAGATCCCCGACGAGGAGGACGGCGGCGGCGTCATCACGCTGATGACCCTGCACACCGCCAAGGGCCTGGAGTTCCCGGTGGTGTTCCTCACCGGCATGGAGGACGGCGTCTTCCCGCACATGCGGGCCCTCGGCCAGACCAAGGAGCTGGAGGAGGAGCGGCGCCTCGCGTACGTGGGCATCACGCGTGCGCGGGAGCGGCTGTACCTCACCCGGTCGGCGATGCGCAGCGCCTGGGGCCAGCCCTCGTACAACCCGCCCTCCCGCTTCCTGGAGGAGATCCCGCCCGCCCATGTGGAGTGGAAGCGGACCGGGGCCACGGCCGCGGCGCCGGCGTCCGGGATCGCGGCCTCGCTGTCCTCGACCCGGTCGCGTTCCTCGGCGTCGGGCGCGTCCGGGTTCGCCACCCGGCGCACGGCGGAGAAGCCGGTGGTCGCGCTGGCCGCCGGAGACCGGGTCACCCACGACCAGTTCGGGCTCGGCACGGTCGTCGCGGTGAAGGGCACGGGCGCGAACGCGGAGGCGACGATCGACTTCGGCGACACCAAGCCGAAGCGGCTGCTGCTGCGGTACGCGCCGGTGGAGAAGCTGTAGCCGCGCGGAAGAAGGGCCCCGCCGGCGAGCGGGGCCCCGCGGGTCAGGTGGGGTCCAGGCCGTGGCTGCGCAGCCACGGCAGGGGGTCTATCGCCGACCCGCCCGCCGGCCGGACCTCGAAGTGCAGGTGCGGGCCGGTGGAGTTGCCCGAGTTGCCGGAGTAGGCGATGGGCTCGCCGGCCTTGACGGTCGTACCGGAGGCGACGCGGTAGCTGGACAGGTGGCAGTACCAGGTCTCCGTGCCGTCCTTGGCCGTCACGATCATCATGTTGCCGTAGGCGCTGTTCCACTTGGTGGTGACGGTGCCGTCGGTGGCGGCCAACACCGTGGTGCCGTAGGAGACCGGGAAGTCGATGCCGGAGTGCACCGACATCCAGTTGATGCCGGCCTGGCCGTAGTAGGCGCTGAGCCCGTGCTGCGCGACCGGCAGCGCGAACTTGGGGCGCAGCCGCTCCTTGAGCGCGGCCGCCGCCGCCGCCTTCTTCTTCTCCATCTCCTGCTGCGCCTTGAGGTCGATCCGCTCCTGGGTGCGGCTCGCCCGGTCGGCGAAGTCGTCGGCGCCGGCGGAGAGGGTCTGGAGCTGGGAGTCCAGCCTGCTGTTGGCGACCGCCGGCTTGACCGGCTGCGCGTCCGAGGCGGTGGTGGCGGTCTCCTTGGAGTCGTCGGAGAGCGCGCCGACCGAGGCGGCGGCGATCCCCGCGACCCCCATCACACAGGCCGAGGGCACGGCGACGGTGAGCAGCGCCGAGCGCTTGGCGGGCGTACGGCGCCGGGAGCGGGCCGCGCCGCGCGAGCCCGCGCGGGCCGCCGGGACCGGGGTGACCTCCTCCTGACCGTCCAGCAGTACGCTCACGGCGGGCAGTTCGCCGGTGGCGTCCGCCTCGTCCGGGGCGGAGGCCGCCTCGGTGAACCCGGTGTCCGCGTACGGCTCGTGCGGGAAGGCCGGGGCCGGGTCGCCGGCGGCGTGGGTGCCGACCGCCTCGAAGGTCGCGGTGGCCTGCTGGTCGAACGGTTCGCCGTCCCGCTCGGGCTCGGCCGGCGCGCCCTGCCCGGCGGAGTTCCACTGCGTGGCGTCGTACGCGCCCGTGTCGAAGGTCTGGGTGCCCCACTCCCACTGCTGGGTGGAGTCGGCGGTGCCCGAGGGGTCGGGCTGCTGCCAGGCGCCCGTGTCCCACTGCCCGCTGACATCGTTTCCGGTGGCCTGGGCGGGGACGGTCCAGGCGGTGGTGTCGTAGACCCCGGAGTCGTAGGCGGCCACGTGCTGGGCCGCGTACGGGTCGTAGGCCGGGAGCCGGCCGGTGCCGGTCTGCCACTGGGCGGTGCCGTACGCGCCGGTGGTCGGCTCGCTGCCCGGGAGGCTGCCGAAGAGCGGGTCGGCGTGGAAGCCCGTGGTGCTCGCGGAACCATCGGTAAAACCGGTGGCGTCATATCCGCCGTACGTGGTGAGGTCGTCGTAGGAGGCTTCCTGTGCTCCGTACGGCGCGTAGTGCCCGGTGGAGGCGTCGGAAGCCGGGGCCGGGGTGGTCATCGTCCCCGACGGGTGACGGTCGTTCACCAACTTCTCTTTCGCCTCGACAACAGGGGCTGCCAGAGCAGTGCGGCGACTGTACCCGGCAGTACCTGGGCGCGACAATCTTCGGACGGTTTCGCGTGGGCCGTAAACGGGCATTCGGCCGTGTTTCGGGGGCTCCCAACGCGACTTTGGCTTTGCGTTCGAGGAATGTTCGAGGTCGTGCGGCGTTTTGTGCCCGCTGTGCACGGCCTGTCGGGCGCCCGTGTGCCGCTTTCCGCTGCCGGCCCGCGCGCCGCCCGGCCGGTATCAGGACGCCGTCAGGCCACGGTGAGGCCGCCGGGGCGCCGGTCCCCGGGGTGCGGGGCGTCGAGGGCCTCGCGTATGGCGGTCGCCACGGCCGGATGCACGGGCAGCGCGAGATGGCCGATGCCGGTCACCCGGACGTTGAGCGCGTCGAGATCCGGGTGGGTCAGGCAGGCCGTCTCCAGCGGGACCATCAGCGAGTCCAGGTCGCTCCAGAAGCTCACGAACCGGGTCCGGCAGCCGGGCGCGGGCCGGGTCAGCTCCTCGATCACCGCGGAGCCCGGCCGCATCTGCCGCACGATCGGATGCGCGTCCGCCAGCGGCGCGACCCGGGTCCCGGAGTGCGGGGTGCCCAGCGTGACCAGTGTGCGCACCCGGCGGTCACCGCCGAGACACTGCGCGTAATAGCGCGCGATCAGCCCGCCGAGGCTGTGTCCCACGATGTCGACCCGGGCGCTGCCGGTGCGCTCGCAGATCTCCTCGATGTGCCGGCCGAGCAGTTCCGCGGCGACCCGTATGTCGCAGGTGAGCGGAGAGTAGTTGAGGGACTCGACGCGCTGGCGGCCGTGCTGGGCGAGGGCGCGGCGCAGCAGGACGAACACCGAGCGGTTGTCGATGAAGCCGTGCAGCAGCACGACCGGCGGGGCGGGGCGGACCGGCAGCCGGGCGGTGCCGTCGTCCGGGGCGGGCAGGGCGGCGGGGTGGCGTTCGTGGATCAGGCCGGTCGGATAGAGCAGCAGATGGCCCGCCAGGACGGCGGCGTCCAGGGCCGTCGCCCGCAGCAGCGTCACGGACAGTCCGGCCAGTCTGCCCGGCCACAGACGGCGGCAGAGCGGGAGAAAGAGCGGCAGTGCTCCGGTGACCTTCATCGGCCGACCTCCTGTCGGCACGCGAAGGTCGTCCTCGACCCTCGTGTGCCTCATGTCCCACCATGTGATTTCCCCCTCGCCGCGCACCGTAAAACCGCCGGGTGCGGAATGCTGGGGATAACGTTCGTTCACTTCGACGCTGGCGGAACGCGCCGAAAGTGCGGTACTTGTCGGTGGAACGGAAGCGATCGCTTCCGTGGTCGCTTGATGGAGGCAGTGATGGGTGTGGCAGCCGGTCCGATCCGCGTGGTGGTCGCCAAGCCGGGGCTCGACGGCCACGATCGCGGGGCCAAGGTCATCGCGCGGGCGCTGCGCGACGCCGGTATGGAGGTCATCTACACCGGGCTCCACCAGACGCCGGAGCAGATCGTCGGAACCGCCATCCAGGAGGACGCCGACGCGATCGGCCTGTCCATCCTCTCCGGCGCCCACAACACGCTGTTCGCCGCGGTCATCGACCTGCTCAAGGAGCGGGAGGCCGAGGACATCCTCGTCTTCGGCGGCGGCATCATCCCGGAGGAGGACATCGCGCCGCTGAAGGAGAAGGGCGTCGCGGAGATCTTCACCCCCGGCGCGACGACCACGGCGATCGTGGAATGGGTGCGGGAGAACGTCCGTCAGCCGGCCGCGTCCGGCGGCTGAGCGCCCCCCTCCCGCGGGCCGGCGGGCGGCCGGAGTTCCCGGGTCATCTCCGCCCGCAGCCGCAGCGTGGTGACCAGCCGCATGAACGCCTCCGCCCAGTACCCGCCGGCGCCCGGCGCGGCGTCCTCCGGCTCCTCGGGCAGCGCGAGCAGCGTCTCCAGACGCGTGGCCTCCGCCGGGTCCAGGCAGCGCTCCGCCAGCCCCATCACCCCGCTGAAGCTCCACGGGTAACTGCCGGCGTCCCGGGCGATGTCGAGGGCGTCCACCACCGCCCGGCCCAGTGGCGGCGCCCACGGCACCGCGCACACCCCGAGCAGCTGGAACGCCTCCGACAGGCCGTGCGTGGCGATGAACCCGGCCACCCACGCGGCCCGTCGGTCCGGTTCCAGCGCGGCCAGCAGCTTCGCCCGCTCCGCCAGGGACACCGCCCCCGGGCCGCCCGCCTCCGGCGCCGACGGCGAGCCGAGCAGCGCCCGTGACCACGCGGCGTCCCGCTGCCGGACCGCCGCCCGGCACCAGGCCGCGTGGAGTTCGCCCTGCCAGCCGTCCGTCACCGGCAGCGCCACGATCTCCTCGGGCGTCCGGCCGCCCAGCCGCGCCGGCCAGGTGCCCAGCGGGGCGGACTCCACCAACTGGCCGAGCCACCACGACCGTTCCCCGCGGCCCGCCGGAGGCGTGGCCACCACGCCGTCCCGCTCCATGTCCGCGTCGCATGCGAGCGGCGCCTCCACCACGATCGCCGGCGCGTCCCCGGTCCGGTCCAGGGCCACGCACGCCCTCGCCCGTACGGCCATCCGCGCGGCGAGCGCCGAGCCCGGCAGCGCCGACAGCAGATCCGCCGCGGTGGCCCGCACATTGCGGCTGCGGTCGCCCAACGCCTGTTCCAGGAACGGCTCGTCCGCGTCCGACAGACCCGTGCGCAGCGAGTCCAGGAACATCAGGCGGTCCTCCGCGCGCTCCGACGCCCACGTCGACGCCAGCAGCTCCCGTCCCCGCGCGGGCGTACGGGCGCGCAGCGCGCCGAGCAGCGCCGCCCGCTCCGCGAACAGCCCCTCCTGCCACAGCCGGCGCACCGCCTCCGCGTCCTCGGGGTCGGGCAGCGCCGCGCCGCCGCCGGGGGCGGCGCGCAGGGCGAACCGCCAGTCCGGGTTCAGCCGGGCCAGCCACAGGGCGCGCGGCCCGGCGAACGCCAGCGCCGCCGGACGCAGGTCGGTGCGGCCGCGGGCCGCGTCCAGCAGGGCGGGCAGGGCCTGCGGGGGCGCCGCGTACCCGTGCGCGTTGGCCGCCGCGAGCCACTGCGGAAGCAGTTCCATCAGGTCCGGCGAGCTGCCCCGCCGCCCGCTGCCCGCGCCGCCGGAGCGATCGGCCAGCAGGGTGGTGAGCCGGCGTGCCGCGGGCGCGGGCAGCGGCGGGCGCGGATCGGCGGGCGCCCGCTCGGGACGGCGGGCCGCCGGCCCGGGACGCAGCCCGGCCCGCCGCCGTACGGTCGCCACGGCCGCCGCGTCGAGCAGCGCGGCCGGTGCCGTGCGGCCGGGCGGGACGTGCGCCGGGGCGCGCCGGTCGGTGCCGAGGAGCGCGATGGTGACCAGTTCCTCCCAGGTGCCGTCCGGTAGCGCCGTGTCCCCGCCGCCCGGTGTCCCGTTCATCGCGTTCCCTCCCCTTCGCCCGCCTGCCCGTGGATGTCCGTACGGCCGGTCAGCACAGCGGCACCGCCTCGCCCGCGCCCTCCGGCCACGCCGTGAGCGGGGTGAACCCGCGGTGGCCCGCTTCCCCGAAGACGGTGACGGGGGCGCCGCCGGACAGCGCGACCAGCCGCCACAGGCCGGGCCGGGAGCGGGCGGACCCGGTCAGCGGCAGGGCCGTGTCCGTGTCGGCGTCGGCCAGTTGCCACCGGTCGCCGTCCGGGACCGGCACCACCCGGCCCAGGGTCACCGGGACCGACTCCAGCCAGGGGTCGTCGCGCAGCGCCTCGCCGTACCGGGCCACCGCCTCGGCGGTGGTCGTCCCCGGCGGGCGGAACGCGGCCGGGGCCGGCGCGGCGAACCGCTCGCCCAGGGCGGCCCGGGCCCGGCCCCCGCCCGGATACGCCGTCAGCTCCGCCTCCACGGCCAGGCCGACCGGCAGGGACAGCTCCGGGGACCGGCCCGCCGCGCCGTACGACAACAGCTGCCGGGTCCGGCCGGACTCCGCGCCGTGCAGCCATATCCGGCGCGTCGTCAGTTTCGGGTCCACCACGTCGTACTGAGCGAGGACCAGCCAGCGGTCGCGCAGCGGTGGGCCGTCCGGCGTGGCGGGCAGACCGACCCGGGAGCGGACCGTGGCCGCGAGGGCGTCCGGCAGCCGGTCCCGGCGCAGCCAGCCCCGGTCGAGCAGGTGCAGCAGCGCGCACTCCTCCAGCAGCCGCGCCGGCCAGCCCGCGCCGGACGCCGGGACCGCCCCCAGTTCCCGCACGCGCGCGGCCAGCCCCGGCGCCTGCGCGTCGACCATGCGGGCCGCCGTCTCGTCCCACCAGCCGTACCCCGCCTGTTCGACCGCGGCCAGGCCGCCGCGCAGCAGGTCCGCCAGGCGCTGCTCCAGCTCGGTCGCGCCCGCCGTGATCCGCTCGGCCCGGCGCTCGGCACGCCGCCGGGCCGCCTCCGGATCGGCGGGGCCGCCGGCCGGCCCCGTCTCGTCCCGTGTCCTTGCGGCCTCCTCCCGGCCGCGCCGCTCCGCGAGCCACTGCCCGGCCCAGTCCGGCGGCCGCGCGCCGTCCGGCACCACGTCCCCGTCACCCGCCCACAGCAGGAGCAGGCCGAGCACGTGCTTGCACGGGAACTTACGGCTCGGGCAACCGCACCTGTACGCCGGACCGGTCAGGTCCACCACCGTCTGGTACGGCCTGCTGCCACTGCCCTTGCACAGCCCCCACACCGCCCCCTCTCCGCTCCCGGTCCCGGACCACGGCCCGGCCACCCCGAGCTTGCTTCCCGCCTTGCGTGACGCGGCGTCAGGCGCCAGTGCCAGCACCTGATCCGTGGTCCGGCGCACCCCCTGCTCAGTCATGCCACCGACGGTAGGCCCCGGCACTGACAATCGCCCCGGCGAGCGCGTTCGCGCAGGTCACAGCGATTGTCAGTGGCGTGGTGCACGGTGGATGCCAGAACCGAACCGGCCGAGCTGGAGGGGGCCTCAGCCATGACTGTGTCCGCGGAACCGACGACCGCCACACCCCACCGCGACGAGACCGCGCAGGCGCTGCGTCCGCACGCCGAGCACGCCTTCGCGGCCGAACTCGCCGCGCTCGCCGCACAGGACGACCGCCCGCGCCCGGCCCGCTGGAAGCTGTCGCCCTGGGCGGTGGCGACCTATCTGCTCGGCGGCACCCTGCCGGACGGCACGGTGATCACCCCCAAGTACGTGGGCCCGCGCCGCATCGTCGAGGTCGCCGTCACCACGCTCGCCACCGACCGCGCCCTGCTCCTGCTCGGGGTCCCCGGCACCGCGAAGACCTGGGTGTCGGAGCATCTGGCCGCCGCCGTCAGCGGTGACTCCACGCTGCTGGTGCAGGGCACGGCCGGCACCCCGGAGGAGGCGATCCGCTACGGCTGGAACTACGCGCGGCTCCTCGCCCACGGCCCGAGCCGCGACGCCCTGGTGCCCAGCCCCGTCATGCGGGCCATGGCCGAGGGCATGACGGCCCGGGTGGAGGAGCTGACCCGGATCCCGGCCGACGTGCAGGACACGCTGATCACGATCCTGTCCGAGAAGACCCTGCCCGTCCCCGAACTGGGCGAGGAGGTCCAGGCGGTCCGCGGGTTCAACCTCATCGCCACCGCCAACGACCGCGACCGCGGGGTCAACGACCTCTCCAGCGCCCTGCGCCGCCGCTTCAACACCGTGGTGCTGCCGCTGCCCGAGAGCGCCGACGCCGAGGTCGACATCGTCACCCGCCGGGTCGAACAGCTCGGCCGCTCCCTGGACCTGCCGGCCGCGCCCGACGGCATCGAGGAGATCCGCCGGGTCGTCACCGTCTTCCGCGAGCTGCGCGACGGCATCACCGCCGACGGCCGGATGAAACTCAAGTCCCCCAGCGGCACGCTGTCCACCGCGGAGGCCATCTCCGTCGTCACCAGCGGCCTCGCGCTCGCCACCCACTTCGGCGACGGCGTGCTGCGCCCCGGCGATGTCGCGGCCGGCATCCTCGGCGCCGTCGTCCGCGACCCGGCGGCCGACCGGGTCGTCTGGCAGGAGTACCTGGAGACGGTCGTGCGCGAGCGCGAGGGCTGGACCGACTTCTACCGCGCCTGTCGGGAGGCCGGCGCATGACCGGCACCGGGGAGGGCACGGCCTACGACGCCGGGCCGCTGCTGCTGGGCGTACGGCACCACGGGCCCGGTTCCGCGCGCGCGGTGCGGGCCGCGCTGGACGCCGCCCGGCCCGCCGTCGTCCTCGTCGAGGGCCCGCCCGAGGCCGACGCGCTGATCCCGCTGGCGGCCGACCCCGCTCTGCGGCCCCCGGTCGCCCTCCTCGCGCACGCCGTCGACGAGCCCGGCCGCTCGGCCTTCTGGCCGTTCGCCGAGTTCAGCCCCGAGTGGGTGGCCATCCGCTGGGCCCTGGCACACGACGTCCCGGCCCGCTTCATCGACCTGCCGGCCACGCACACCCTGGCGTGGCGGGAGGAAACGGAGCACGACGCGGCCGGCGACGAGGACGGCCGCGATGACCGGGGGCGCGGCCCGGACGGCGGCGAGGGCGGTTCCGACGGCCGTGGGCGACGTTCCGAGGGCCGCGACGGCGGGACGGGCGGGGGCGTGGGCGGTCCGGGCGCGGGCGTGAGCGGTCCGGACGGGTGTGGGGGCGGCGCGGGCGGCCGTGCGCTCGGGCCGGGGGACCGGGAGGGTGGTTCCGGTGGTGCCGGTGACGTCGAGGAGTTCCGGGTCGATCCGCTCGCCGTGCTCGCCCAGGCGGCCGGGTACGACGATCCGGAGCGCTGGTGGGAGGACGTCGTCGAGCACCGGGGGCCGGGCGCCGGCGACCCCTTCGCGCCGTTCGCGGCGGTGGAGGAGGCCATGACCGCGCTGCGCGAGCGGTACGGCGCCGGCGGGCGCCGGGACCTCGTCCGCGAAGCCCATATGCGGCTGCGGCTGCGGGCGGCGCGCAAGGAGTCCGGGCACGCCGTGGCCGTGGTGTGCGGGGCCTGGCACGTGCCCGCGCTCCGCGAGAAGACCACCGTCGCCGCCGACCGCGCCCTGCTCCGGGGCCTGCCGAAGATCAGGACCGACGTCACCTGGGTGCCGTGGACGCACCGCAGGCTGGCCCGGACCGGCGGGTACGGCGCCGGCATCGAGTCGCCCGGCTGGTACGAACACCTCTTCCAGGCCCCCGACCGGCCGGTGGAGCGATGGCTGACCAAGGTGGCCGGGCTGCTGCGCGAGGAGGACCGGATTGTGTCCTCCGCGCACGTCATCGAGGCCGTCAGGCTCGCGGAGACGCTGGCGGCGCTGCGGGGCCGCCCGCTGCCCGGCCTCGGTGAGACCACCGACGCGGTGCGCGCGGTGCTGTGCGAGGGCTCGGACGTGCCGCTGGCGCTGGTGCACGACCGGCTGGTGGTCGGGGACGCGCTGGGCGAGGTACCGGAGTCGGCGCCCGCCGTGCCGTTGCAGCGCGACCTGGCCCGGCGGCAGCGCTCGCTGCGGCTCAGACCCGAGGCACTGGAGCGCGACCTGGAGCTGGACCTGCGCGGCGACACCGACGCCGGGCGCAGCAGGCTGCTGCACCGGCTGAGGCTGCTCGGCGTCGACTGGGGGGAGCCGGTCCGGTCCCGGGGCGGTACGGGCACCTTCCGGGAGACCTGGCGGCTGCGCTGGGAACCCGAGCTGTCGGTGCGGGTCGCCGAGGCGGGCGTGTGGGGGACGACCGTACGGGCGGCGGCCCGGGCCAGGGCCGAGGCGGACGCGGCGGCGGCGCACGCCCTGGCCGACGTCACCGCGCTCGCCGAACAGTGCCTGCTGGCCGGACTGCCGGAGGCGCTGCCCGTGGTCATGCGGGTGCTCGCCGACCGGGCCGCCCTCGACACGGACGTCGGCCACCTCGCCCGGGCCCTGCCCGCCCTGGTCCGCTCCTTGCGCTACGGCGACGTGCGCGGCACCGACACCGGGGCGCTGGCCGGGGTCGCCGCGGGCCTCGCCGAGCGCGTCTTCGTCGGCCTGCCGCCGGCCTGCACCGCCCTCGACGCCGACGCGGCGGACGAGATGCGCGCCCATGTGGACGCCGTCCACACCGCGGTGGGCCTGCTGACGGAGAGCCTGACCGGGGCGGCCACGGAGCCCCCCGGCGCGGAGGCGGGCGGCGACGGCCGGGCCTCCCGCGGGGACGCCACGCGCCCCACCGGCGGCCACGGCGCCGGCAGTGGCCTGCGGGACCGCTGGCGGACGGTGCTGCGGGCGCTCTCGTCGCGGGACACCGTGCCCGGTGTCATCCGGGGGCGGGCGGCGCGGCTGCTGCTGGACGACGGCGCGTCACGGCCCGAGGAGGCGGCCCGGCTGATGGGGTTCGCGCTGTCACCGGGCACGCCGCCCGCCGATGCCGCCGCCTGGATCGAGGGGTTCGCCGGCGGCGGGGGCGGGCTGCTGCTGGTCCACGACGAGCGGCTGCTCGGCCTGCTCGACACCTGGCTGAGCGGGGTGCCGGCGAACGCCTTCACCGACGTGCTGCCACTGCTGCGGCGCACCTTCGCGGCGTACGACCCGGGGGTGCGCAGAACCCTCGGCGAACTGGTCCGGCGCGGCCCCGGCGGCCGTGCGGACGGTACGGCGCGGGCAGCCGCGGTCCCCGGTTTCGCCGCCGAACCGGACACCGGACGCGCCGACGCCGTGCTGCCGGTGCTGCGGCTGCTGCTCGGCCCGGAGGCGGACGAGGGCACGGACAGGACGGACACGAAGGCACGCGAGAGCCTCGCGGGGGTGGGCACATGACGGACACGACGGCCGGACCGGCACAGGGCCAGGGACCGGGACCGGCACAGGTACCGGTACCGGTAGTGGCGCAGGCACCGGAACAGGCGGCCGACCCGGCGCGGGAGCGGCTGCGGCGCTGGCGGCTGGTGCTCGGCGGGGACCAGGCGGACGGCACCGGATGCACGCTGTCCGGCCGGGACGCGGCGATGGACGGCGCGCTGGCCGCGCTCTACGGCAAGGGGGACCGGCCGCAGCCGGGACGGGACCGCTCGGCCGGGCTCGGTGCCTCGGCACCGTCCGTGGCCCGCTGGCTCGGGGACATCCGCGTCTACTTCCCGTCCTCCGTCGTCCAGGTCATGCAGCGCGACGCCATCGACCGGCTCGGCCTCGCCTCCCTGCTGCTGGAACCGGAGATGCTCCAGGCGGTGGAGCCCGACGTGCACCTGGTCGGCACGCTGCTCTCGCTGCACAAGGCGATGCCGGAGACCACCCGGGAGACCGCCCGCGCCGTCGTGCGCAAGGTGGTCGAGGAGCTGGAGAAGCGGCTCGCCACCCGCACCCGGGCCACCCTCACCGGCGCCCTGGACCGCAGCGCACGCGTCCGGCGCCCGCGCCACCACGACATCGACTGGAACCGCACGATCGCGGCGAACCTCAAGCACTACCTGCCCGAGCACCGCACGGTCGTACCGGAACGGCTGATCGGCTACGGGCGGGCCGCGCGGTCGGTGCGCAAGGAGGTCGTCCTCTGCGTCGACCAGTCCGGGTCGATGGCGGCGTCCGTCGTGTACGCGTCGGTGTTCGGGGCGGTCCTCGCCTCCATGCGGTCGATCAGCACCCGGCTCGTCGTCTTCGACACGGCGGTCGTCGACCTCACCGACCAGCTGGACGACCCCGTCGACGTGCTCTTCGGCACCCAGCTCGGCGGCGGCACGGACATCAACCGTGCGCTCGCCTACTGCCAGGAGCGGATCACCCGGCCGGCCGAGACCGTCGTCGTGCTGATCAGCGACCTCTACGAAGGCGGGATCCGTGACGAGATGCTCAAGCGGGTCGCCGCGATGCAGGCGTCCGGGGTGCGGTTCGTGGCGCTGCTCGCGCTGTCGGACGAGGGGGCGCCCGCCTACGACCGGGAGCACGCGGCGGCGCTCGCCGCGCTCGGCGCCCCGGCCTTCGCCTGCACCCCCGACCTGTTCCCCGAGGTGATGGCGGCGGCCCTGGAGAAGCGCCCGCTGCCGATACCCGACCCGGCGTGGGGGGGGGGGGGGGGGGGGGGGGGGGGGGGGGGGGGGGGGGGGGGGGGGGGGGGGGGGGGGGGGGGGGGGGGGGGGGGGGGGGGGGGGGGGG
>NZ_JBVHXT010000087.1:0-13266 GCF_055569255.1 Streptomyces sp. NPDC029296
GTCGCAATCCACACCGAACCCGGAAGGCCCTCACCCGTTCAAGACCTCTCAGCCGAGACCTGGCTCACCTGTCCACAACCTCCCCGGACAGAACAACTAGCCGAGGCCGGCCGGAAGGGGGGCCGCCGCGGTGCGGCGGCCCCTCAGTCCAGATAGCCCCTGAGCTGGTCGGCGAAGGCGTGGTCGCGGAGCTTGCTCAGGGTCTTGGACTCGATCTGCCGGATCCGCTCCCGGGTCACGCCGAACAGCCGGCCGATCTCCTCCAGCGTGCGCGGGCGCCCGTCGACCAGGCCGTAGCGCAGCTGTACGACCTTCCGCTCGCGCTCGCCCAGCGTGGACAGCACCGCGTCCAGGTGCTCGCGCAGCAGCAGGAAGGCCGCCGACTCCACCGGGCTGGCCGCGTCGCCGTCCTCGATGAGGTCGCCGAGGGCGACGTCGTCCTCCTCGCCGACCGGGGCGTGCAGCGACACCGGTTCCTGGGCGAGGCGCAGCACCTCGCGGACCCGCTCGGGCGACAGGTCGAGATGGGCGCCGACTTCTTCGGCGGTGGGCTCCTGGCCGCGTTCCTGGAGCATCCGCCGCTGCACCCGGACGACCCGGTTGATCAGCTCCACGACGTGCACGGGGACGCGTATGGTGCGGGCCTGGTCGGCCAGTGCCCGGGACATGGCCTGGCGGATCCACCAGGTGGCGTAGGTGGAGAACTTGTAGCCGCGGGCGTAGTCGAACTTCTCCACGGCCCGGATGAGCCCGAGGTTGCCCTCCTGGACGAGGTCCAGCATGGTCAGCCCCCGGCCGACGTACCGCTTGGCGACGGAGACGACCAGCCGCAGGTTGGCCTCGATGAGCCGCCGCTTGGCCATCCGGCCCAGGACGACGAGCCGGTCCAGGTCGAGCGCCAGCTCGCTGTCCAGGTCGGGGGTGCTGCCCAGCTTCTCCTCCGCGAAGAGGCCGGCCTCGACCCGGCGGGCGAGTTCCACCTCCTCGGCGGCGGTGAGCAGCGGGATACGGCCGATCTCGCGCAGGTACTGCCGGAACAGGTCGGCCGAGGGCCCGCCGGACTCCGCCCGCGCGACGACCGGGACCTCGGCCTCCCCGGGCCCGGCCGACTCGTCCGGCTCCTCGGGCCCCTCCGCCTCCCCGGCGGCCGGTTCCGGGTCCAGGCCGGCCCGGCCCTGCGGGGGCACGGCCACGAGGACGCCGGCCTCCGCGTCCGGATCGTCCGCGTCGGTGCGGGTGGCGCGGGTACTGCTGTCGGTCTGGGCGAGGGTCCGGGTCTGCACGGGGGGCGACCTCCAGGATGATCGCTGCGAAGCCGAGCGGCAGCGTGCGCTCCGAGGCTCGGGCACCGCCCCCAGTGTGGGGTACGACACAACACCGCCACGAGGGGCGTGCGGTGACTTTTTGCATCCGGCCGGTGACGGGGTGGTGATCCGGGTGGCTAGAGGGCCGACGGGCCCTCGTCCTGCAGCGCCCGGTCGTACCGGGTGAGGATCATCATCTCGTTCTGGACGGCGGCCGACTGGGCGGGGTCCGCGTGGCCGAGCCGGGTCAGGGTGCTCTGGAGGTCGGTGAGCCGGCGGGCCACGGCGCGGCGCCGGACGGTGACCAGCTGTTCGCCCGCGTAGGTCTCGTCGACCGTGCGGCGCATGATCGCCTCCACCGCCAGCTCGGTCACCATCGCCCGGACCGTGTCGTCGGGGGCGGCCTCCCGGACGCGGACCAGGTACTCCTGCGGGTCCTGGACGCCGTACTCGGCGCCTCCCGCCTCCGCGATGGCCTGGCGCACCGCCGCGTAGGGGGCGGCGGTGAACTCGTCGACGCCGTACGCGTCGAACGCGGGCGACACCAGCTCCGGGCGTTGCAGGGCGAGTTTGAGCAGTTCGCGTTCGGTGGCGTACACCGGGTTGCGCAGGGTGAGGGACGGGCCGCTGTAGGCGGGACGGGGGGTGGACTCCCACTGCGCCTGCGCCTGCGGCTGCCGGGGCCGCTGCGGTCCCTTGCCGCCCTCGCGGGCCCAGCGGGCGAGCTGGGCGACCCGGCGGACCACGAACTGGGTGTCGAGGATGCCCAGCATGCCCGCCAGCTCCACGGCGACCTCGTGCTGCGCCCCGCTGTTCTTGATCTTCGCGACGATCGGCGCGGCCTCGTCCAGCGCGGCGGCCCGGCCGGCCGGGGTGTCCAGGTCGTACCGGCCCACGATCTGCCGGAGCGCGAACTCGAAGAGCGGGGTGCGCGGTTCGGCCAGGTCGGCCACCGCCTCGTCGCCCTTGGCGAGGCGCAGGTCGCAGGGGTCCATGCCGTCGGGCGCGATCGCGATGTACGTCTCGGCGGCGAACTTCTGGTCGTCCTCGAAGGCCCGCAGCGCCGCCTTCTGCCCGGCCGCGTCGCCGTCGAAGGTGAAGATGACCCGCGCGCTGCCGTTGTCCATCAGCAGCCGCCGCAGGATCTTGATGTGCTCCCCGCCGAAGGCCGTGCCGCAGGTGGCGATGGCCGTCGTCACCCCGGCGAGGTGGCAGGCCATGACGTCGGTGTAGCCCTCGACCACCACCGCGCGGCTGGTCTTGGCGATGTCCTTCTTCGCCAGGTCGATGCCGTACAGCACCTGGCTCTTCTTGTAGAGCGGCGTCTCGGGCGTGTTCAGGTACTTCGGTCCGTTGTCCGCCTCGTACAGCTTGCGGGCGCCGAAGCCGACGACCTCGCCGCCGATGTCCCGGATCGGCCACATGAGGCGGCCCCGGAAGCGGTCGATGGGCCCCCGGCGGCCCTCCTGGGCCAGTCCGGAGAGGATCAGTTCCTTGTCGGTGAAGCCCTTGCCGCGCAGATAGCGGGTGAGGTGGTCCCAGCCCTGCGGGCTGTAGCCGACCCCGAAGTGCACGGCGGCGGCCTGGTCGAAACCGCGCTCGGCGAGGAAGACCCGGCCGGCCTCGGCCTCGGCGCCGGTGGCGAGCTGCTCCGCGTACCACTGCGCGGCGATCTTGTGCGCCTCGACCAGGCGGATGCGCTCGCCACGCTGGTGGGCCGGGTTGTACCCGCCCTCCTCGTACCGCAGCGTGATGCCGGCCTGCGCGGCCAGCCGCTCGACCGCCTCCGAGAAGGAGAGGTGGTCCACCTTCATCACGAAGGTGATGGTGTCGCCGCCCTCCTGGCAGCCGAAGCAGTGGAAGAGTCCCTTGCTGGGGCTGACCTGGAAGGACGGCGACTTCTCGTCGTGGAACGGGCACAGGCCCTTGAGGTTGCCGCCGCCCGCGTTCCGCAGCTGGAGGTACTCGGAGACCACGGCGTCGATCGGGACCGCGTCCCGTACCGCCTTCACGTCCTCGTCGTTGATCCGTCCTGCCACGGGTGAATTCTACGGGGGCGCGACGGGGTTCCCGGTGCGCCGGCGGGTCAGGGGAGCAGCCCGGCGAGCGGCACGTGCGGGTCCGACAGGGCCTCGCTGTTCACCTGGGCCCGGGAACGGATCAGGTTCTGGATCGGCTCTGTGACATCCCACACGTTGACGTTCATCCCGGCCAGCACGCGTCCTTCGCGCACCCAGAACGCGATGAACTCCCGCTTGCCCGCGTCGCCGCGGATCACCACCTCGTCGTACGACCCGGGCGGCGCCCATCCGCTGTACTCCATCCCCAGGTCGTACTGGTCGGTGAAGAAGTACGGCACGCGGTCGTAGGCGACGTCCTGGCCGAGCATCGCCCGTGCCGCGGCCGGGCCGCCGTTCAGGGCGTTCGCCCAGTGCTCCACCCGCAGCCGGGTACCGAACAGCCCGAGCGGGAAGGACGCCACGTCGCCGGCCGCGTAGATGTCGGGGTCGGAGGTGCGCAGCCGCTCGTCCACCACGATGCCGCCGCCGTGCGCCCGGTCGGCGATCTCCAGTCCGGCCGCCTCGGCGAGCGCCACCCGGGGTGCCGCGCCGATCGCCGCGAGGACGTCGTGCGCCGGGTGCTCCTCGCCGTCGTCGGTGCGGGCCGCGAGGACCACGCCGTCCTGGCCGACGATCTCGGTGAGCCGGGCCCCGAAGTGGAAGCGGACGCCGTGCTCGCGGTGCAGCTCGGCGAAGACGTTGCCCAGCTCCGGTCCGAGGACGCCGTGCAGCGGGGTCGGCTCCGGTTCGATCACCGTCACCTCGGCGCCGTACTCCCGGGCCGCCGCCGCGGCCTCCAGCCCGATCCAGCCGGCGCCCGCGATCACCAGGTGCCCGTTGTTCCGGCCGAGGTGCTGGAGCACCCCCTTGAGCCGTTCGGCGTGCGCGAGGCGGCGCAGGTGGTGGACGCCCGCCAGGTCGGTGCCGGGGACGTCCAGGCGGCGGGGTTCGGCGCCGGTGACCAGCAGCAGCTTGTCGTAGCGGACGAGGGTGCCGTCGTCACCGAAGCGGACCGTCTTCGCCGTGCGGTCGACGCGGTCCACGGTCTGGCCGAGGTGCAGCTCGACGTCGTGCCGCGCGTACCAGGCGGGCTCGTGCACGAAGACGCTGTCGCGCTCCTCCTTGCCGAGCAGGAGGCCCTTGGACAGCGGCGGACGCTCGTACGGGTGGTCGCGTTCGTCGCAGATCAGTATCACCCGTCCGCTGAAACCCTCCGCCCGGAGCGTCTCGGCCGCCTTCGCACCGGCGAGACCGCCTCCGACGATGACGAATGTCTGATCCGCGTCGACCACTTGTTGCCTCCTCTTGAGGGTGCCGCCACAGGGGAGCCTCCCGCACGGAGCGTGATGCGGGAAGAGGGTGTGACCCGATCAGGCCACGGAGGGTCACGTTCCCGTCACCCGCGTCCCGTCAGTCTCGCGTGCAGCGACAGCGCGGCGCCGTCGGTGAGGGAGGCGATCTGGTCGACGATCACCCGCTTGCGCGCCCGGTCGTCGTCCGCCGCGTCGAACAGCGCGCGGAACTGGGGGTCCAGTCCGTCGGGCGCGCGGGCGGTCAGCGCCCCGGCCAGCTCGGCGACGATCACCCGCTGGTCGGCGCGCAGCCGCTCCTGCTCGGCGCGCTGCATCACGTACCGGTCCGCGACCGCCTTGAGCACCGCGCACTCCATCCGGGTCGCGCGGGGTACGACGAGCCGGGCGGCGTACCGGGTGAGCGGGCCCCTGCCGTGGGCGGCGCGCGTGGCGGTCTCGGCGGCCAGGCAGAACCGGCCGATGAGCTGGCTGGTGGCGTCCTTCAGCCGGGCCTGGGCGGTGGCCGTGCCGTCGTAGCCGTGCGGCCACCACTCCTCGTCCTGGAGGCGGTCCAGCGCGGCGGAGAGTTCGGCCGGGTCGGTGCCGGCGGGGACGTAGCGGCCGACGGCCACCTCGAACACCGCCTGCCGTTCCGGCTCCGCCTGCAGGCAGTTGGGGTCGATGTGACCGGCGTGCAGTCCGTCCTCGACGTCGTGCACCGAGTAGGCCACGTCGTCCGACCAGTCCATGACCTGCGCCTCGAAGCAGGTGTGGGTGCCGGGGGCGTGCGCCCGGACCCAGTCGAACACCGCGCGGTCGTCGTCGTACACGCCGAACTTGGGCGAGCCGGGCGCGGTGGGGTGCCCGCCGCGCGGCCAGGGGTACTTGGTGGCCGCGTCCAGGGTGGCGCGGGTGAGGTTGAGCCCGACGGAACGGTCCTCGGTGAACCGTTTCGGCTCGATGCGGGTGAGGAGCCTGAGGGACTGCGCGTTGCCCTCGAAACCGCCGCAGTCGTCGGCGAACTCGTTCAGGGCGGTCTCGCCGTTGTGGCCGAAGGGCGGATGACCGAGGTCGTGGGCGAGACAGGCCGCCTCCACCAGGTCCGGGTCGCAGCCGAGGGCCGCGCCCAGTTCCCGGCCCACCTGGGCGCATTCGAGGGAGTGGGTGAGGCGGGTGCGCGGGCTGGCGTCCCACATCTGGTTCCTGGTGCCCGGGGTCACCACCTGCGTCTTGCCGGCCAGGCGGCGCAGGGCGGCCGAGTGCAGGATGCGGGCGCGGTCGCGCTGGAAGGCGGTACGGCCCGGGCGCTTGTCGGGTTCGGGGACCCAGCGTTCGGCTGACGAGGGGTCGTACGCGGTGAGGAGTGCGGTGCCTTCCATGGGTCGACAGTAAGCCTGATCGCCCGCCGGGTTCTCGTCCCGGGGGGCCGCCGGGCCCTCAGGCGGCCGACGTCCACGGTAGGGCAACGCTCTGTTCATAGCGGTGCAGGACCAGGCGGGCCATCGCCTCGTGCGCGCCCAGGGGGGCCGAGGCGATCCACGGGGCCTGGGCGGCGCACTGGGTCGCGAAGCGGCCCGGGGCCGTGAAGCAGGAGGCGACCGCCACCCGGTGCCGGCCGCGGGCCGCCAGGGCGCGCAGCGCCGCCGGGACCGTCGGGCTCGCCGCCGAGGCGTACGCGGGGATCACCGGGACGCCGAGGCGGGCGGCCAGGAGGCGGGCCGTGCGGCGGGTGTCCGTGGCCGAGTCCGGGTCGCGCGAGCCCGCGGCCGCGAGGACGACCGCGCTCGTGCGGCGGGCGGTGCCGTCCGGGGCGGCCGGCCAGCCGGCCTCGGTCAGCCGGGCGTGCAGGGCCTCGGCGAGCAGCGGGTGCGGGCCGAGCGGCGGGGCCGTGCGGATGTCGCCGCAGGCCGCCGCGGCCAGCTCCGGGATGTCCTGCTTGACGTGGTAGCCGCGGCTCAGGAGCAGCGGGACGAGGACGGCGCGGGTGTCGCCGAGGGCCGCGAGGGTGCCGGGCAGCAGGGGCTCGTTCAGCTCGATGTGGCCCAGGTGGACCGGCAGGCCGGGGCGCAGCGCGCGGACCCGTGCCATGAGGGACCGCACGGTGGTGAGCGCCCGCGGGTCGCGGCTGCCGTGGGCGACCAGGACCAGGGCGGGCGGTGCCGGGCGGCGGCGGCCGAGCGGGGTGACCGGCCGGGTGCGGGGTGGGATCGTCGCCGTCATGGCAGGATCCTGGCCCCCGGAGATTGCGCCCCCGTTGCCGGGCCGTCACGGGCATTTTCCGTACCATCACCACGGCCGGCGGCGGGGTGTGAGGCGAACCGGACCGGTGCCGGCGGCGTCTTCCATGGTCGGGGACGATCAGGGGGGCGCCGTATGAGGATCAGCAGGCCGCGATGGCCGCGTACCCGGGCCGGGCAGCGGCGGCTGCTGTGGGCCGTGATGGCCGGGTGTGTGCTGGTGCTGCTGCCGGCGACCTGGCTGCGCCTGTCCACGGCGGACCGGCTGCGCGGCACGGCGGACGTGCCGCGCGCCGAGGTCGCGGTGGTGTTCGGGGCGGGGCTGTGGCAGGGCGGGCCGTCGCCGTATCTCGCGCACCGGCTGGACGCGGCGGCGGCGCTGTACCGGGCGGGGCGCGTCGAGGTCGTCCTGGTCACCGGGGACAACGGCCGCGAGGACTACGACGAGCCCGACGCCATGCGCGCCTATCTCACCCGGCACGGGGTGCCGGACCGGCGGATCGTCAGCGACTACGCCGGGTTCGACACCTGGGACTCCTGCGTCCGGGCCAGGCGGATCTTCGGGGTGGACCGGGCGGTGCTGATCAGCCAGGACTTCCACATCCGGCGCGCGGTGGCGCTGTGCGAGGCGGCGGGGGTGGACTCGTACGGCGTCGGGGTGCCCGCCGCGCACGACGCGACCTGGTACTACGGCGGGACGCGGGAGCTGTTCGCGGCGGGCAAGGCGGCGCTGGACGCGGTGTTCCGGCCGGATCCGCGGTTCCTCGGTCCCCGGGAGCCGGGGGTGGCGCGGGCGCTGGCCACCGGGCGGTGACGCCTTCCCCCACGGCGGGCCGGGCGGTGGCGTCCTCCCCCACGGCGGGCCGGGCGGTGGCGTCCTCCCTCACGGCGGGCCGGGCGGCGCGGGGAGGTCACCGTGCCGGGGGTGTAACCGGAGGCGACCCGGGGGCGTAACACGCCGGTCGCACGCTGGGCGGCATGGAGAACACCTCGACGCCCACCCACTGCCCGTACTGCGCCTTGCAGTGCGGGATGAACATCACGCCCCTGCCCCGGGGGGGCGTCGAGGTCACCGAACGCCCGGACTTCCCGGTCAACCGGGGCGCGCTGTGCGGCAAGGGCCGTACGGCGGCCGAGGTGCTGTCCCCGGCGGTACGGCTGACCACCCCGCTGGTGCGGGAGGGCGGCCGACTGGTGGCGGCGGACTGGCCCGAGGCGCTGGACCGGATCGCCGGGCGGCTCGCGGCGACCCGGGAGCGGCACGGCGCGGACGCGGTCGGCGTGTTCGGCGGGGGCGGGCTGACCAACGAGAAGGCGTACGCGCTGGGCAAGTTCGCGCGGGTGGTGCTCGGCACCTCGCAGATCGACTACAACGGCCGGTTCTGCATGTCGTCGGCCGCGGCGGCGGGCACGAAGGCATTCGGTCTGGACCGGGGGCTGCCGTTCCCGCTGGAGGACATCCCGCGCACGGGGTGCGTGATCCTCGTCGGCTCCAACCTGGCCGAGACGATGCCGCCGTCGCTGCGGTTCTTCTCCGAACTGCGGGAGAACGGCGGCACCCTGATCGTCGTGGACCCGCGCCGGACGAAGACCGCCGAACAGGCCGACCTGCACCTGGCGCCCCGGCCCGGCACCGATCTCGCGCTGGCGCTCGGCCTGCTGCACCTGGTGGTGGCCGAGGGGCGGACGGACGAGCAGTACATCCGGGAACGGACCACGGGGTGGGAGGAGGCCCGGGCCGCGGCGATGGCGCACTGGCCCGAGAACGTGGAGCGGATCACCGGGGTGCCGGTGCCCCGGCTGCGGGAGGCGGTGCGGATGTTCTGCGAGCCCGAGGCGGCGATGGTGCTCACCGCGCGCGGGCCGGAGCAGCAGTCCAAGGGCACGGACACGGTGGGCGCGTGGATCAACCTGTGCCTGGCGACCGGCCGGGCGGGGCGCCCGCTGTCCGGGTACGGCTGTCTGACCGGGCAGGGCAACGGGCAGGGCGGGCGCGAACACGGCCAGAAGGCCGACCAGTTGCCCGGCTACCGCAAGCTCGACGACCCGGCGGCGCGGCGGCACGTGGCCGGGGTGTGGGGCGTGGACCCGGACAGCCTGCCGGGCCCCGGGCGCAGCGCGTACGAGCTGCTGGACGCGCTCGGCACGGACGTACGGGCGCTGCTGCTGATGGGCTCCAACCCGGTGGTGTCGGCCCCGCGCGCGGCACACGTCGAGGAGCGGCTGCGCTCGCTGGACTTCCTGGCCGTGGCCGACGTGGTGCTGTCGGAGACGGCGGAGCTGGCGGACGTGGTGCTGCCGGTGACCCAGTGGGCGGAGGAGACGGGCACGACGACCAGCCTGGAGGGGCGGGTGCTGCTGCGCCGCCGGGCGGTCGCGCCGCCGCCGGGCGTCCACAGCGACCTGTACGTCCTGCACGAGCTGGCCGGCCGGCTCGGCGTGGAGAAGGGCTTCCCGACCGACCCGGAGGAGGTCTTCGGCGAACTGCGCCGCGCCAGCGCGGGCGGCCCGGCGGACTACTCGGGCATCACCTACCGCCGCCTGGCCGAGGAGAACGGCGTCTTCTGGCCCTGCCCGGAGGAACCGGGCGAGGGCACGCGGGCCGGGGGCGGGGACACGGCCCCGGCGGCCCTTTCCGACGAGCCGGACGCGGCCCGGCCCGCCGGTACGGACACGTCCCCGGCCCCCCAGCCCGGCACCCCGGCGGCAAAGACCCTGCCCCGCGACCCGGCACCGAACACCCTGCCCAACGACCCGACACCGGACGACATGCCCGGCACCCCGGCGGCGAACACCCCGCCCCACGACCAGGCCTCGAACACCCTGCCCCACGACCCGGCACCGGACGCCCTGTCCAACGACCCGACACCGGACGACATGCCCGGCACCCCGGCGGCGAACACCCCGCCCCACGACCCGGCGGCGGAGGTCCTGCCCGGTGGCTCGGCATCGGGCGTCCTGGTCGACGGTCCGGTGGCGGAGGGCCGTCCCGGTGGCGGGGTGCGGCACCCTCGTCGCGCCGGGCAGCACCCCGGTACCCCCCGCCTCTTCCTCGACCGGTTCGCCACCCCGGACGGCCGGGCCCGGTTCGTGGCCGTGGCGCACCGGGCGACCGCCGAGGAACCGGACGCCGAGTACCCGCTGCTGCTGACCACCGGCCGGGTGGTGTCCCAGTACCAGTCGGGGGCGCAGACCCGGCGCGTGGCGGAGCTGAACGCGGCGGCCCCGGGGCCGTTCGTGGAGCTGCACCCCCGGCTCGCGGCCCGGCTGGGCGCGGCCGACGGCGACCCGCTGGCCGTGGTCTCGCGGCGCGGCCGGGCCGTGGCGCCGGCCCGGATCACCGACACGATCCGCCCGGACACCGTCTTCATGCCGTTCCACTGGCCGGGCGAGGGCCGCGCCAACACCCTCACCAACCCGGCCCTGGACCCCACGTCCCGGATGCCGGAGTTCAAGTCGTGCGCGGTGCGGGTGGAGGTCGTAGGGCGGTCGTAGGGCCGTGGTCGGAGCGCGGTCCGGTCCCGGGGACGCGGCGGATGCGGGCGGGCTCGCGTAGGTTCGGGGTATGTCCGACATAGAACAGTACGACCTCGACGCCTATCTGGACCGCATCGGCTTCAAGGGCGAGCGGAGGGCCGATCCGGCCACCCTACGGGGCGTACACCTGGCGCATTCGCTGGCGCTGCCCTTCGAGAACCTGGACCCGGTGCGGGGCTCGGCCCCCTCCCTGGACCCCGCCGCCCTGATGGCCAAGATGGTGCGCGGCCGGCGCGGCGGCTACTGCTACGAGCACAACACCCTGCTCCGGCTGGCGCTGGAGGCGCTCGGGTTCCGGGTGACCCCGCTGGCCGGCCGGGTGACGGTGGGCGCGCGGAACCCGGAGAGCCGGCCGCGTACGCACGCGATGCTCCGGGTGGAGGTGGCGGGCGAGCCGTGGCCGTATCTGGCGGACGTCGGCTTCGGCGCGGTCGGCGCGCTGCTGCTGCCGGTGCCGCTGGTGGCCGGCACCGAGTACGAGGGCGCCGGACGCCGGCACCGGCTGGTCCCGCAGCCGCACGAAGGGCCGCTGGAACTGTGGGAGTTGCAGGCGCGGGACCGGCGGACCGGGCAGTGGGCCGGCCAGTACGCGTTCACCCAGGAGCCGTTCACCGCGCCGGACCTGGAGGTGTTCAACTGGTTCGTCGGCACCCACCCGCGCTCCCCGTTCACCCACCGCCCCTACCTCCAGCGGGCCCTGCCCGACGGCCGCCACCTCTCCCTGGACGGCGCCCTGTTCACCGAGACCCTCGCCGACGGCACGGTCACCGAGCGCACGCTGACCGGGGAGACCGAGGCGCGACGGGTGGCGGTGGAGGAGTTCGGCATCGACGTGCCCAAGGGGACCGCCCTGCTCGGCTGAGCCGGTGGCGGGCACTTCGGCCCCACGGAAACGGCTCCGTACCCCCCTCGGCCCGCCACACCGCTCATCGAAGATCCACAAGACTCCTCGGCAGCTCTATGGACATGACATGTCATGCCCACTTAAATCCTGGGACATCAGCGCCACCCCCACGCCTGACGGGCGCCTTCCCGAGGAGACAGATGAGCCGGACACGGCAGCACGTCCGAGGAACCCGCCGCACGCTCACCGCCGGTGTCGCCGCCGCCACCGCCACCCTGCTGGCCGTCGGCCTCTCCCCCGCCGCCCACGCCGGCGGCGGACCGACCCGGGCCACCGCGATCGAGAACGCGGCCTCCGCGCTCCTGGCGCACGCCTCCGCCCTGGGCCTCGCGGCGCCCCAGGACACCAGCGTCCGGGACGTGATCGTGGACCGGGACGGCACCCAGCACGTCCGCTACGACCGCACCTACCGCCGTCTCCCGGTCCTCGGCGGCGACTTCGTCGTCCACCTGGCCCCGGACGGCACCTACCGGGGCGCCGACCGCGCCACCCGGCGGACCGTGTCCGTGCCCACCGTCACGCCGGCGGTCCCCGGCCCCGAGGCCGCCGGACGCGCGGTGGACGCCCTGCGCGCGGCCCGCCCCGGCACGCCGCTGAAGCAGGCCAAGGCCAGGCCGGAGCTGGTGGTCGACGCCCTGCACGGCGCCCCCAGACTGGCCTGGCGCACCACCGCCGTCGGCCTGGACCCGCTCGGCAACCCCGCCGCCCGGACCGTGCTGACCGACGCCCGCAGCGGCGCGCGGATCGACGCCTGGGACAGCCTGGAGACCGCGACCGGCGACGGCGCCTCCCTCTACAGCGGGACCGTGCCGCTGGAGACCACCCCGTCCGGGTCGTCGTACCAGCTCAAGGACCCGACCCGGGGCAACACCTACACCGGGGACGCGGAGAACAAGACCGACCTGTGCATCTTCGGCATCTGCCTCAGCCGGGCGCCCGCCACCCTGTTCTCGGACGCGGACAACCACTGGGGCACGGGCGCCACGCCGGACCGCGCCTCGGCCGCCGTCGACGCCCAGTACGGCACCGACGAGACCTGGGACTACTACAAGAACGTCCACGGCCGCAACGGCATCGCCGGGGACGGCAAGGGCTCGTACAACCGCGTCCACTACGGCAGCAACTACAACAACGCCTTCTGGGACGACAGTTGCTTCTGCATGACGTACGGCGACGGTGACGGCACCACCTTCGGGCCGCTGGTCGCCCTCGACGTGGCCGGGCACGAGATGTCCCACGGCGTGACCTCGAAGACGGCCGCGCTGACCTACTCGGGCGAGTCCGGCGGGCTGAACGAGGCCACCTCCGACATCCTCGGCACGATGGTGGAGTGGTACGCGGACAACCCCTCCGACGCCGGTGACTACCTCATCGGCGAGAAGATCGTGAAGCCCGGCTTCGGCAAGGCGGCCCTGCGCTTCATGGACAGGCCCTCCCGGGACGGCAGTTCGGCGGACTACTGGAGCTCGTCGGTCGGCAACCTCGACGTCCACTACTCCTCCGGCGTCGCCAACCACTTCGCCTACCTGCTCGCCGAGGGCAGCGGCGCGAAGGTCCTCAACGGCGTCAGCTACGACTCGCCGACCTCCAACGGCTCCACCGTCACCGGCATCGGCCGGGACAAGGCCGGCAGGATCTGGTACCGGGCGCTGACGGTCTACATGACGTCCTCGACGAACTACAAGGGCGCCCGCACGGCGACCCTCAACGCGGCGAAGGACCTCTACGGCGCCGGCGGCGCGGAGTACAACGCCGTGGCGGCGGCCTGGAGCGCGGTCAACGTCGGCTGACCCCCGCCAAACGCCCCGGGGCCGGTGCCCGGCCGGGCACCGGGGGGGGGGGGGGGGGGGGGGGGGGGGAGGGGGGGGCGGGGGTGGCTTTCTCCCGCTTCCCCCCCCCCCCCCTCCCCTCTTTCCTTCCCTCCCCCTCCCC
>NZ_JBVHXT010000088.1:0-12576 GCF_055569255.1 Streptomyces sp. NPDC029296
CTCCTTGCTATCTTGCTCGCTCCCCCTCCCCCCGTCGTGCTTCGTGTGATACCCCCCCCCCCCCCCCCCCCCCCCCCCCCCCCCGGGCGACTGTCGCCAAAGCGCCCCGGAATTGTCCGTGATCCGTAACAGACGGATCCCGTGATCGTTTCCCGCCGTCCTGCCAGGTGCACGGAAACCGATCGGCACAACGGACACACCAGGGGGCGGGGCGGACATGGCACGGCACGGCGGACGGGGTTGGTACGGCCGGGTGATCGCGGCGGCGGTCGGGGTGACGGCGGTGGCCGCCGTCACCTCGGTGTGGACGGCGCAGGCCGGGCAGAGCGGCGGCGGACCGGCCGCGCCGGAGGCCTCCGCCCGGCAGGCCGCGCCGAAGGCGGCACCCGTGTCCCCGTCCATAGTCCACGCCTCCGACGGGGGCGCGCACGCGGTCAACATCACCATCGACGACGGCCCGGACCCGGTCTGGACCCCGCAGGTGCTCCGGCTGCTGCGGGACAACGGCGTGAAGGCGACCTTCTGCATGGTCGGTCCCCAGGCGGAGGCCCACCCCGACCTGGTGCGCCAGGTGGTGGCCGCCGGTCACCGGCTGTGCGACCACACGGTGGCGCACGACACGGCCATGGACCACAAGTCCGAGTCCTACCAGGCGCGGCAGATCGTCGACGCGGAGCGGCAGATCACCAAGGCGTCGGGCGGGGTGCGGCCGATGTACTACCGGGCCCCGGGCGGCGCCTTCACCCCGTACAGCCGCAAGCTGGCGGCCTCGCACGGGATGCGGCCCCTGGGCTGGAACGTCGACTCCAAGGACTTCGAGCGGCCGGGCGGCGAGGCGATCATCGCGACCGTCAAGGGCCAGCTGGCCAACGGCCCCACGATCCTCTTCCACGACGCGGGCGGCGACCGCTCGCAGACGGTCGTGGCGCTGCGCGCCCTGCTGCCGTGGCTGAAGGAGCAGGGGTACTCCTTCGGTTTCCCGGTGCGCTGACGTACCGTTCGGGAGCTTTGTCCGCTTGGGCGTTGCACGGTGTGCGTCGGGTGGTCACAGAGTGGTGGAGACCTCTTGTGGGCGTGTGAACGCAGCCTTTAGCCTCCGAGGCGTTGTGCACAGCGAAACCAGCATTGCGCATGTTGCAACGCCTCATCGGAGGAGCAGTACATGAAGCTGTCCGTCCGTCTCGCCGGGTTCACCGCGCTCGCCGCCGTCCTGGCCACCGCCTGCGCTCCCCAGACTTCCGGCACCTCCTCCTCCGGCAAGGACGAGAAGACCGGCACCCTGCGCGTCTGGCTTTTCCAGGAGGTCGACAACCAGCCCAAGCAGCGCGTCGTCGACGCGGTCCTCGCCGATTTCGAGAAGGCGCACCGGGGCACCGACGTCACCGTCGAGTACATCCCGGTCGAGACCCGGGCCCAGCGGGTCAAGGCCGCCTTCAACGACCCGAAGTCCGCGCCGGATGTCATCGAATACGGCAACACCGACACCGCCGGGTACGTGAAGGACGGCGGACTCGCCGACGTCACCCGGGAGTTCGACGCCTGGAACGAGTCCCGGGACACCGACCCCACGGCCCGGCGCTCGGTCACCGTGGACGGCAAGGTCTACGGGGCGCCGTACTTCGTCGGGATCCGGGCGCTGTACTACCGCACCGACGTCTTCCGCGAACTCGGGCTGCGCGTACCGGGAACGCAGGCCGAGCTGATCGCCACCGCGAAGCGGGTCCGCGCCGCGCGCCCCGATCTGTACGGCCTCGCCGTCGGGGGTGCCTACACCTACGGCGCGCTGCCGTTCCTCTGGGCCAACGGCGGTGACCTGGCCACCGAGAAGAGCGGTGCGTACGCCTCCGCGGTCGCCGGCCCCGCCGCCCGCAAGGGCATCGAGGCGTACACCTCCCTCTTCGGCGACGACAACTGCCCCGCCGCCAAGTGCGCGAGCATGACGGGCAACGACACGGTGACCGCGTTCGCCGCGGGCAAGGCCGCCATGGCGATCGGCGGGGACTTCAGCCACGCCGCCGTGGACGCCGGGAAGGCCAAGGGGAAGTACGCGGTGGTTCCGCTGCCCGGCGTGAAGTCCGGCTCGATCGCTCCGGCCTTCGCGGGCGGCAACAACATCGGTGTGCTGAAGAGCACCTCGCACCGCACGCTCGCCGTGGACCTGATGAAGCGGCTCGCCTCGAAGAGGACGCAGGGGCGGCTCTTCGACGCGATGGGCTTCCTGCCGACCTTCACGGACGTACGCGAACAGGCCGCCGCCAGGGAGCCGTTCGTGAAGCCGTTCGTCGACACGCTCGCCGCCGGCACCAGGTTCGTGCCGGTCACACCCGCCTGGGCGCAGATCGACTCCTCGCTGGTGCTGCCGACCATGTTCCAGGAGATCGTCAGCGGCCGGAAGGACGTGGCGGACGCCTCGGCGGACGCGGCGAAGAAGATGGACGACGCGTTCGGGTCCGCGGGATGAGGCGGACGACGCACGCGGCACCCGTGCCGGAAGGCGGCGCCGCGGTGGCCGCCGCCCGGCACGGCCGTACGCCGGCCACGGGGCGGGGCCGGACCGGCGCGGGGAAGGCTCCCACGCCCCCGAAGCGGCACCGGGGACCGCGCCCGCGCGGCGGCTGGACCCCCTGGCTCTATCTCGCGCCCGCCCTCGTCGTCCTCGGCGGACTGCTGGTCTACCCCGTCTACCAGCTCGGGCTGATCTCGTTCCTGGAGTACACCCAGGCCCAGGTCAGCGGCGGCGAACCGACCCGCTTCCGGGGCCTGGGCAACTACACCGACCTGTTCGCCGACGACCAGTTCGGGCAGGTGCTGCTGGCCACGGTCGGCTTCGCGGCGGCCTGTGTGATCGGCACCCTGGCGGTGGGCTGCGCGCTCGCCGTCCTGCTCACCCGGGTCCGCGCGGTCCCCCGGCTCGCCCTGCTGCTGGCCGCGCTCGGGGCGTGGGCGACACCGACGATCACCGGCTCCACGGTCTGGCTGTTCCTCTTCGACCCCGACTTCGGACCGGTCAACCGCCTCCTCGGGCTCGGCGACTTCTCCTGGACGTACGGCCGCTACAGCGCGTTCCTGCTGGTGCTGCTCGAAGTGGTGTGGTGCTCCTTCCCGTTCGTGATGATCACCGTCTACGCCGGCATCCGCGCCGTACCCGGCGAGGTGCTGGAGGCCGCCGCCCTGGACGGCGCCTCGCAGTGGCGGATCTGGCGCTCGGTGCTGGCGCCGATGCTGCGGCCGATCCTGGGCATCGTCACCGTCCAGTCGGTGATCTGGGACTTCAAGGTGTTCACCCAGATCTACGTGATGACGGGCGGCGGCGGCATCGCCGGGCAGAACCTGGTCCTGAACGTCTACGCCTACCAGAAGGCGTTCGCGTCCTCGCAGTACAGCCTCGGATCGGCGATCGGTGTCGTGATGCTGCTGCTCCTGCTGGCCGTCACACTCGGGTATCTGCGGCTGCTGCGGCGCCAGGGGGAGGAACTGTGACTCTTCCACGACTTCGGGTGCGGCGCCCCTGGCGGCTGGCCGCCGAGGCGAGCGCGCTCCTCGTCGCCGCGGTCGTCGCCTTCCCCCTGTACTGGATGGTGCTCGGCGCCCTCAGACCGGCCGGGGAGATCGAGTCCACCGAGCCGCGGCCCTGGACGTCCTCCCCCACGCTGGACTCCTTCCGGCGCGTGTTCCAACAGCACGACTTCGGCCGGTACTTCCTCAACAGCCTCCTCGTCGCGGGGAGTGTCGTCCTCGCCTCCGCGCTGATCGCGTTCCTCGCCGCGACCGCCGTGACGCGTTTCCGGTTCCGCTTCCGGACCACCCTGCTGATCATGTTCCTGGTGGCCCAGATGGTGCCGGTGGAGGCGCTGACCATCCCGCTGTTCTTCCTGATGCGGGACTTCGGCCTGCTGAACACGCTGGGTTCGCTGATCCTGCCGCACATCGCCTTCTCGCTGCCGTTCGCGGTGTGGATGCTGCGGGGGTTCGTGCGGGCGGTCCCGGAGTCCCTGGAGGAGGCCGCGTACCTCGACGGCGCGAGCCGCGCGCGGTTCCTGTGGCGGATCCTGCTCCCGCTCGTCCTGCCGGGCCTGGTGGCCACGAGCGTGTTCTCCTTCATCTCCGCCTGGAACGACTTCCTGTTCGCCAAGTCCTTCATCATCAGCGACACTTCGCAGTCGACCCTGCCGATGGCGCTCCTGGTCTTCTACAAGCCCGACGACCCGGACTGGGGCGGTGTCATGGCGGCGTCCACGGTGATGACGATCCCGGTCCTGGTCTTCTTCGTGCTGGTCCAGCGGCGGCTGGTGTCGGGCCTGGGCGGGGCCGTGAAGGACTGACCGGCGCCCGCCGGCCGCCGGCCGCCGGTAAAAGCGCTGGCCACACCGTCATCCGCGCTGGTGGGATGGGGTGATGCGAGACGATGACATGGCGGTCGTGGACCGGGGTGCCTACCCGGACGCGGTGACTCCGTGGGAGCGGGAGTCGTGGCGGGCCGCGGTACTGGACTGGGTGGGCGGGCACCTCGCCGAGCGGGGACTCGGCGTGGACGGCACGCTCCGGGTGCGGCTGCGGCCCTGGTCGGTGCTCGTCCGGGTGCCCGTCACCGGGCAGCGGACCGTCTGGTTCAAGGCGAATCCGCCGGGCGCCGCGTTCGAGGGCCCGCTGACCGCCGCCCTGGCCCGCTGGGTGCCAGGCCACGTGCTCGAGCCCCTGGCCGTCGACGCCGGTCGCGGCTGGTCGCTGCTCCCGGACGGGGGGCAGCTGTTCCGGACCGTGCTCGACCGCGAGCCGGTCGATCCGCGCGAGTGGGAGTCGCTGCTGGGCCAGTACGCGGGCATGCAGCACAAGTTGGCGGCGCGTGCGGCCGAGATGGAGCGGCTGGGGGTGCCCTCCGCGCGGACCCGGGACCTGCCCGGGGTGTTCGACCGGCTGCTCGACGCGAATCCCGTGCTGGGCCCGGAGGACCGCGCCCGGCTGACGGCCCTGCGGCCCCGGCTCGCCGACTGGTGCGCCGAACTGGCCGCCGCGGGCATCCCGGACACACTCGACCACGCCGATCTGCACGACGGCCAGCTGCTCCGGCCGGCGCCGGGCCGGTTCACCTTCTTCGACTGGGGGGACGCCGCCGTCACCCACCCGTTCTGCAGCCTGCGCGTCCCCGCCGAGCGGGCCCGCGACCGGTACGGGCCCGGGGTGCTGCCCCGGCTGCTCGACGCCTATCTGGAGCCGTGGACGGGCAACGGCCGCACGACGGTGCGGCTGCGGCGCGCGGCGCACCTCGCCTGGCGGCTGGCCGCCCTGGGCCGGGCCGCCTCGTGGGGCCGCATGTTCCCCGCCGCCCCCGGTGCCGCGCCGGGAGCGGCGGAGAGCGCCGAGTGGCTGTGCGAGCTTCTGGCCGAGCCGCCCTTCGGGGACTGAACGGCCGCCGGTCAGGGCAGCGGGGTGCCGCCGGTCGCGTTGAGGATCTCGCCGGTGATGTAACTCGCCTGCGGCGAGGCGAGATAGACGTAGGCGGGGGCCAGCTCGGCGGGCTGGGCCGGGCGGCCGAGCGGGCTCTGCTTGCCGAACTCGGCGGTGTCGGGCATGGTCGCGGGGATCAGCGGGGTCCACACCGGGCCCGGCGCGACCGCGTTGACCCGGATGCCGCGCTCGGCGACCATCTGGGCCATCCCCTGGGTGAACGTGACGATGGCCCCCTTGGTCATCGCGTAGTCCAGCAGGGGCGGGCTGGGCTGGTACGCCTGCACGGACGTGGTGTTGATGACACAGCCGCCGGCCGGGATGTGCGGCAGGGCGAACTTGGTCAGCCAGAACATGCCGTACAGGTTCGTCCGCATCACCCGGTCGAACTGCTCGGTGCTGATCGCCTCGATGCCGTCCGGCTGGGCCATCTGGTAGGCGGCGTTGTTGACGAGGACGTCGATGCGGCCGAACTCGTCGACCGCCCGCGCGATCAGGGAGCGGCAGTTGTCCTCGTCCCTGATGTCGCAGGACACGGCGACCGCCTTGCGGCCCGCGTCCTCGACCAGCCGGGCGGTCTCGCGCGCCTCGTCCGCCTCCTCGGCGAGGTGGGTGAAGAGGACGTCGGCGCCCTCGCGGGCGAAGGCGAGCGCCACCGCCCGCCCGATCCCGGAGTCCCCTCCCGTGATCACGGCCGCGCGGCCGTCGAGCCGGCCGGCGCCCCGGTACGACTCCTCGCCGTGGTCGGGCGGAGGGTCCATGGGGCCGGTCCAGCCCGGGTGGGGCTGTTCCTGGGAGGGGAAGTCGGGGCGGGGGTGCCGGGTGACCGGATCGGTCCGGTCACCGTGCTGGTCCGTCACTGTGGCCTCCTGTGTCTCTCGCGGACGGGACAGGCGGCCGGGTTCCCGTTTCGCGGCGGGTTAAAAGGCTTTTCCGCCGGTCAGACGCCCTGAGCGTCCGGGCCGGCGGCGCGCAGGGCGTCCCGGCGGGCGAGGTTGTAGAGGCGCAGCAGGTGCTTGGCCACGGCGCAGGGCGCGGCATCGGCACGGCACTGACGGCACGTGTTCATGTGCTGTTCGTAGGTGAAGCGCGCGTTTTCCAACGCGTCATTGACAGATGACATGGACTTCTCCGGGCAGGGCGCGTCCTCGGACGGCGCCTAGTTGACTGACTGGTACACCCGGAACTAGGTGATCATGTTACTGGCGGTACTGGGAAACTCGTACAGCCGACGCCCGTCGCGCGGTCCTTTCACCCGGCCGGGACCGAAGCCGATGTCCCGCTTCGTCGTTGTCCCCGGTGATCCGGTACCGCACGGCAGGCAACCACGTGAAGGACAGCACCATGGCTCCCGCTCCCCTGTGCATCGGTGTCGTCGTTCCCCTGACCGGGCGGCTGGCCCCGCTCGGAGCCCCGCTCTCCTACGTCCTGCGCGCCTTGGCGCCGAGCCTCGCGCACGTCCGCAACGGCGGCCGGCGCCACGAGGTGGCCCTGGCCGTGCGGGACAGCCGCTCCGAGCCCGGGGCCGCCCGGCAGGCGGTGCGGGACCTGGCGGACGAGGACGGTGCCCAGGTCGTGCTGACCATGGCCGGGACCCGGGTGCTGCCCGCCGTCGCCGACGCCTGCGAGGAGGCGGGGGTGCCGTGTGTGTCGGCCGCGTTCCCCTGGCAGGCGTATGTGCGGGCCCGGGGTGCCGATCCCGCGCACCGGTTCCGGTGGACGTACCACTTCGCCTGGGGCCTGGACGACATCGCCCGGGTCTTCGCCGGGATGTGGGAGCGGATCACGCCCCGGGCCGCCGTCGGCTGCCTGTGGAACGACGACCTCCAGGGCCGGCTGCTGCGGGACGAGCGGTACGGATTCCGGCCGGCGCTGTCCGGACGCGGCCACACGCTGACCGACCTCGGCGCCTACCACGAGCCGGCCACCGATCTGCGGGCCCAGGCCGACCGTCTGCGCGAGCACGGCGCCGACCTGGTCACCAGCGCGTCCACCGCCACCGACCTGGCCCTCTTCCACCGCCAGGTCCGCGAGGCGGGAGCGCGGCCCCGGCTGATCACCTGCTCACGCTGGCTGACCTACCCGCACACCCACACCAGCCCCGCCCCCGACGTGCACGCCGAGCTGGGTGACGCGCGGGTGGCCACGCTCGTCTACTGGAGCCCCGGCCACCCCCACCGCTCCAGCCTGGACGGCAGCACGTGCGCCGAGCTGGCCCGCGCCTTCGAGGAGGACACCGGCGCGTCCTGGCTCCAGCCGCTGGGGCTCGCGCACGCCCTGCTGGAGACCGCGCACCACGCCCTGGCCACGGCCGCCGACCCGGCCGACCGCGCCTCGGTCGCCGACGCCGTCGCCCGCACCCGCCTGGACACCATCGCGGGCCCGCTGGACTGGACGTCCGGTCCCACCCCGAACGTCGCACTGCTGCCCCTGGCCGGCGGCCAGTGGCACCCCGGGCCGGCCGGCCCCCGCCTGGCCGTGGTGGACAACACGGGCCACCCGGAGGTCCCGCTGACCGGGGACCTGGTCCCGGCCCGCTGAGCGAACGCGGCGGTCCTGCCCCGCGCCCGGCGTGGACGGGGCCGGGGCCGCCGCCCGGGCAGGCGGACTCCGCCGCCTGCCGCCCCCCGGCGCGGCTACCGGCTCTCCCGCAGGGCCCGCGCGTGGTTCAGGAAGGCCGTCAGTCCCACCTCGAAGGCGCGGTCGGCGCGGCCGTCGCCCGTCGCCGCGAGGGCCTCCGCCAGGCGCGGGGTGGGGGCGCCGTCCGCCAGTTCCCACATGGCCTCGGGGGCGGCCAGGTCGAGGGCCGAGCCCAGCACCAGGTTCTCCAGGGCGGCGATCAGCGGCATGATCGCGGCCGGGTCGAAGCCGGCCTCGAGCAGGAGGCCCACCGCCCGTTCGTACTGGGCGAGGACCCGGGGCGCGCGGACGGGCGAGGTCATGAGCAGCGGGATCACCCGGGGGTGGGCGGCGAACGCGGCCCGGTAGGAGCGCGCCCACGCCTCCATGGCCGCGTCCCACGGGGTCAGGTCCAGGGTGGCCGGGTCGATGGCGGCGCAGACGCGTTCGCGCAGCAGCTCCACTATGCCGTCGCGGCCGTCCACGTGGTGGTACACCGAGCCGGTCTGCACGCCGAGCCCGCGGGCGATCCGCGGCACGGTGAAGTCACCGGTCTCGTCGATGAGCCGGAGCGCGGTGGCGGTGATGCGCTCGCGGTCGAGGAGCGGTGTGCGCGGCCGTCCCATGGTCAGCGTTCCCCCTGAGGTCTTCCCGGATGCCCAACGGCAGGTTACATTGCGGAAACCGAAAGCCTTTAGGTTTACGGCTCCGGGCGCCCGCCATCCCGTCGTGCTCCCGTGAGACGCCGACGCGGACGGCCCACCCCGGCCGCGCCCGCCGGCGCCCGCGAACCCGGCTGCCCCACCACCGGGATCCCCTCCCCTCCGCTGCCAGAAGGGCCTCCCGCATGTCCGTGAGCACCACCGAACTCCCGGAGGAGGACGCGCCGTCCGACGCGCCCGGCCTCCGGTCCGGCACCCTCGGCACGGCCGACATCGCCTTCTTCGTCGTCTCCGCCGCCGCGCCGCTGACCGTGATGGCCGGGGTCGCCCCGCTCGCCATCCTGCTGGGCGGCGTCGGCGCGCCCGTCGGCTATCTGCTGGCCGGGCTGACCCTCGCCGTCTTCGCCGTCGGCTTCACCACCATGAGCCGCCACGTCACCAGTGGCGGCGCGTTCTACGCGTACATCACCCGGGGTCTCGGCCGTCCGGCCGGGATCGGCGCCGCCCTGCTCGCCCTGGTCGGATACAACGGGATGGAGATCGGCGTCTACGGACTGCTCGCCAGCACCACCCGCGACACCCTGCACGCCCTGTTCGGCACCGACGTGCCCTGGCTGCCGGTCTCCCTGGCCGGCCTCGTCCTGATCGGCTACGGCGGCTACCGCTCGATCGACTTCGGCGCCAAGGTCCTCGGGGTGCTGCTGGTCGCCGAGACCGGGATACTCGTGCTGCTCGCGGGCGGGGTGCTGGTGCGGGGCGGCGCGCACGGCCTCTCCCTGTCCTCGCTCGCCCCGGCCCATGTGTTCGTGCCGGGCACGGCGGCCGTGCTCGCCTTCGCGTTCGCCGCGTTCACCGGCTTCGAGTCGACCGTCATCTACCGCCGCGAGGCCCGCGACCCCGCGCGCACGGTCCCGCGCGCCACCTACGCGGCCGTGGGCTTCCTCGGCCTGTTCTACGCGTTCGTCGTGTGGATCGCCGTCCAGGCGTTCGGGGACGACCGGGTCGTCCAGGCCGCGGGGCAGGACCCGGCCGGCCTCTTCTTCACCGCGATCACCACCTATGTGGGCGGCTGGGCGGCCGGCCTGATGCACGTCTTCATCGTCACCAGCGTCATCGCCTCGCTGCTCGCCTTCCACAACGCCATCAACCGCTACGCGCTCGCCCTGGCCGAGGAGGGCGTGCTGCCCCGCCGGCTCGGCCGCGTCCATCCCCGGCACCGCTCCCCCTGCCTCGCGGGCCTGGCGCAGACCGCCCTCGGCGCCGTGGTCGTCCTCGCGTTCTGGGCCGCCGGCGCCGACCCGTACCAGCAGCTCCTGCTGTGGGTGAACACCCCGGGAATGATCGGCCTGCTGCTGCTCCAGCTGCTGGCCGCGGCCGCCGTGTTCCGCTACTTCCGGCGGGTACGGCACACCGAGGGCCGGGTGCGCACGGTGGTGGCGCCGGTCCTCGCCGCCGTCCTGCTGGCGGCCGCGATCGTGCTGGTGGTCACCCACATCGACCTGTTCACCTCCGCGCCCCGGGCCGTGAACGTCGTGCTCGTCGCCGCGGCGCCCGTCGTCTTCGCCCTCGGCCTGCCGCTGGCGTGGTGGCTGCGCCGCAACCGTCCGGACGTGTACGCCACGTTCGGCACCGAACCCTCCGAATGACCCTCTTCAGTATGGGAGTTCCCGGCATGCCCGCTGCCGATCTCGTCCTCACCGGTGCCCGGATCCGCACCCTCGACCCGGCCCGGCCCACCGCCACGGCCGTCGCCCTGCGCGACGGGCTGATCGCCGCCGTGGGGACGGCGGACGACGTCCGGGACTGGCGCGGCCCCGGCACCGAGGTCGTCGACCTGCACGGCGCGCACGTGGTGCCGGGCCTGACCGACGCGCACAGCCACCCGGTGTGGGGCCTCGACATGGCGGCCGGCACCGATCTGTCCGGCGTGACGGACCTGGCCGGACTGCGCGCGGCACTCGCCCGTGCCGAGCGGACCGAGGGCTGGGTGATCGGCTACGGACTGGACCACAACGCGTTCCAGGGCCGCCCGGTCCACCACGAACTGGTGGCGGACGTGCTGGGCGGCACCCCGGCCTTCCTGCGCCTCTACGACGGCCATTCCGCCCTCGCCAACGGCCCCGCGCTGGCCGCCGCCGAGGTGGCCGGACCGCGCGCCTTCGACCAGCGTGCCCAGGTGGTGTGCGACGCCTCGGGCCGGCCCACCGGGCATCTGGTCGAGCACGCGGCGATGGACCTGGTGGCCGATGTCGTCCCCCGGCCCTCGTACGGTGAACGGCGGGCGCGGCTGCTGGAGTTGCTGTCCGCCATGGCCGCGACCGGGCTGACCGGCGCCCATGTGATGGACGGCGGGGACCTGGAGCTGGTGGACGCGGTGGCCCGGGAGACGGTGCTGCCGGTGCGGCTGCGGTTCGCGCCGTGGTGCATGCCGGGCGCCGACGCGGAGGCCCTGCGGGAGCTGATCGCGGCACAGGGGCGGGGCGGGCGGCACTGGGTGGTCGGCGGGGTCAAGTTCTTCATGGACGGCACCGTGGAGGGCGGCACGGCCTGGCTGGAGCATCCCGACTGCCACGGCCAGGGCACCGACGCGTTCTGGCCGGACCCGCACGCCTACGCCGAGGCCGTCCGCACCCTGCACGCGGCCGGGGTGCGCACCGCCACGCACGCCATCGGGGACGCGGCCGTACGGCACGTCCTGGACACGGTGGCCTCGCTGGGGCCGGGCGGACACGGTGCGCACCGGATCGAGCACATCGAGACCGCGCCCGACGAACTGCTGCCCCGGTTCGCCGAGCTGGGGGTCGCGGCCTCGCTGCAGCCGCCGCACACCGGTTACACCCGTGACGACGGCACCGACGAGTGGTCGCGCCGGCTGGGCGGCGACCGGGCCGCCCGCGCCTGGCGGCTGCGCGACCTGCGGGAGGCCGGGGCCACGGTCGCCCTCGGCTCGGACTGGCCGATCGCGCATTACGACGTGCGGGCGGTGCTGGCGACGGCCCGCCGCCCCAAGGGCGCCGCGGCGCACCGGCCGGGGCTCACCGCGGCGCAGGCGCTGGAGGGCTGCACCAGCCATGCGGCGGCGGCCGCCGGGGAGTCCGCCGTCGCCGGCCGGATCGCGCCCGGCCTGCGCGCCGACCTGACCGCGCTGGCCGTCGACCCGGTGCACGCGCCCGGCGACGAACTCACCGATGCCCCGGTGGTGTTGACGGTGACCGGTGGGCGGGTGACCCACCGGGGGCCGGTGGGTCCGAGCCGGTAGGATCGCCGTACGGCATCGCGTGTCGGTCACCGTCCGGGTGAGGCATGGAGGTGCCCGTGAGATTGCCCTCGGAGGCATTCCACCCATGTCAGTCGAGTTGAACCACACCATCGTCCACGCCCGGGACAACCGGGAGTCCGCCGAGTTCCTGGCCCACGTCCTGGGCCTGGAGGTCGGCACCGAGTGGGGACCGTTCGTCCCCGTCGGCACCGCCAACGGAGTCACCCTGGACTTCGCCGCGATCCCGCCGGAGTCGATCGTCACGCAGCACTACGCCTTCCTCGTCTCCGAGGAGGAGTTCGACGCGGCCTTCGCCCGCATCCGGGCGGCCGGGATCACCTACTGGGCGGATCCGCACGGCAGGCTGCCGGGCGAGATCAACCGGCACGACGGCGGCCGGGGCGTGTACTTCAAGGACCCCGCCGGACACGGCCTGGAGATCATCACGCGCCCGTACGGCAGCCCCGCGTAGCCGGCGCGTCCCGAGGCGGGGGGGGGGGCCAGTACCGGGCCCCCCGCGGGACGACCGGGGGGTGGGAGAACTTGCCCCTTTTGACCCAGAAACCCCCCCCCAAAAGGAAAGAAGACCTC
>NZ_JBVHXT010000089.1:0-11004 GCF_055569255.1 Streptomyces sp. NPDC029296
CTCCGCCAACGACACCATCACCGCGAACAACACCGGCTGCACCACATCCACCCGCCCCAACAACCCCTCATCCCCACCACGCACCACACCCAGCAGATCCCACCCCTCCACATACGGCTCCAACGCCGCCGCACACTCCCCCATCCGCCCCGCGAACACCGGCGAAGACTCCAACAACCCCCGCGCCATACCCACCCACTGCGACCCCTGACCCGGAAACACGAACACCACACCAGACGAACCGGAAGCCCGGCCGGCCACCACACCCGCCACCTCACGACCCACCGCCAACTCACCCAGACGCGACGTCAGCTCACCCACGTCCGCACCCAGCACGACCGCCCGGTGCTCCAGCACCGCACGCCCCGACGCCAACGTGAACGCCACATCCCGCGCGTCCGGCTCCCCACCCTCGGCCACCCACTCCAGCAACCGCGCCGCCTGCTCCGCCAACGCCCCACCACTACGCGCCGACAACACCCACGGCAGCGGACCCCGTTGCGGGTCGGCCGGCTTCTCCTCCCGGGCCGGGGGCTGTTCCAGGATGACGTGCGCGTTGGTACCGCTGTAGCCGAAGGAGGAGACTCCCGCGCGGCGGGGGCGCCCGGTCTCGGGCCACGGCCGGTTCTCGGTGAGCAGCCGGACGTGGCCCTCGCTCCAGTCGACGTGGTGTGACGGCTCGTCGACGTGCAGGGTGCGCGGGAGTACGCCGTGCCGCATGGCCTGCACCATCTTGATCACACCCGCGACCCCCGCGGCGGCCTGGGTGTGCCCGATGTTGGACTTCAGGGAGCCCAGCCACAACGGCCGCTCCCGGTCCTGGCCGTAAGTCGCCAGCAGCGCCTGGGCCTCGATGGGGTCGCCGAGGGTGGTTCCGGTGCCGTGGCCCTCGACAGCGTCGACGTCGGCGGGGGTCAGCCGGGCGGCGGCCAGGGCGTCCTGGATGACCCGCTGCTGGGCGGGCCCGTTGGGCGCGGTCTGGCCGTTGGACGCGCCGTCCTGGTTGACGGCGGTGCCGCGCACGACCGCCAGGATCCGGTGGCCGTTCCGCTCGGCGTCGGAGAGCCGTTCGAGGACGAGCACGCCGACGCCTTCGCCCCAGCCGGTGCCGTCGGCGGCGGTGGCGTACGACTTGCAGCGCCCGTCGGGGGCGAGGCCGCGCTGGCGGGAGAACTCGACGAAGACGGCGGGGGTGGACAGGACGGTCACGCCGCCGGCCAGGGCCAGGGTGCATTCGCCCTCGCGCAGCGACCGCACCGCCTGGTGCAGTGCCACGAGCGACGACGAGCACGCCGTGTCCACGGTGACGGCGGGGCCCTGGAGCCCCAGGTGGTAGGCGACGCGCCCGGAGACGAGGCTGCCGACGCTGCCGCCGCCCGGGTCGTAGTCATGGTGGAAGGAGCCGGCGAAGACGCCGGTACGGGTGCCCTTGAGGCGCTGCGGATTGATCCCGGCGTCCTCCAGGGCCTGCCAGGAGGTCTCCAGCATGAGCCGCTGCTGGGGGTCCATGACCAGGGCCTCGCGCGGGGCGATCCCGAAGAACGCCGGGTCGAAGTCGGCCGCGCCGGTCAGGAAGCCCCCGGAGCGGGTGTAGGTCTTCCCGGTACTGCCCGGTTCGGGGTCGTACAGCGCTTCCACGTCCCAGCCCCGGTCGGCGGGGAACTCTCCGACCGCGTCCTCTCCCTTGACGACGAGGTCCCACAGGTGGTCCGGGGAGCCGACCCCGCCGGGCAGCCGGCAGGCCATGCCGACGATCGCGACGGGTTCGGTGCGGCGGCCTTCCAGCGCCTGGAGCCGGCCGCGCGTGCCGTGCAGTTCCTCGGAGACCGCCTTGAGGTACTTCAGCAGCTCTTCTTCGGTGGGCATGAGCTCACTCTCCACTGGGGTCGGTGGGCGATTCGTCGCCGGAGACGGAGATGCCGAGGCTGTGGGTGACGAAGTCGAGGACTTCCGCCGCGGTCGCGGATTCGAGGCCGGCCGGCCCGTGTTCTTCGGCCACCGCCGTGGACCCCGGTGCCGTCCACGGCTCCGAGATGCCGCGGAACGTCTCGGCCAGCGCGGTGCGCTGGGCGCCGGTCAGGTCCAGGGCGGTCAGGTGGTTCCTGATGCGGGTGAGGTCGGCCATCACCTGCTCGTACGTCGCCTGGTCGGGCTCCGCGGCCGGTTCGGGCGCCGGGGTGAGACGGTGCAGCAGGTGGTCGGCGAGGGCGCTCGGGCTGGGATGGTCGAACACCGCGGTGGCGCTGAGCTTCAGGCCGGCCCGGGCGTTGATCCTGTTGCGCAGTTCGACTCCGGTGAGCGAGTCGAAGCCGAGGTCGCGGAAGGCCTCGTCGGCGCCGATCCGGCGCGGGTCGCCGTGGCCGAGCACCTGGGCGACGTCGGCGAGCAGCAGGTCGAGCAGCGTCTCCCGGCGCCGTTCGGCGGGCAACCGGCTCAGCCGGTCCCGCAGGGATTCCTCCGGCGCCGTGCGAACGGCCTGCCCGGCGGTCCGCCGGTGCTCGGCCGGCACCAGGTCGCGCAGGAGCGCGGGGGCGGTATCGGCGCGCAGGGCGCCGGTGTCGACCCGGACCGGGACGACGACCGGTACGGCCGCGGTGAGCGCCCGGTCGAACGCGGCCAGTCCATCTTCGGCGGTGGTGGGCAGCAGTCCGGTGCGGGCGATCCTGCCGTGGTCGGCGGTGCCGAGTCCGGCCGTCATGGTGCTGGTCTCGGTCCACATGCCCCAGGCGAGGGAGACCGCGGGCCGGCCGGCCGCGTGCCGGCGGGCGGCGAACGCGTCCAGGTAGGCGTTGGCGGCGGCGTAGTTGGCCTGGCCGGGCGAGCCCAGCACACCGGCCGCCGAGGAGAACACCACGAAGGCCGCGAGGTCGGCGTCCGCCGTCAGTTCGTGCAGGTGGCGCACCGCGTCCGCCTTCGGCCGCAGTACGGTGTCGAGCCGCCGCGGGGTGAGGGAGTCCAGGACGCCGTCGTCGAGGACGCCGGCGGTGTGCACCACGGCGGTCGGCGGATGTCCGTCCGGGATGCGGGCCAGCGCCCGGGCGAGCTGGTCGCGGTCGGCGACGTCGCAGGCGATCGACAGCGCGGTCACTCCCCGGTCGAGCAGGTCCTCGGGCAGGGTCGCGCCGCTGCGGCTGAGCAGCAGGAGATGCCGGACGCCGTGCTCGGCGACGAGCCGTCGGACGACCAGCCGGGCCAGGGTGCCGCCGGCGCCGGTCACGATCACCGTGCCGTCGGGGTCGAGAGGCCGGGGGATGGTCAGGACCGTCCCGCCGGTGCGGCCGGGATCGGCCTGCCGGTGGGCCTCGGCGGCGGCGCGTACGTCGTGGGCCCATACCGGCAGCGGCCGGAGGGTGCCGTCGCGGAAGAGGCCGGCGAGAGCCGCGAGGTTCCGCCACTGGGGGGCGGAGTCGCCGGCGTGGGGTACGACCGGTGCGGGGGCCGTACGGCCGTCGTCGACCTGGGCCGCGGGTTCGCCCTCGTGTGCGGCCGTACGGCCGTCGTCGTCCACGGCCGGGTGTCCGACGCCGCCCGGGGCCGTGAGTCCGCCGTCGCCCGGGACCGCGCCTCCGTCCGCCAGGCTCACGTACACGCCGTCCGCCGCGAGCAGCGGGGCGGACGCGTCGGCCGTGTCCCCGGTCCGCGGGCCGAGGACGATGTCGAGTCCGGCCGGGATCTCCTTGGGGAACTCGTCGGGCCCCGGCTTCGCCACGTGGGCCTCGTCCAGGCCGAGGGCGCGCAGTTCCTCCCGGGCCCCGGCGGGCGCGGTGGCGTACACCTCGGCGCCCAGGTGGCGGGCGAGCCGGACGGCCGCCAGGCCGCTGTCCGTGGCGTCGGTGTGGATCAGCACGCGCTGCCCGGGCCGTAGCGCGGCCGTGTCCACGAGGGCGTGCCAGGCCATGAGGAACGCCCGGGGGGCCGCCGCGGCCTGCGCGAAGCTCCAGCCGCTCGGCAGCGGGGCCAGGCAGTGGTGGTCGGTGACGGCCTCGCGGGACAGTGCGTCGCCGTTCGGGAAGAGACCGAACACCCGGTCACCGGGGGCGAATTCGGTGACATCGGGGCCGGTCTCGGTGACGACGCCGGCGCCTTCCGCGGCGGACCGGCCGTCGGTGCCGATACCGGCCGCGCGCATCGCCACCCGGACCTCGCCGGCCTCCAGCGGCCCGGTGCGGTCCGGTCCGGCGACGAGGGCGAGGCCGGCCGCGTCGCCCGGGCCGGCGGCCCGCAGCCGCCAGGTGGGTGCGTCGGGCAGCGGCAGCAGGGCGGTGCCGTTACGGGTCAGCCGGGGCGCGTACGGCCGGCCGTCCCGGACGGCGACCTGCGGTTCACCGGTGGCGACCGCCAGGGCCAGGGCCCGGTCCGTCCGGGTGTCCACGTCCACGAGCAGCAGCCGGCCGGGGTGTTCGGCCTGGGCGGAGCGCAGCATGCCCCACACGGCGGCGGTGACCGGGTCGGGCCGCTCCATGAGCGTGCCCTGGGTGACGACGGCGAGCCGTGCGGTGGCGGTGGCCGGGTCGGCGAGGAACTCCTGGGTGAGCGCCAGCACTTCGGCCAGGCGAGTACGGAGGTCGCCGCCCGGTGCGACAGGGGCGACGGTGAGGCCGGCCGGTGGCTCGCCCGGGTCCGTGACCGGCAGGGGGCGCCAGCGCAGGTGGAGTCCGCCGTCCCGGTCCGGTGCCGCGACCGCGTCCATCGGCCGCAGCGCCAGCGCGTCCACGGTGACGACGGGCTGCCCGGCCGGGTCCACGGCGGACAGGGTGACGGAGCCGTCGCCGGAGGCCGCGAGCCGTACCCGCAGCACCGCCGCGCCGGTCGCGTCCAGGGTGACGCCGGTCCAGGAGAACGGCAGCAGCGGCCGGGCGCCGTCGGTGCCGTCCAGGGCGGGCAGCCCGAGGGCGATGGTGTGCAGGGCCGCGTCCAGCAGGGCCGGGTGGATGCCGAAGCCTCCCGGCTCGGTGGGCAGTTCGACCTCCGCGTACAGCTCGTCGGCGGTGCGCCAGGCGGCGCGCAGGCCGCGGAACGCCGGGCCGTAGCCGTAGCCGCGCTCGGCCATGCCGTCGTAGAACCCGTCCAGCGGTACGGGCCGGGCGCCGGCCGGCGGCCAGTCCGGGGCCGGGCCGGGCCGCGGGGCCGCGGGGGCGAGGACGCCGGCCGCGTGCCGGGCCGGCGGTTCGGCCGGGGCGGCGGAGGTGGGCGGTGCCGCCGAGGAGTGGACGGTGACCGTGCGGCGGCCCGACGCGTCGGGGGCGCCGACGACCACCTGGAGGTAGACGGCGCTGTCGGCGGGCAGGACGAGGGGGATGTGCAGGGTCAGTTCCTCCACGGCGGGGCAGCCGGTGACGCCGCCCGCGTGCAGGGCGAGTTCGAGGAACGCGGTGCCGGGCAGCAGGACGGTGCCGCCCACCGCGTGGTCGGCGAGCCAGGGGTGTGCCGTGGGCAGCACCCGCCCGGTGAGGACGGTCTGGCCGTCGGGGAGGTGCACGGCGGCGCCGAGCAGCGGGTGCCGCATGACGTCGAGCCCGGCGGCGCGCAGGCCCGCCGTGGTCGCGTCGGCCGACTGCCAGTAGCGCTGTCCGGCGAACGGGTAGCCGGGCAGCTCCACCCGGCGTCCGCCGGGCAGCAGCCGGTCCCAGGCCAGGGGCAGGCCGGCCGTGAAGGGGAGGGCGAGCGCGCGGGCCAGGGCGAGCGGTTCGGGCCGGCCGGTGGTGAGCGCCGCCGTGGCGACGTAGTCGCCGTCGTCGAGGACCGTGTCGAGCGTCGCGTGCACCATCGGGGTGACGACGGCGTCCGGCCCGATCTCCAGGTAGGCGGTGACTCCCCGCTCGGCCAGGCACCGTACCCCGTCGGCGAAGCGTACGGCGGTACGTACGTGTTCCACCCAGTAGCCGGGGGTGCGCAGCCGCTCGCCGTCGGCGAGGGTGCCCGTGACGTTGGAGACGACCGGGATGCGTGGCGCCCGGAAGTCCAGGCCGGCCAGTGCGTCGGCGAAGTCGCCGAGCATCGCGTCCATGCGGTGGGAGTGGAACGCGTGCGACACCGGGAGCCGGCGCACGCGGCGGCCGGCGGCCCGGAAGTGCTCGGCGACGGCCAGGGTTGCGGCCTCGTCGCCGGAGACGACCACCGCTTCCGGACCGTTGACCGCGGCGATGCCGACCGTGTCCGTCAGCGCCGCCCGCTCCAGGTACGCCCGTGCCTCCTGTTCGCCGACGGCGACCGCCACCATCGCGCCGCCCTGCGGCAACGCCTGCATCAGCCGGCCGCGCGCCGCGACCAGAGCGCACGCGTCGGCCAGGGACAGCACGCCCGCCGCGCAGGCCGCGGTGATCTCGCCGAGGGAGTGTCCCATGACGTAGTCGGGCCGTACTCCCCAGGAGCGCAGCAGTTCCAGCGTCGCGTACTCCACGGCGAACAGCGCGGTCTGGGTGTACATGCTCTGGTGCAGCAGCCGGGCCGGCGGGGAGTCCGCCGACGCGAACACGACGTCTTTCAGGGGGTGTTCGGCGTATCCGGAGAGGTGGGCGTCCACCGCGGCGCACACGGTGTCGAAGGTCTCGGCGTAGACCGGGTACCGCTCGTACAGTTCGCGGCCCATGCCGGCGCGCTGCGATCCCTGTCCGGAGAACACCAGGGCCAGTCCCCCGGTCCCCGCGGCGCCGACCGTGCCGACGACGGCGTCCGGGGTCTCCTCGCCCCGGGCCAGGGCGGCCAGCGCGCCGGTGAGGGTCGCGCGGTCGGTGCCGAGCAGGACGGCCCGGTGGTCCATGAGGGCGCGGCCGGCGGCCAGGGTGAAGCCGATGTCGCGGGGGTCGGGGGCGGGGGCGTCCTCGATCCGGGCGAGCAGCCGCTCCGCCTGGCGCCGCACACCGTCGGCGGTGCGCGCGGACAGCACCCAGGGGATCACCGGGGTGTCGGCGGCCGGTTCGGGCGCCGTGGTGCCCTCGGGGTCCTCGGGCGGGGCTTCGAGGATGACGTGCGCGTTGGTGCCGCTGATGCCGAAGGAGGACACCGCCGAGCGGCGTGGCCGGTCCACTTCCGGCCACTCCTGCGGCGCGGTCAGCAGCCGCACCGCGCCGGACTCCCAGTCGACGTGGTGCGACGGCTCGTCGACGTGCAGGGTGCGCGGCATCAGGCCGTGGCGCATCGCCTCCACCATCTTGATCACACCCGCGACCCCGGCGGCGGCCTGGGTGTGCCCGATGTTCGACTTCAGCGAGCCCAGCCACAGTGGCCGTTCGCGGTCCTGGCCGTAGGTGGCCAGCAGCGCCTGCGCCTCGATCGGATCACCGAGTGCCGTACCCGTGCCGTGCGCCTCGACCACGTCCACGTCCGCCGGCGACAACCGCGCACCCGCCAACGCGGCCCGGATGACACGCTGCTGGGACGGACCGTTCGGCGCCGTCAGACCATTGCTGCCACCGTCCTGGTTCACCGCCGAACCCCGCACGACCGCCAGCACCTGATGCCCGTGGCGCCGCGCGTCCGACAACCGCTCCACCACCAGCAGACCCACACCCTCCGACCAGCCCGCACCGTCGGCCGCGTCCGAGAACGCCTTGCACCGCCCGTCCGGCGACATCGCCCGCTGCCGGGAGAACTCCACGAACGTCGTCGGCGTCGACATCACCGTCACACCACCCGCCAACGCCAACGAGCACTCCCCGTTGCGCAACGCCTGCGCCGCCAGATGCAACGCCACCAACGACGACGAACACGCCGTATCCACCGTCATCGCCGGACCCTCAAGACCCAGCAGATACGAGATCCGGCCCGAGGCCACGCTCGACGAGCTGCCGAGCATGCGGAAGCCCTCCATGCCCTCGACGGGCTCGTGCAGCGGCGGGCCGTACTCCATCGCCATGAGGCCGGTGAACACGCCCGTCCGGCTGCCGCGGAGCGAGGACGGGTCGATGGCGGCCCGCTCCAGCGCCTCCCAGGACGTCTCCAGCAGCAGCCGCTGCTGCGGGTCCATCGCCGCCGCCTCACGCGGACTGATCCCGAAGAACTCCGGTTCGAACACGGCCGCGTCGTGCAGGAAGCCACCCCGCCGTGTGTACGTCTTCCCCAGCCGGCCGGGATCGGGGTCGTACAGCGCCTCGATGTCCCAGCCGCGGTCTGCGGGGAACTCCGAGGTCGCGTCGAGACCGTCCAGGGTGGCCTGCCACAGTTGCCGGGGCGAGTCGATGCCGCCCGGGAAACGGCAGGCCATGCCGACGATGACGATCGGGTCGTCGTCCGCGACGGCGGCGGCCGGGACGGGACCGGCCGGGCCGCTGGACGTGCCCTCGACCTGCTCACCGAGGAAACCGGCCAGGGCGTTGAGCGTCGGGTAGTCGAAGACCAGCGTCGAGGGCAGCCGCAGCCCGGTCGCGGCCTGCAACCGCTGCCGCAGCTCCAGACCCGTCAACGAATCGAAGCCCATCTCCCGGAACGCCCGCTCCGGATCCACCGAGGCGGCCGAACCGTGCCCCAGCACGAGGGACACCTGCGTACGTACCAACTCCGTCAGTTCCGAGGCTCGTTCGTCCTCGTCCAGCGCCGCCATCCGCGCCGGCCAGGAGGACGCCCGCGCTGCGCCGTCGACCGCCGTGGCACGCCGGGCCGGGGGACGGACGAGGGATGCGAAGAGAGACGGCAGGGTGTTCTGGGTGGCGCGGTCGCGCAGCCCGGGCAGGTCGAGCCGGACCGGCACCACGACGGCACGGTCGGCGGCAAGCGCCGCGTCGAACAAGGCCAGACCCTGCCGCGCCGACATCGGCGCCAGCCCCGTGCACGACAGACGCGCCAAGTCGGCCTCGTCCAGATGCGCGGTCATCGCACTGTCCCCGGCCCACAACCCCCACGCCATCGACGTCGCCGCCAACCCCCCGGCACGACGCTCCACCGCCAAAGCGTCCAGGAAGGCATTCGCCGCCGCGTAGTTGCCCTGACCAGCGGTGCCGAGCACGCCCGCTGCCGACGAGAACAGGACGAACGCCGCCAGATCCGCGCCCCGGGTCAGCTCGTGCAGCCAGCGCGCCCCGTCCACCTTCGGACGCATCACCACGTCCACGCGCTCCGCCGACAGCGCCGTCACCACACCGTCGTCCAGCACACCCGCCGCATGCACGACGGCGGTCAGCGGATGCTCCACCGGGACCTGGGACAGCACCTCCGCCAGCGCCTCACGATCGGCCACATCACACGCCACGAACCGCACCGACACACCAGCGGCCCCCAACTCCGCCACCAGGTCCCGCGCGCTCTCGCCACCACGCCGTCCGAGCAGCAACAGACGCCGCACCCCGTACTCCTCCACGAGATGCCGGGCCACCAGCCCACCCAACGCACCCCCGGCACCCGTGATCAACACCGTGCCATCCGTGTCCAGTTCCGGCCGGCTTGGGGTCCGCACCGCGACCGGAGAGAGCCGAGGGACGTACAACCGCCCGCCGAGAACGGCCACTTGCGGCTCCCCGAGGGCGAGGACGACCGCCACATCGGCGTCCTCGCCGGCCGGTACGTCGACCAGGACGATCCGACCCGGATGCTCGGCCTGCGCCGACCGCAGCAACCCCCACACCCCGGCCGTCGCCGGATCGGCCACACCCGTCATCCCACCCCGCGTGACCACGACCAGCCGCCCATCGACGGAATCGGCCACGAAATCCTGCACCAACGCCAGCGCTTCCCCGACCCGCACCCGCACATCACCGCCGGGCTGGACATACTCCACCCGGACGTCGGAAACCGGTTCGACCGGGATGTCAGGGGCGGCTACGTCGATCCAGCGCACCTCGTACAGCGGGTCGGCGGCGGCCGAGCCCAGCTGGGCCACCTGTTCGCGGGACATGGGTTGCAGGCGGAGTTCGTCCACGGTCACGACGGGCAGCCCGGCCCCGTCGAACGCGGCCACCCGCACGGCACCGCCCGGCTGGGGGGTCAGCCGCACCCGCAGCACCGAGGCACCCACCGAGTGCAGCCGCACCCCGCCCCACGAGAACGGCACCCACAAGTCCTCCGACGGCAGCGGATGCAGCGCGGCATCGAGCAGGGCCGGATGGACGCCGAACGCGTCCGAGTCGCCCGGCAGCCGGACCTCGGCGTACAGTTCCCCGCCCGCCCGCCACATCGCGTCCAGGCCCTGGAACACCGGCCCGTACCCGTATCCGAGGCCGGCCAGGCGCTCGTAGACCTCCGCGCCCTCGACCCGTCGGGCTCCGGGCGGCGGCCACGCCGTCTCCAGCCGTTCCGAGGACACGGCCGGGCCGCGCGACACCATGCCGACGGCATGCCGCACCCACTCGGTCTCCGCGTCCTGGGGCCGGGAGTGCACGGCGATCGTCCGCCGCCCGGCCTCATCCTCGGCGCCGACCGTCACCTGGACCGACACCAGTGTGTCCGGCGACAGCACCAGCGGCCGTTCCAGCGTCAGTTCCTCCAGCACCTCACAGGCGACCTCGTCGGCCGCCCGCAGAGCCATCTCCACGAAGGCGGTGCCGGGAAGGATCACGGTGCCGAAGACGGCGTGGTCCGCCAACCAGGGGTGGGTACCGAGAGAGACACGTCCCGTGAGCACGGCCTCGTCGCTGCCGGCCAGGCGTACGGCGGCTCCGAGCAGGGGATGGTGCGCCGGGTCCAGTCCGAGCCCGGCCGCGTCCACCACCGAACGACCCGCTGGCAACCAGAAACGCCGGTGCTGGAAGGCATACGTCGGCAGATCCACCAACCGGCCACCACCCACCCACGCCGTCCAGTCGACATCCACCCCGGCGACGAACACCTCCGCCGCGTGCCGCAACAGCCGCGACACCTCGTCCTCGTCACGGCGCAGAGTCCCCACCGCCGTGACCCCACCGACACCGGCCACCTCCGCCGCCTGGGCCACCGCACCCACCAACACAGGATGCGGACTGACCTCCACAAACACCCGATGCCCGGCCTCCAGCAGCGTCTCCAGCGCCCGGTCGAAACGCACCGTCTCCCGCAGATTCGTGAACCAGTACTCCGCATCCATCACCGCCGTATCCA
>NZ_JBVHXT010000090.1:0-9961 GCF_055569255.1 Streptomyces sp. NPDC029296
GTCTGCCGGTCGACTGGACACCCCTCGTCGGCACCGGCCGTACAGCCGACATCGACCTGCCCACCTACCCCTTCCAACGCCGCCGCTACTGGCTGGACCGCCCCGCTCCCACCGGAGACGCGCGCGGTCTGGGGTTGGCTGAAGCCGGCCACCCTATGCTGGGCGCGGCCATGGCGCTCGGCGACGGGAACGGCGTCGTCCTGACCGGCCGGCTGTCTCTCTCCTCACACCCGTGGCTGCGTGACCACACCGTCGCCGGGACCGTCCTCCTGCCGGGCACGGCCTTCGTGGAACTGGCGGTTCGCGCCGGGGACGAGGTGGGTTACGGGCATATCGACGAACTCGCCCTGGAAGCGCCGCTGGTCATCCCCGAGCGGGGTTCCGTACGAATTCAGGTCGTCGTCGGTTCCACGGAGTCCGACGGGTCTCGCACGGTGACGGTGTTCGCGCAGGACGCCGACGAAGAGGCGGCCCACGGCTGGACCCGGCACGCCGCCGGAGTCCTGACCGAGCGCGGTTCCGAAGCGCCCTTCGCCGCGGAAGCCTGGCCGCCGCCCGGTGCCGAACCGATGGACCTCGACGGCTTCTACGGCGACCTGGTCCCCAGCGGGTACATGTACGGACCGGTGTTCCAGGGATTGCGCGCGGCTTGGCGCCTGGGCGACGACCTCTACGCGGAAGTGACGCTGGCGGAGGACGTCGTGCAGAGCGCGGGCGACTTCGGTCTCCATCCCGCTCTGCTGGACGCCACGCTGCACGCCCTGTTGCCCCGCACCGACGCGGCCGACGACCGGATACGGCTGCCGTTCGTCTTCAAGGGGGTGACCCTGCACGCGAGTGGTGCCTCCCACGTGCGGGTACGGCTCTCGCCCACCGGTCCTGACGTGAGCCGCGTGACGCTGGCCGACGCGACGGGGAGCCCCGTCGCCTCCATCGAGGCGCTCACCCTGCGCCCGATCGCCGCTGACACCGTCACCTCCGCCCGTCCGACCGTCGCCGACGATCTGTTCCACCTGGACTGGATTCCTGTGGGGTCGGTGGAGGGGGAGTTCTCGGGGCAGGTGGTTGTGCTCGACGGTGACGCCCCCGCTCTGGACGCGGTGGACGGTGCGCCTGAGGTGGTTGTCCTGCCTTGCTTCGACGGGTCGGATGTCCACGGCATGGCTGCTGGGGTGTTGGGTGTGGTGCGGGCCTGGTTGGCCGATGCGCGGTTCGAGTCGTCGCGGTTGGTGGTGGTGACGCGGGGTCCCGGGGGTGTGGTGTCGGGTCTGGTGCGGTCGGCGGAGACGGAGAATCCGGGCCGGTTCGTCCTTGTCGAGACGGATGGGGGCGACTGGCTGGCGGATGTGCGGGCCGCGTTGGCGGTCGGTGAGCGTGAAGTGGCGGTGCGGGACGGCGCGTTGAGCGTCCCGCGTCTGGTGCGGCACGTGGCGACGGACGGCGAGGTGTCGTGGGGTGAGGGCGCTGTTCTGATCACCGGTGGCACCGGCACGCTGGGTGGTCTGGTGGCCCGGCATCTGGCGGTGCGCCACGGTGTCCGTGAGCTGGTGCTGCTGGGGCGTCGGGGTATGGGCGCGCCGGGTGTGAGCGAGCTGGTGGGGGAGCTTGGCGCGCTGGGCGTGTCGGTGGTGGTGGAGGCTTGTGACGCTGCCGACCGGGGTGCTTTGGCGGGTGTTCTGGAGCGTGTGCCGGGTCATTTGGCGGGTGTGGTGCACGCTGCCGGTGTGCTGGACGACGGTGTCGTGGCCGGCATGTCCGAGGAGCAACTCGACACGGTGCTGCGTGCCAAGGTCGACAGTGCCGTCAACCTGCACGAGCTGACCCGCGACCTGGACCTCTCCGCCTTCGTCCTCTTCTCCTCCGTCTCGGGCATCCTGGGCGGTCCGGGTCAGGCGAACTACGCTGCGGCCAACACCTACTTGGACGCGCTCGCTCACGCCCGCCGTGCCGAAGGGCTCCCCGGCACCTCCATGGCCTGGGGGCTGTGGGCCGAGGCGAGCGGCATGACCGGCGCGATGAGCGCGGTCGACCGGCAACGGATGAAGCGGCTCGGTGTCCGGCAACTCGCCTCCGAGCAGGGCCTCCGACTCTTCGACGCCGCCCTCGCCTCGCCCGAACCCCTGGTGATCCCGGTCGCGTTGGACCTCCCCACGCTCCGCGTCCGAGCCAGTGAAGGCACGCTGACCGGGATGCTCAGCGGCGTCGTCCCCGCTCCGCCGCGCCGGACCGCGAGCGGCGTCACCAGCGCCCAACCGCAGTCCGCGCTCCCGCAGCGGCTCGCCGCGATGCCCGAGGCGGAGCGCGAACGCATGCTGCTGAACCTGATCCGGGAACAGGTCACCGCCGTGCTCGGGCTGCCTTCCGACGCGGACACCGAACTCTCCTCCACCTTCAAGACCTTGGGCTTCGACTCGCTCACCGGCCTCGACCTGCGGAACCGGCTCAACACGGCGACCGGTCTTCGACTGCCCGCCACCCTCGTCTTCGACCACCCGACCCCGGCCGCGCTGCTGCGCACCCTCCGGGAGTCACTGCTCGGCACCGAGGGCGAGACCTCCAGTGGCATCACCGCGCCGGCAGCCACCGACGAACCCATCGCGATCGTGGGCATGGCCTGCCGCTACCCCGGTGGGGTGGAATCGCCCGAAGACCTGTGGAACCTCGTGGCCGAGGGCCGCGACGCCATCTCGCCGTTCCCGACGGACCGGGGCTGGGACCTGGAGGACCTCTACGACCCCGACCCCGCGGCCTCCGGCAAGGCGTACACCCGCGAGGGCGGCTTCCTGTACGACGCGGGCGACTTCGACGCCGGGCTCTTCGAGATCTCTCCGCGCGAAGCCCTCGCCATGGACCCCCAGCACCGGCTGCTCCTTGAGACGTCCTGGCAGGTGCTGGAGCGGTCGGGCATCGAACCGGCCTCGCTGCGCGGCAGCCGTACCGGCGTGTTCGTCGGCGTCATGTACCACGACTACGCCTCGGGGATGCAGAAGGTGCCCGAGGGGGTCGACGGGTACCTGCTGATGGGCAACACCGGAAGCGCCGCATCGGGCCGGCTGTCGTACGCCTTCGGCTTCGAGGGACCCGCGGTCACCGTGGACACCGCGTGCTCGTCCTCCCTCGTGGGTCTGCACCTGGCGGCCCAGGCGCTGCGGAACGGCGAGTGCACGATGGCGCTCGCCGGCGGTGTGACGGTCATGTCGACGCCCGAGGTGTTCGTCGAGTTCAGCCGCCAGCGCGGGTTGTCGGCCGATGGTCGGTGCAAGGCGTTCTCGGCTGCGGCGGACGGTACGGGCTGGGCCGAGGGCGTCGGGGTGCTCTTGGTGGAGCGACTGTCGGACGCGGTGCGCAATGGGCACAGGGTTCTGGCGGTGGTGCGCGGCAGCGCGGTCAACCAGGACGGCGCCAGCAACGGGCTGACCGCTCCCAACGGGCCGTCCCAGCAGCGGGTGATCCGGCAGGCGTTGGCGAGTGCCGGTCTGGGGACCGCTGATGTGGACGCCGTCGAGGCGCACGGTACGGGCACCACGCTCGGAGACCCCATTGAGGCGCAGGCCGTCATCGCGACCTACGGACAAGGGCGGCAACAGCCCCTCTACCTGGGTTCGTTGAAGTCGAACATCGGTCACGCGCAGGCCGCTGCCGGGGTGGCGGGTGTGATCAAGATGGTGATGGCGATGCAGGCGGGCGTGCTGCCGCGGACGTTGCACGTCACCGAGCCGTCGCCGCATGTGGACTGGTCCGCCGGGGCGGTGGAGCTGCTCACCGAGGCGCGGGAGTGGCCCGAGACCGGGCGTCCCCGTCGTGCGGGCGTGTCGTCCTTCGGGGCGAGCGGCACCAACGCACACGTGGTCCTGGAGCAGGGCCCCGGATCCGCCCCCGCCGAGCCCGTCGAGGACGACCGTGTCCTGCCCTGGCTGATCTCGGCCAAGTCCGACGACGCGCTCCGTGCCCAGGCGAGCGCGCTGTCCACGTACGTGCGTGAGCACCCCGAAGTCAGTCTCGCCGCCGTCGCCTCAGTGCTCGCTGGATCGCGCGCCGCTCTCGACGAGCGTGCCGTCGTGGTGGGCTCCTCGCGTGAAACCTTGCTGACGGGGCTTGACGCACTCGCCGCAGGCGAAGCCGGAGCGGGCGTCGTACGAGGGTCGGCCCTCGGGTCCGGAGACTTCGCCCTGTTGTTCAGTGGGCAGGGGAGTCAGCGGGTGGGGATGGGGCGTGGGTTGTATGGGGCGTTTCCGGTGTTCGCGGAGGCGTTCGATGCGGTGGTTGAGGAGTTGGACCGGGAGTTGGCGGGTCATGTGGGGCACGGGGTGCGTGATGTGGTGTGGGGGGAGGGGGAGTTGTTGGGGGAGACGGTGTTCACGCAGGCGGGGTTGTTCGCGGTGGAGGTGGCGTTGTTCCGGCTGGTGGAGTCGTTCGGGGTGCGTCCCGATTTTCTTCTGGGTCATTCGGTCGGGGAGTTGGCGGCGGCTCATGTGGCGGGGGTGTGGTCGCTTGCGGATGCGGCTGCTGTGGTGGCGGCGCGGGGGAGGTTGATGCAGGGGTTGCCGGCTGGTGGGGTGATGGTGGCGGTGCGGGCGACGGAGGCGGAGGTTCTGGAGGTGCTGGGGGGTGCGGAGATCGCGGCGGTGAACGGGGTGTCGTCGGTGGTGATTTCCGGGGACGAGAGTGCTGTCCTTGCGGTTGCGGGTGTGTTGGAGGGGCGGGGGCGTAGGACGAGGCGGCTGGCGGTTGGTCATGCGTTTCATTCGGTGCGGATGGAGCCGATGCTGGCGGAGTTCCGTGCGGTTTTGGAGCGTGTGTCGTATGCGGAGCCGCGGGTGGCGGTGGTGTCGAATGTGTCCGGTCGGGTGGCGTCGGTGGGGGAGTTGACGGATCCGGGGTATTGGGTGCGTCAGGTCCGTGAAACCGTCCGCTTCGGTGACGGTGTGGCGGCGTTGCGTGCGGCCGGGGTGAAGACGTTCCTGGAACTGGGCCCCGACAGCGTACTCACCGCCATGGTGCAGGAGAACGCGGCGTCGGTCGCGAGTGCCTCCGTGCTGCGCTCGGGCCGTGCCGAGGGGGAGGTCCTGCTGTCGGCCCTTGCCCTCGCCCATGTCCGAGGCTGCGCCATCGACTGGTCCGGGGCCTCGCTCCCCGCCGCCCGCGCGGATCTCGATCTGCCCACCTACGCCTTCCAGCGCAGCCGGTACTGGCTCGACGGCACCCTGGGCGCGCCCGCCGACGCGGCCGGACTCGGTCTGGTCGCGGCCGGGCATCCCCTGGTCGGCGCGACCGTACGCGTCGCCGGGACCGGGGCCGTGATGCTGACCGGACGTGTCTCGCTGCAGGCCCAGCCGTGGCTGCGTGACCACGCGGTCGCGGGCGTGGTGCTGCTGCCGGCGGCAGCCTTCGTGGAACTGGCCCTCCAGGCCGGTGATCGGGTCGGGCTGCCGCACGTGACCGAACTGACCCTGGAAACGCCATTGGTGATCCCCGCGCAGGGCGCCCTCGCTCTCCAGGTGCACGTCGATCCGCAGACAGCCGACGGGCGCAGGCCCGTTGGGGTGTACTCCCGCAGTGAGACGACGGGCGAAGACGGCGAGTGGATCCGCCACGCGGTGGGCTTCCTCGGGGAGACGGCCGAGAACGGCTCGGACTCCGTGTTCGACCTGTCCGCCTGGCCCCCAGCCGGCTCGCACCCTGTCGACACCGACGACTTCTACGCCCGAGCCGCCGCTGCGGGATACGGCTACGGACCCGCCTTCCAGGGGCTGCGCGCCCTGTACCAGAGCCAGAACGGAGAACTGTTCGCCGAGGTCGCCCCGCCCGCCGAGCCGGCAGCCGGCGCCGACAGGTTCGGGATCCACCCGGCCCTGCTCGACTCCGCCCTGCACGCCCTCGTAGCAGTCGCCCCGGACGACAACCGAGTGCGCCTGCCCTTCGCCTGGCACGGTCTGACCCTGCACGCGACAGGCGCCGACACCCTGCGCGTACGCTTGGCCCCGGTCCACGGGGACGCCGACTCGATCCTGGTCCAGGTCGCCGACGGCACCGGACAGCCCGTCCTCTCCGCCGCGACCCTCGAAGTGCGCACGGCCGACCCGGCACGGCTGACCGGCGTCCCGTCCGCCACGGACTCCCTGTATCCGGTGGTCTGGACCCCGGTCGGCACCGCAACGGCCGAGCGGAGCGACGACGATCCGGAACTCACCTTCCACCACTGCATGTCGGCCGGGGGAGCCGACGCCGACCTCGCCGGGAACACCAGGGCCGCGACCCTTGAAGCACTGACGGCGTTGCAGGCATGGCTGGCCGATACGGCCTCGGCCTCCGCGTGTTTCGTGGTCGTGACTCGTGGCGCCGTCGCGGCGGCCCCCGGCGACCCGCTCTCCGGCCTCTCCCAGGCGCCCGTCTGGGGGCTGGTGCGAGCCGCTCAGAGCGAGCATCCGGGCCGGTTCCTGCTGATCGACGTCGACGCCGAAACCGCCACGGCGGACCTGACCGAGGTGGCCCGCGCCGCTCTGGCCTCGGGCGAGACCCAGGTCGCGGTACGCGCGGGCACGGTACTCACACCGAGGCTCACCCGGCCGGGACGCAACGGAACGCTGACACCACCGGCCTCCGACACCTGGCGTCTGGGTGTGTCGGACGAGGGCACCATCGAGGGGCTGGCGCTGACCGAGTCGTCGGCGGAGCCGCTGGAGCCGGGACAGGTGCGGGTCGACGTACGGGCAGCCGGCCTCAACTTCCGTGACGTGCTCATCGCGTTGGGCATGTACCCGGGCGCCGCGACGATGGGCGGCGAAGGCGCCGGGGTCGTGAGCGAAGCAGGACCTGGAGTCTCCGACTTCGCGGTCGGGGACCGAGTGTTCGGCATGCTGCCGTCCTTCGGCCCGGTGGCCGTGGCCGACGTGCGGACGGTGGCTCCACTGCCGGAGGGGTGGTCGTTCGAGCAGGGCGCGTCGGTACCGGTCGTGTTCCTGACGGCCTGGTACGGGCTCGTGCACCTCGGCGGCCTTCAGCCCGGCGAGCGGGTCTTGGTGCACGCAGGTGCGGGCGGGGTCGGCATGGCGGCGATCCAGGTCGCGCGTCATGTCGGCGCCGAGGTGTTCGCGACGGCGAGCGAGGGCAAGTGGGACGCGCTGCGGGCGATGGGTCTGGACGACGCGCACATCGCGAGTTCCCGCACGCTCGACTTCGAGCAGAAGTTCGCCGGTGGCGTCGACGTGGTCCTCAACTCCCTCGCCGGTGAGTTCATCGACGCTTCGGTGCGGCTGCTGCGCGACGGCGGTCGGTTCCTGGAGATGGGCAAGACGGATATCCGGGATGCGGTCGAAGGGGTGTCGTATCAGGCGTACGACTTGCTGGACGCGGGGCCGGATCGGATCGGGGCGCTGCTGCGTGAAGTGATGCCGCTGTTCGCGGCCGGGGTGCTGGAGCCCATCGGGGTGCGGTCGTTCGATGTGCGGCGGGCGCCGGAGGCGTTCCGGTTCATGTCGCAGGCCAGGCACACGGGCAAGCTGGTGCTGCGGATGCCCAGGCGGCTGGATCCGGAGGGCACGGTCCTGATCACGGGCGGTACCGGCACGCTGGGCAAGCTGGTGGCGCGGCATCTGGTCGCCGAGCACGGGGTGCGGAACCTTGTGTTGCTGAGCCGTAGCGGTGGTGAGGTCCCTGAGGGGCTGGACGCCCGGGTCGTCGTCGAGGCGTGCGACGTGTCCGACCGGGAGGCACTCGCCGCCGTCCTGGAGCGGATACCCACCCCCCTGACCGGCGTCGTCCACGCGGCGGGTGTACTGGACGACGGTCTCATCGAGTCACTGACCCCCGAGCGCCTCGAACGCGTCCTGCGCGCCAAGGTCGACGGCGCGGTGAACCTCCACGAACTCACCGCGGACCACGACCTCGCCGCGTTCGTCCTGTTCACCTCGATCGCGGGGCTGCTCGGGAACGCGGGGCAGGCCAACTACGCCGCCGCGAACACGTTCCTGGACGCCCTCGCCGCCCAGCGGCAGGAGGCCGGGCTGTCCGGGACCTCTGTCGCCTGGGGGCTGTGGGAGCCGTCCAGCGGCATGACCAGCGGGCTGAGTCAGCAGGATCGGGCGCGGATGCGGCGTTCCGGCGTCGTCGCCATGTCGGCCGAGGAAGGGCTCGCCCTCCTCGACGCCGCCCTGCACGCCGGCGACGCGAACCTCGCCGCCGTTCGCTTCGATCACGCGGAGCTGCGGGCCGAGGGTGCTCAGGGGCCGGTGCCCGGGCTGCTGCGCGGCCTGGTCCGCGCGCCCGTGCGTCGTGCCGCGCAGGCCGTTGCCGTGGCGAACGGTGGGCAGGGTGCGTTGGTGGAACGGCTGGCAGGACTGTCCTCGGCAGAGCGGGATCAGGTTCTCGTCGACATGGTCCGCACCCAGGCCGCTCTGGTGCTGGGCCACACCTCAGCGGAGCTGATCGGGCCGGAGCAGACCTTCAAGGCGGCGGGTTTCGACTCCCTCGCCGCAGTCGAACTGCGCAACCGCCTCAACGCCACCACCGCCCTCCAGCTCTCCGGAGCCCTGACCTTCGACCACCCGACGCCCACCGTGCTGGCCCAGTACCTCAAGTCCCGGCTCCTGGGCGACGCCCCGGCGCTTCCCACCGCGCCCGTCGCGGCGGTCGAGACGGACGAGCCGATCGCGATCGTCGGTATGGCCTGCCGCTTCCCGGGCGGAGTCGAGTCTCCTGAGGATCTGTGGCGGCTCGTCGCGGAAGAGCGTGACGTGATCACGGCCTTTCCGACCGACCGGGGCTGGGATCTCGACGGTATCTACGATCCCGACCCCGAGAGCCTGGGCAAGACCTACGTACGGAACGGGGGGTTCCTCGAAACCGTCGCCGACTTCGACGCCGAGTTCTTCGGGATCTCCCCCCGCGAGGCCCTCGCCATGGACCCCCAGCAGCGCCTGCTGATGGAGACTTCCTGGGAGGCATTCGAACGCGCGGGCATCGACCCCGCCACACTCAAGGCCAGCGCGACCGGCGTGTTCATCGGCGCGGTGTCGCAGGACTACGGGCCCCTGCTGAGCCGCACCTCGGACGCCGTCGAGGGGTACCGCCTCACCGGGACCACCGGCAGCGTCGCCTCCGGGCGCCTCGCCTACACCTACGGCTTCGAAGGGCCCGCCGTCACCGTCGACACCGCCTGCTCCTCCTCCCTCGTCGCCCTCCACCTCGCGGCGCAGGCTCTGCGGCGGGGTGAGTGCACGATGGCGCTGGCCGGAGGTGCGACCATCATGTCCAGCCCGGACATGTTCATCGAGTTCAGCCGGCAGCGCGGACTCTCGGACGACGGACGCTGTAAGGCGTTCGCCGACAGCGCCGATGGAACGGCCTGGGCCGAGGGCGTCGGTGTGCTGGTGGTGGAGCGGCTGTCGGACGCGGTGCGCGAGGGGCATCGGGTGCTGGCCGTCGTACGGGGGTCCGCGGTCAACCAGGACGGCGCCAGCAATGGGCTGACCGCTCCCAACGGGCCCTCCCAGCAGCGGGTCATCCGGCAGGCGCTCGCCAACGCCGGGTTGGACACCGGGGATGTGGACGTTGTCGAGGCGCACGGTACGGGCACGACGCTCGGGGACCCCATCGAGGCTCAGGCGCTGATCGATGCCTATGGGCAGGGGCGGTCCGCCGACCGGCCGTTGTACCTCGGGTCGTTGAAGTCGAACATCGGACATGCGCAGGCGGCCTCCGGTGTCGGTGGCGTGATCAAGACGGTCATGGCTCTGAATGCCGGAATGTTGCCGCGCACACTGCATGTCGACGCGCCGTCCTCGCATGTGGACTGGTCTGCCGGGGCGGTGGAGCTGCTCACCGAGGCGCGGGAGTGGCCGGACAGCGGGCGTCCTCGTCGTGCGGGTGTGTCGTCGTTCGGGATCAGTGGGACGAACGCGCATGTGATTGTGGAGGAGGCTCCTGGGGCTCCTGCGGCGGGTGACGCTGCTGAGGTGCCTGC
>NZ_JBVHXT010000091.1:0-9443 GCF_055569255.1 Streptomyces sp. NPDC029296
GCCCGGGTTCCCCGTCGTCGACGGGGAACCCGGGCACGGCGCCCTCGCGTTGCAGGGGGCGGGGCCGGTCAGCGGCCGGTGCCGCCGTCGGCGTTGGGGCCGGCGTAGTCCTCGCCGTAGGCGCCCTTGGCGGGGCGGCGGCGGCGCATGGGCGGCTCGACGCCGTCCGCGAGGCGGCGGGCGGTGAGCAGGAAGCCGGTGTGGCCGATCATCCGGTGGTCCGGGCGGACGGCCAGGCCCTCGATGTGCCAGTTGCGGATCATGGTCTCCCAGGCGGTCGGCTCGTTGAAGCAGCCGATCTCCCGGATGGACTCCACGGTCCGGGCGAGCTGGGTGGTGGTGGCCACGTAGCAGCACAGGATGCCGCCGGGGACGAGCGCCTTGGAGACGGCCTCCAGGCACTCCCAGGGGGCGAGCATGTCGAGGATGACGCGGTCGACGTCGGTGTCGGACAGGTTGTCCTGGAGGTCGCCGACGGTGAGCTGCCAGGCGGGGTGCGGGCCGCCGAAGTAGCGCTCCACGTTCTGCTTGGCGATCTCCGCGAAGTCCTCGCGGCGCTCGTAGGAGTGCAGCATGCCCTGGTCGCCGATGGCCCGCAGCAGGAAGCTGCTGAGCGAACCGGAGCCGACGCCGGCCTCCACGACGCGGGCGCCGGGGAAGATGTCGGCGAAGGCGAGGATCTGCCCCGCGTCCTTCGGGTAGACGACGGCTGCCCCGCGGGGCATGGAGAGGACGTAGTCGGGGAGCAGGGGGCGCAGCGCGAGGTAGGCGACGTTGCCGGTGGTCCGGACAACGCTGCCCTCGGGAGCGCCGATCAGTTCGTCGTGCGGGAAGGAACCCTTGTGGGTGTGGAAGTTCTTTCCGGCTTCGAGCGTGAACGTGTAGTGGCGACCCTTGGGGTCGGTCAGCTGTACCTGGTCCCCGACCTTGAAGGGCCCGCGCCTGCGGGCGGCACCGGTCGGTTCGGACATGTGACCAGCCTACCGGGTCCCCGCGGAGGGCTTGACCGATGGACGGGCGGCGGGGCGGGACCGGCGCCCTTCGGGGTTACGGCGCCGGCCTGGCCATCGCCCTGACGAAGGCCCGCTCCACGTCGGCCGCCGACAGGACGCCGTAGATCTCGCCGGTCTCCTCGACCACGAGGTACTCGGTGGCCGGGGTGGCGCGCAGGACGTCCAGCAGTTCCTCGCCGGCCAGCTCGGCGGAGACCCGCATGCCGTCGGTCAGCTCCTGGGCGAGGCCGCTGACGGCCACCCAGGGGCGGCGGTGCTCGGGTACGCCGACGATGGCGGCCTCGCGGACGAGGGAGAGCGGGGTGCCGTCGACGTCGACCACGACCAGGGCGCGGGCCCCGGCGGCGTTGGCCCGGCGCAGCGCCTCGGAGAGCGGGGTGTCGTTCTCCACCGGTACGGCACGCCGGGTGAGGGTGCGGGCGCGCAGTTCGGGGAGGTGTTCGCGCAGCCGGGCCATGCGCAGGCTGTTGCCGGCGCCGGTCCAGATGATCGCGGCGAGGATGGCGGCGAGCAGGGCGTCGGTGACGGTGTCCATGCCGCCGACGTCCTCCCCGCCGCCGCCGAGGGTGCCGGAGGAGTTCAGCAGCGGCAGGCCGATCAGGACGGAGACGGCGAGGGCGCGGCCCACCCAGGCGGCGGCGACGGTGCCGCTCATCGGCTTGCCGGTGATCTTCCAGACGACGGCACGGAGCATGCGGCCGCCGTCCAGGGGCAGGCCCGGAAGGAAGTTGAAGATCGCCACGATGAGGTTGGAGATCATCAGTCCGGCGAGCAGGACGCCCGGCACGGTGCCGGGCTCGACCGGTTTCATGGCGAGGTAGAAGACGCCGGCCAGCACCAGGGACAGCAGCGGGCCGACGAAGGCGAGGACGAACTCGCGGCCCGGGGTCTCGGCCTCCTTCTCGATCTCCGAGACGCCGCCGAAGAACTGCAGCTGGATGCGGCGGACCGGGAGCTTGAAGCGGATCGCGGCGATCGTGTGGGCCAGCTCGTGGACCAGGACGGAGGCGTAGAAGGCGACGGCGAAGAAGAGGGAGACCAGGTAGCGGGCGGCGCCCAGCTCGGGCAGGACGCGGTCGAGCTGTCCGCCGAAGACCCAGGTGATCAGGGCGGCGACGAGGAACCAGCTCGGCGCGACGTAGACGGGCACGCCGAAGGGGCGGCCCATGAGGATGCCCCCGCCGGGCTCCTTCGGCCGCGGCCCGGGCGGCCGGCCCTTGGCGATGCCGGGGTGGGCGAAGGGGCGGTGCTGGTCGGGGGTGGCGTGGGTGCCGGTACCGGTACCGGTGGCGCGGTGGTCCGGCCGGCCGGGGGCCGGGTGCTGCCCGGTGGGGTTCTGCTGGGGCCCGGCGGGGTTCTGGTACGGCTCCGTCGGGCCGGGAGTGCCGGTCGGGGCAGGCGCGTCGGGGGGTGCGCCGTGTCCGGCGGTCCGGCTGCCGGTGGTGTCGCCACCGGGGGCGCCGGGGCCGGCGGACCGGCTGTGCACGGCCTCCGCGTCCGCGGGGGATCGACCGTCCCCGCCGGGGGTGCTGTCCGCGTCGGCGGCCGGTGCCGGGGCGGCCGGCGGCGCGGGGCCGACTGGCGGTGCCGGGGGGACCTGCGGTGCCGGGGCGGCCGGCGGTGTCGGGTGGGCTGTCGGCGGGGCGGCGTCCCCGGCCTTCTCCCCGGCCGTGTGCTCCGCCCCGTGCTCCGCCGTTTCCCTGCCCGTCCCGGTCCCGCTCCCGGGCTGGTCGTCCTCGAACGTGTCACCCGGGTGATCGGTGGGTCCGGCCGCCGGGGTCGTAGGATCCGCGGAGGCCCCGGCCGCCGACCTGTCGTTGCCGGACCGCGGCTGCCCGCTCCCGCCGCTCACGTCCACGGTGTCCCCTCGTTCGAAGCGTCTTCCGCACCTGCCGGACGGAAGGTCTCTGCTCGATGGTATGCGCCCGTCGTGGCGCGTTCCGCCCCGGCACCCCTTGTGTTCGCCTCGGCGACGCCCGGTGACACGGGCCGCGACCGGGTCGCTGTCGGTGGTGCCCCGTATGGTCTGGGGCATGGACAGCAGCATCGACGAGGCAGTGACCCCGGACGCGGGAGACGGGGCCGGGACCGGCCCCGCGGCGAGCGGTGGCCCGGGCGGGGCCGCCGGGGAGCGGAGCGCCGTCGCGCCGGCCTCGCTGTCGCCCTCCCGGGCCGGCGACTTCATGCAGTGTCCGCTGCTGTACCGGTTCCGGGTGATCGACCGGCTGCCGGAGAAGCCGAGCGAGGCGGCGACCCGGGGCACGCTGGTGCACGCCGTGCTGGAGCGGCTGTTCGACGCGCCCGCCGGGGAGCGGACCGCGCCCCGGGCGAAGGCGCTGATCCCGGGGCAGTGGGACCGGCTGCGGGAGAGCCGTCCGGAGCTGACCGAGCTGTTCGCCGACGATCCGGACGGCGAGCGGCTGGCCGGCTGGCTCGCCGAGGCGGAGCGGCTGGTGGAGCGCTGGTTCACGCTGGAGGACCCCACGCGGCTGGAGCCGGCCGAACGGGAGCTGTTCGTGGAGACCGAGCTGGACTCGGGGCTGCGGCTGCGCGGGATCATCGACCGGGTGGACGTGGCGCCGACCGGCGAGGTGCGGATCGTCGACTACAAGACGGGCAAGGCCCCGCGCCCGGAGTACGCCGAGGGCGCGCTCTTCCAGATGAAGTTCTACGCCCTGGTCGTCTGGCGGCTGAAGGGTGTCGTACCGCGCCGGCTCCAGCTGGTGTATCTCGGCAGCGGGGACGTGCTGACGTACGACCCGGTGCCGGCCGATCTGGAGCGGGTGGAGCGCAGGCTGCACGCGCTGTGGGAGGCCATCAGGCAGGCGACGGAGAGCGGGGACTGGCGGCCCCGGCCGACCAAGCTGTGCGGCTGGTGCGACCACCGGGCGCACTGCCCGGAGTTCGGCGGCGCTCCCCCGCCCTATCCGCTGCCGGTCCGGGCGGCCGGGTCCCGGGCCGGGTGAGGCGGGGAGCGGGGGCAGGGCAGAATGGGCCCGGACTAGCGAAGGAGTGTCACGTGGCCATCCGTGTCCTACTGGTCGACGACCAGCCCCTGCTGCGTACGGGTTTCCGGATGATCCTGGAGGCCGAGCAGGACCTCGCGGTCGTCGGCGAGGCCGGTGACGGCCTCCAGGCCCTGGACCAGGTGCGAGCGCTGCAACCGGATGTGGTGCTCATGGACATCCGGATGCCCCGGATGGACGGGGTGGAGGCCACCCGGCAGATCACCGGGCCCGGCCGGGACGGTCCGGCCAAGGTGCTGGTGCTGACCACCTTCGACCTGGACGAGTACGTGGTGGAGGCGCTGCGCGCCGGGGCGAGCGGCTTCCTGCTGAAGGACGCGCCCGCCAACGAACTGGTGCAGGCGATCCGGGTGGTGGCGAACGGCGAGGCGATGCTCGCGCCGAGCGTCACCCGGCGGCTGCTGGACAAGTACGCGACGCACCTGCCGTCCGGCGAGGAGCCGGTGCCGGACACCCTGCACACCCTCACGGACCGCGAGGTGGAGGTGCTGAAGCTGGTGGCGCGCGGGCTGTCCAACGCGGAGATCGCGGCGGATCTGTTCGTCAGCGAGACGACGGTGAAGACGCATGTGGGCCATGTGCTGACCAAGCTGGGGCTTCGGGACCGGGTGCAGGCGGCGGTGTACGCGTACGAGAGCGGGCTGGTGCGCCCCGGCGCCCAGTAGACGGCCGGAGGCCGGCGGACGACCGGAAGGGCGCCCCTCTCCCGTGGAGTGGGGCGCCCTCGCCGTGCCCGGTGTCAGCTGCTCTTGCTGAGTTCCCAGAAGCGGAACACCGTGGAGGCGTCCAGGCAGTACTCCAGGCCGTAGACGCCGTCGTGGACGACCGCGTACTGCTTGGCCTGCCAGACCGGCAGGACGGGCAGCTCGTCGGCGACGATGTCCTGGAGCCTGCCGAAGTCCTTGTCGGTGGCCGAGCGGTCGCTCTGCGCGGCGGTGCCGGGCAGCAGACTGCCGGTGATGGCGCGGTTGTCGTAGTGGTTGTCCAGCACGTTGCCCTTGCCGAAGAAGGGGGCGGTGAAGTTGTCGGCGTCCGGATAGTCCGGCACCCAGCCCTTCACGTACACGCCGTACTTGCCGGCGGCGATGTCCTTCTCGTACTGGTCGAAGGCGACGGACTTGACGTCGGCGTCGAACAGGCCGCTGGCGTTGAGCTGTCCGGCGATGGCCTTCAGCTCCTCGTCGGTGGCGGGGCCGTAGCGGGAGGGCGTGGACCACAGGGTGAGTTTCACCTTGCCGGTGATGTCGTCGGCCCGCAGGGCGGCGGCGGCCCTGGCCTGGGAGGGACGGGCGCCGTAGGTGTCGAAGAAGGCGGTGTTGTGGCCCGCGACCCCGGCCGGGACGATCGAGTAGAGCGGGGTGGCGGTGCCCTGGTAGACGTCCTTGATGAGGGCGTCGCGGTCGAGGAGGTAGGCCATGGCCTTGCGGACGCCGAGCTTGCCGGCCACCGGGTCCTTCATGTTGAAGACCAGGTGCTGCACCTCGGCGCTGGTGCCCTCGATGACCTCGACGCCCTTGCTGTCGTCCTGCTGGTCGAGCCGGGCGATGTCGGTGGCGGTCAGGCCTCGGTAGGCGATGTCGACGCCGCCGTCGAGGAGGGACTCCTTCAGGGCGGTGCGGTCGCCGTGGAAGAACTTCAGGGTGACGCCGGCGTTGTTGACCTTGGCGGTGCCCTTGTAGTTGCCGTTCACGGAGAAGACGGCCCGGTCCTCGTCGAAGGAGTCCAGCTTGTAGGGGCCGGAGCCGACCGCCTGGTGGTCGGTGCGCAGGGCGTTCGCGTCGTACTGGCGGTGGTCCACGATGGAGCCCGCGCCGGAGGCGATCTTGCTGGGGAAGGTGGCGTCGGGCACCTTCAGGTGGAAGACGGCCGTCCGGGCGTCCGGTGTCTCGACCTTGTCGAGCATCGGGAACATCAGGGCGGGACCGGCCGGGTCGTCGATCTTCAGCATGCGGTCGAAGGAGAACTTGACGTCCTCGGAGGTGAGGTCGTCACCGTTGCTGAACTTGAGGCCGTCCTTCAGTTCGCACGCGTAGACCGTGGCCCGGGTGTCGGTGAAGCCGCACCGCTTCGCCAGTTCGGGCTCGGGTTCGGTCGCGCCCTTGGGGAAGCCGAGCAGCGACTGGAAGACGTTGTCGAACAACAGCCAGGAGCCGGGGTCGTAGCCGGCCGCCGGATCCGTGGCGAGGACGTCGTCGGACATCCCGACCACCACGGAGGCGCCGGTGCCCCCGGAGTCACCGGTCTCGGTTCCGCAGCCGGTCAACAGGCCGGAGGCCAGCCCCGCCACGAGGGGCAGGACCGGCCACTGGTTGCGCAGGTTCACTCGAAGTGCCTTGTCGTCGGTTCGTCAGCCCGGGTCCGTCCGTCCCTGGTCCCGGGCCCCGGGGCCGCGTGTTCCGCGGCCCCGGGTGTCGAGAGCCGTCAGCCGCTCACGCCGCGGCCGAGCTCCCACAGCTGAAGCGTCGAGGAGGAGTTGAGGGCGTAGGCGGCGCCCGTGATGTCGTCGCGCGCGGCGACGTACTGCTTGCCCTGCCACAGCGGCAGGACCGGGACGTCCTCGGCGACCTTGTCCTGGATCTCGGTCAGGCTCTTGGAGGCGCCGAGCCGGTCGGCCTCGCGGCGGGACTGCGGGATCAGCGAGCGCTGGATGGTGGTGTTGTTGTACGGCGAGCCGAGGAAGTTGTCCTTGTCCAGGAACGGCGCGAGGAAGTTGTCGGCGTCGGGGAAGTCGGGGAACCAGCCCATGCCGTAGACGTCGTACTCGCCCTTCTGCTCGGCGGGCCGGAAGGTCTTCCAGGGGTGGCCCTCGATGGTGGCGTCGAACAGGCCGCTGTCGTTGAGCTGCTTCTGCAGGATCTCGAACTCCTGCTTGGTGGCCGAACCGTAGTGGTCGGTGGTGTAGTGCAGGGTCAGCTTCACCGGGGTGGTGATGCCGGCCTTCTCCAGCACGTTCTTCGCCTTGGCGACGCTCGGGTTGCCGTACTTGTTGAAGAACGAGTTGGAGTGGCCGGTGACGGTGGCCGGGACCATCGAGTACAGCGGCTCGGCCTGGGTGCCGTAGACCTTGGAGACCAGTTCGCCGCGGTTGACGAGCTGGGCCATGGCCTGGCGCACGGCCCTGGACTTGACGCTGGGGGCGTCGGTGTTGAAGGCGAGGTAGCGGATTTCCAGGCCCGGCATGTCGACCAGGTCGACCTTGCCGTCGTCGCCGGTGTCCAGCTTCTGGATCTGCGCGGGCGACATGGTGCGGGACATGACGTCGATGTCACCCGCGTCGATCGCGCTGCCCATGGCGTCGGCGTCGGCGAAGGGGCGCAGCTCGACCTTGTCGTTGTTCACCGTCACACTGCCCTTGTAGGACTGGTTCTTGGTGAAGGTGGCGGTCGTGATGGCGTCGTCGCTGACGTCGGCCTTGAAGGTGTACGGGCCGGAACCGTCGATCGCGAAGCCCTCGCGGAGCTTGTCCTTCGGGTAGTCCTTCGGGTCGACGATGCCCGCGACCGGGGTGGACAGCTTGTAGGGGAAGGTGGCGTCGGCGGTCTTCAGGTGGAAGACGACGTCGCGGTCGCCCTGCGTCTCGATGGTGTCGATGGTGTTCAGCAGGGCGGACACACCGCTGTCGGAGTCGATGCGCAGCACACGCTCGATGGAGTACTTCACGTCCTCGGCGGTCACCGGGTCGCCGCTCGCGAACTTCAGGCCCTCGCGCAGCTTGCAGGCGTAGCGCTCGCTGCCGCTGTCGGTGAAGGAGCAGCTCTCGGCGGCGTCCGGGACGGGCTCGCCCTCGCCCTTGGGCTGCGCCATCAGGGTCTGGATGGACTGGCGCAGGATGTTCCAGGTGCCGACGTCGTAGGCGTAGGCCGGGTCGAGGGGCGCGGGGGCCGCCTCGGTGGCCGTGAACTGGTCCGTGGTACCGACGACGATGGCGTCACCGCTCTTGCTCCCGCTGTCGGATCCGCCGCACGCGGCGAGAACCGGGGTGAGCAGGCCGGCCACCGCCGGCAGCACCAAAGTCTTGCGGTTCATGCGGGAGTTTCTCCAGAGCTGATTCGGGTCCGTGTATCCGGCATGCGGGGGCGGTGCGCGGGATCACGGGGGTTCTCGGCGATGTTCTCGCGATGAGATTAGTCCGCACCCGCAGGGGGGTTCACAGTCGTGTGAGCTGACCCCCCATCACGCAGGGGAACCGGTCGCGGACGCACCGAAAACCCGACAGCGGCAGGATTAGTGCAGCTTCCCATCAATCGGGACACAAGGTCCCGCCGGCACCGCCCGATCAGGGCCGGTCAGCACGCGTGGCCAACGTTGTCCAGACCCCTTGGGGTGGCGAACGTCACACTTGCGGTGGTGTGGGCGGGCGATGGAATCCGGCCGGGCGGCACCGGGCGGAATCTTCCCCCGGGGGCGCTCCCGGAAACGCGTCCGGCGCGGTCGGCGCTCCGCGCGCTCCCCGGGGGTTCCGCCGACGGGGAGCACCCGGGTGGACGGTCAGTGCGTCGGCACCATCATGTCGCGCAGAAAGGCCAGGTCGACCTCTTCCAGCGAGGAGACGACGGTGCGTCCCGGGGCCGGGCCGATGGGAGCGACGGAGGGGACGGCGACGACCCGGCACCCCGCGGCCTCGGCCGCGGCGACCCCGGTCGCGGTGTCCTCGACCACGGCGCAGCGGGCGGGTTCCGCGCCGAGTCCGGCGGCGGCGAGCAGATACGGGTCGGGGAAGGGCTTGGTGCGGGAGACCTCGTCGCCGGCGATGGACAGGGCGAAGTGGTGGGAGCCCAGCACGGCCAGCACGCGGTCGATGATGCGCCGGTGGGAGGCGGAGACCAGGGCGGTGGGGATCTCGTGCCGGTGCAGTTCGGCGAGCAGCCGGGCGGCACCCGGCATCAGCGGGAGCGCCCGGTCGATCCGGCTCTCGAAGCCCTCGTTGAGCAGGACGGTGAGTTCGGCGAGGCCGATGTCGGCGCCGGTGGCCTCGATGAGGAAGCCGGCGCTGCGGGTCATGGGGCCGCCGACCACGACATGGCGCCAGGTCTCGTCCAGGGTGTGCCCGAGGGAGGCAAAGACCTCCACCTCGACGTCCCACCAGAAGCCTTCGGTGTCCACCAGGGTGCCGTCCATGTCCAGCAGGACCGCTTGCAGGGCGGAGCCTTCGGCCGTACGGGTTCCTGGCGCGGGGACCGTACTGGTCATCCGGGCGCACCTCCTTGAGGGACGACCAGGCCGGCTCCCCGGTGGGGAACCGGCCTGCGGTGGACCGACCAGTGTACGACTTATCCGATCAGCGTGCCGAGTGAGACATGCGTCACCGTGCGTTGAAGTACTTCGCCTCGGGGTGGTGGATCACGATGGCGTCGGTGGACTGCTCGGGGTGGAGCTGGAACTCCTCGGACAGGTGGACGCCGAT
>NZ_JBVHXT010000092.1:0-9137 GCF_055569255.1 Streptomyces sp. NPDC029296
CTCCTCCCCTCCCCCCTCCCCCCCTCCCCCTTCCCTCTTTCTTTCTCCCTTTCTCCCCCCCCACCCCCCCCCCCCCCCCCCGCGCCCGCCCGGGTGGCCGTCGACCGGCCACCCGGGATCACTTTCCCTCCGCCTCCTTCGCCGCGGCGTCGATCGCCGCGAGCGACCTGCGGACCTGGTTGCGGTCCGTGGTGTACCAGAAGTCCGGCAGCGACGCCTTGAGGTAGCCGCCGTAGCGCGCGGTCGCCAGCCGCTGGTCCAGCACGGCCACCACGCCCCGGTCGCCGGAGGCCCGGACGAGGCGGCCGGCGCCCTGTGCCATGAGCAGGGCCGCGTGGGTGGCGGCGACCGCCATGAAGCCGTTGCCGCCGGCGTCCTCCACCGCTTTCTGGCGTGCGCTCATCAGCGGGTCGTCGGGGCGCGGAAACGGGATCTTGTCCATGACGACCAGCTGACAGCTGGGGCCCGGGACGTCGACGCCCTGCCAGAGCGACAGCGTGCCGAACAGACACGTCTGCGGGTCGGCGGCGAAGTTCTTGATCAGCTCGCCGAGCGTCTCCTCGCCCTGGAGCAGGATCGGGAACTCGGGGATGCGGGAGCGCAGCTCCTCCGCCGCGAGCTGGGCGGCCCGCATGGACGAGAAGAGGCCGAGGGTGCGCCCGCCGGCCGCCTGGATCAGCTCGGTCAGCTCGTCCAGCATGTCGGCGCGGTCTCCGTCGCGCGCGGGCCGCGCCAGGTGTCGGGCGACGTACAGGATGCCCTGCTTGCGGTAGTCGAAGGGCGAGCCGACGTCGATGCCCTTCCACTGCGGCAGGTCCTCGCCCTCGGTGCCCTCCGGGCCGAGGCCCAGCGAGGCGCCGACGCCGTTGAAGTCGCCGCCCAGCTTGAGCGTCGCCGAGGTGAGGACAACGGACCGGTCGGCGAAGAGCTTCTCCCTGAGCAGACCGGAGACCGACATGGGGGCGACCCGCAGGGACGCGCCGAACCGGTCGTGCCGCTCGTACCAGACGACGTCCCACTCCGAGCCGTTCAGGATCCGTTCCGCCACGTCGTGGACCGACTCCACCGAGGCCAGCGCCTGCTTGCGGACCGCGTCCTCGTCCTGGACGGACTTGTCGCGGGTCGCGCCGATCGCGGAGATCACCGTACGGGCGGCGTCCCGCAGTTGCATCAGGGCGTAGCCGAGGTCTTCGGGGATCTCCTCCAGACGGCCCGGGAGCGCGAGTTCCATGAGCCGCTCGAAGCCCTCGGCGGCGGTCTGGAGCTGATCGGCGGCCTTCTCGTTGACGAGCTTGGCGGCGCGGCGCACGGCACGCTTGACCTGGCCGGGCGTCAGTTCACCGGTGGCGACGCCGGTGACGCGGGAGACGAGTTCGTGCGCCTCGTCCACGATCAGCACCTCGTGCTGCGGCAGCACCGGGGCGCCCTCGATGGCGTCGATGGCCAGCAGGGCGTGGTTGGTGACGACCACCTCGGCGAGCTTGGCCCGCTCGCGGGCCATCTCCGCGAAGCACTCGGCGCCGTACGCGCACTTCGACGCGCCCAGGCACTCCCGCGACGACACCGACACCTGGGCCCAGGCGCGGTCCGACACACCGGGGGTGAGGTCGTCCCGGTCGCCGTTCTCGGTCTCGTCCGCCCAGTCCCGCAGCCGCAGCAGGTCCTGGCCCAGCTTGCTGGTGGGCGCGGCGGCCTCGAACTGGTCGAAGAGCCCCTCTTCCTCGTCCTGCGGCATGCCCTCGTGCAGGCGGTGCAGGCACAGGTAGTTCGACCGGCCCTTGAGCATGGCGAACTCCGGCCGGCGGCGCAGCAGCGGGTGCAGGGCGTCCACCGTGCGCGGCAGGTCCCGCTCCACGAGCTGACGCTGCAGGGCGAGCGTGGCCGTCGCGACGACCACTCTCTCGCCGTGCGCGAGCGCGGGCACGAGGTATCCCAGCGACTTGCCGGTGCCGGTGCCGGCCTGGACCAGCAGGTGGGATCCGTCGTCGATCGCCTCGGCGACCGCTTCGGCCATGGTCACCTGGCCGGGGCGCTCCGTGCCGCCGACGGCGGCGACGGCGGCATGCAGGAGTTCGGGGAGGGAGGGCTTCGTCATAGCCTGACCACCCTACGGCCCCGCAGTGACAAACGGGGGGCTGTGGCGGGGGCGGGGGGCGGGATCACGGCCGGGGCTCCTGGGGTGGTGGTGGGGTGGCGGGGACGCGCGGGTGTGGCGGCTCCTCGGAAGGGGAGGCGGCGGCTCCGAGGCGGTGGTGGCGCGTCGTGGCCGTCGGACGGCCGGCGGCCCCCTTGCCCTGCCGGGACCGCACACGCGGCGGATTTCTTCTCCCGTCCGGGAACACCGCGGCACCGCCACTCGTCTCTCATGGTGAGCACACGATTACGTGACGCTACAGCACATCGCGCAGGACCCGGTCCCGGATCACGAGGGCGGCCCGCTTGCCGGGCAGGTCGATCTCGGCCGCGAACCGGAAGCCCGCGCTGAGGAAGGCGGCGATGGAGGGGATGTTGCGCAGATCGGGTTCCGCCACTACGCGGGGGCAGGCGGGACGCCGGTCGAGGATCAGGTCGGCCACGGCCCGGAGCAGGGCGGAGCCCAGCCCTCGCCCCCGGTCCGCGGCGTCGCCGATGAGCAGATGGATACCGGTGTCGTGCGGACGGGCCGGATAGCTGCGGGCGAGCGGGTCCAGGTCCGCCCGGTAGATCTCCCAGTAGCTCATCGGCGTGCCGTCGAGTACGCCGAGACACGGCACGCAGCGTCCGTCGTCGTGCAGCTGGGCCCGCAGGTGGTCCTCCGTCCGCCGCGTGGGCCCGGCGAGTTCCCAGAAGCCGGCCACCTCCGGGTCGTTCATCCAGCGGTGGACGAGCGGCAGGTCGTGATCGATGCGCACGGGCACCAGCCGGAAGGAGCCGGCGGGGGTGGCGACCGGGCCCCAGGTGGTGACCCGGCCGAGGAGGTCCGCCGTCGTCGCGGCGCGGAGGGCGAGGAACTCCGGGGGCAGTCGCAGGTCCAGCGTGTCATCGCTGTCCGGGGCGTCGTCCTCTGCGGTGAACGGGCCGAACGGGAAGGGACGGGGGTCCGTGACGGCGGGCCATGGGCCGGGGCCGTGGGGGTGGGCGGGGGCCGGGCCGGCCGGGACGGTCGCGTCGATGGAAGGCACGGTGCTCTCTCCTCTCAGGAGGCGAGGTGGGCGGGATGTGTGCGGCGCTCAGTTGTGCAGGGGGTTGGCGATGGTGACGTAGACGGACTGGGTGTCGACCGGGCCGGCGAGTTCGTCGAGGCCGTGCAGCCGGGTCAGCAGGTTGGCCTTGCAGCGCAGCACGGGTGAGTCGAGCAGGCGGCCGGGCAAGGCGGTGCGCGACGGGGTGGGCCCCGCGGCCAGGCCGGTCAGGAAGCGGCGGAAGGCCGCGAGGAGCAGGCGCTCGTCGGCGAGGAGCTGGGAGCCGAAGGCGCCGATCAGGCCGAACACGTTGTTGACGGCGAGGTAGTAGACGAGGCGCTCGTCGGCGACCTCGTCCGGGACGAAGGTGTCGCTGTGGTCGCCGAGACCGGGGAGCCGGGCGGTCAGTTCGGCACGCCGGGACTCGCGGAAGTAGTAGCCCTGGTTGTCGCGGTAGCGGCCACCGGCGGGCCAGCCGTCGGCGTCCAGCAGGAGCAGCGTGTTCTGCTGGTGCGCTTCGAGGGCGATCCCGGCCTCGCCGTCCAGCCAGAGGACGGGGCGGACGACGTGCTCCAGGTAGCGCAGGAACCACTCGGCCGACACGACGCCGACGGGCCGGCCGGTCCGTGCCGCGAGCCGTGCGACGAGACGGGCCAGACGCGACCGCACCGGCCACGTGGTGCGCCGCGGTGCGGGGTGGTGCGGCGGTACGGCGAGGGGGCGGGGTGATACGAGTCCGGCGACGCAGCCGACATCGTCGGCCGGGGTGAACGGGTTGTGCCGGATCATCACGTCGAGTCCCGGCACGGGCCGGCCGTCCGGGGCGTCCACGGCGAGCCAGGCCGGGTCGCGCACGATGTCGAAGCCGGGGTGCGCCGCCCGCCACTGCCGGGCGAGGCCGGTGCGCAGCAGCCGGTGCGCCTCGACTCCCCGGTGGAGTTCCTTGCGCAGGTTCTCCCGTCGGGAGTTGGTGATGCGCAGGGCCAGCGAGAGCTTGAGCATCGCGGGGGCACCGGGCCGGTGCACGGTTCGCACGGAGGAGGTGGGGTGCCAAGGGGTGCCGAGCGGTCCCAGGTCGCGGAGGAGCCCGGAGTCGAGCAGTGCGGCGACGGCCGGGCGGTGCCGCACCTCGCGTGCCTGCCAGGGGTGCAGCGGCAGGGCGGTGTGGCCGTCGGGCAGTGGCAGTTCGGTGCCGGCGAGGCGCCGGATCAGATGGCTGGCGGGAACGGGACGGCCGCGCTCGGTCCAGGCCGAGTCGGTCGCGAGGAGGCAGGGGGAGACAGCGAGCCAGTGCAGGGGGAAGGAGCCGTGCGTCTCCGGTGAGTACCGGTCGGCCTCGGCCTCGGTCAGGCCCTCCCGGCTCTTCGGGGTGGGATGCATCGGGTGCCCGAGGAGGAGGGCCTGTTCGGCGCTGAGGAAGAGATCGGGGGTGTCGGCGGGGTTTTCGCGCCGGTGCCGGATGAACTCGGCGGTGCGGCGGACGGAGTCGGCGACCCGGGCCACGAGATCGCCGCCGGCCGGAGGGCCGGTGACGCGGCCGGCAGCGGCGAGCCGAGCGTCGGTGGCCCCGCCGTCAGGGCCGGGGCGAGGGCGGAGTCCACGGCCGTCGCCGTCGCTTCCGGGGCGCGAGTGGGTGCCGGCCGTGGGCGCCGGGCCGGTGCCATGGCCGTTGTCCCAGTCGGCGCGAGCGTCCGGGGCGTCGGGGTCCGTGGTGGCCGGTGGGCTGGTGGATTCCCTGGTCAGGAGGGCCGCGAGGGTGACGGCGTCGACGGGCGGGGCGGTGTCGGGCGCGTAGGCCAGGCGGGGTGGGCCGAGGCGGTGCCAGCCCGTCGGGGACCAGTACCGCACGGGTGCGACGAGAGCGGTGCCGCTGGCGGGCAGCGGGATGTGGAGGCTTCCGGTGACGGGAGCGGCGAGGCCGGTCTCGCGGATCCAGCACCGCAGCAGGTTCTCCACGGCGGCGGCCTCGGCCGCGGAGTGCGGGTCGGGGTCTTCCAGCGGATCGGGGTCTTCCAGCGGGGCGGGACCGGGCGCGGTCCGCCGCCCGGTGTCCGGCTCCCGCCGCTTCTGCCGGGGGACCGAGCCGGTGAGCGGTACGGCGGCGGGCCGGGGGGCGGGGTCTCCCTGGTCGTCGGGGGCGCCGGAGCGGCCGTCGAGGTGGGGAGTGGCGTTCATGACGGCTCCTCTGGGGCTGGTGGTACGGGGGGCGGTGCGGGCTGGTTCCGTCGTCCGCTCGGCCGCCCTGCCGGGCGGCGGACGGTGTGCCCGAGCGGCCATGCGGCCGACGCGGGCGAGCGGGCCGCACGGGACGGCCATGAGGTGGCGGCCGACGGCCGGTGTCGGGCCGGGTGCGGTGGCCGACGGCCGGTGTCGGCCCGGATGCCCGGAAGGAGGGCGGGTGGGGAGGAACGCGGTGACGGTCTGAAGGGCGGGTCCCGGTGGTGTCGTCGGGCCGGTGGGGTTCTCAGCTCCTGTGCTGGCCGGGGCCGGGGTGGCGTGGCCGGTGCGGGCCGTGGGTCTCGTGGTCGCGGGCCGCCGCCGCGATCGCGTCGGTCAGACGGTCGAGGACCGCCCTGGCCTGTTCGTCGCTGATCGTCAGCGGCGGCAGCAGCCGGACGACGGAGGTGTGCCGGCCGCCCAGTTCGACGATCAGCCCGCGCCGCAGGCACTCGCGCTGCACGGCGGCGGCGAGTCCGGGTGCGGGCGGGAACGGCGTGCGGCCGGCGCCCCACCCGGCCGCCGCCGCGCCGCCTTCACCGAGGCCGGCGGGGGCCGCGGGGTCCCTGGGGGCATCGGGGTCCGTACGGCCGGTACGGGCACCAGGAATCCCGCGGGCCCCGAGCGGGGCGTGGGCGCCGGTGCCACCGTCGCCCGGAACACCGTAACCACCGGCCCCGCCGGGATGAGACGGCCGGCCGGAACCGCCGCGCTCACCCGGACCCCGGCCGGACAGCCCGTCAGGCCCCGCCTGACCACCCACGCCACCAGGGCCGGCGAAACCACCGGGATCAGCCGGGCCGGTCGGCTCCCCGGCACCCCGAGCCGCCTCCCGAGCGGCTCGGTCCGCCTCCGGATTCACCAGTTCGATGCCGATCATCAGCCCCCGGCCCCGTACGTCCCCCACACACGCGTACTCACGGCCGAAGTCCGCGAGTGCGGTCAGCATGCGGGAGCCGAGGGCGGCGGCCCGTTCGGCGAGGGCGTTCTCGCGGACGTAGGCGAGGGTGGCGGCGCCCGCGGCCATGGCGAGCTGGTTGCCGCGGAAGGTGCCGGCGTGGGCGCCGGGTTGCCAGGTGTCAAGGTCGTCGCGGTAGACGATCACGGCCAGCGGGAGGCTGCCGCCGATGGCCTTGGACAGGACCATGACGTCGGGGGTGATGCCACTGTGGTCGACGGCCCAGAAGGCGCCCGTGCGGCCGACGCCGGTCTGGACCTCGTCGGCGATCAGCGGGACGGAGCGGTCCGCCGTGATCCGGCGCATCCGGCGCAGCCAGTCGTCCGGCGCGGGGAGCACTCCGCCCTCGCCCTGGACGGGTTCCAGGATCATCCCGGCCGGCAGGGGCACGCCGGACTTGGGATCGTCGAGGAGGGACTCGGTCCAGCGGGCGGCGAGTTCGGCACCGGGCGGGCCGCCGATGCCGAAGGGGCAGCGGTAGTCCTGCGGGTAGGGCAGGCGGGCGACCCGGACGTCGGGGGCACCGCCGGAGGCGGCCAGGGCGCCGGCGGTCATGCCGTGGTAGGCACCGGCGAAGGCGAGGACGCCGGTGCGGCCGGTCGCGGTCCGGACCAGTTTGAGGGCGGCCTCGACGGCGTCGGTGCCGGCCGGTCCGCAGAACTGCACGCGGGCGCGGTCGGCGAGGCCGGGCGGGAGGGTGCGGAACAGCTCGGTGACGAACGCGTCCTTGACCGGGGTGGCGAGGTCGAGGACGGAGAGCGGGGCGCCCGAGTCGAGGACCCCGCGGATGGCCTCCAGGACGACCGGGTGGTTGTGGCCGAGGGCGAGGGTGCCGGCACCGGAGAGACAGTCCAGGTAACGGCGGCCGTCGGCGCCCTCGATGGTGAGCCCTCGCGCCCGCACGGGAACGATGGGCAGGGCTCGGGCGTAGGTGCGCGCCGAGGACTCGCGCGCCGACTGGCGTCTGAGGATCCCCTCGTGCACGGCCCGCGCTTCTCCGGGCGAGCCTTCCGCCATCGACTCCGTAACGGCCACGGCGCGCTGTCCTTCCGGCTGGTCAAAGGCGAGTTGGTCGGGACCGGGCACGGACGGCTGGTCCCACCGGCTACAACCTCCGACCGTTCGGCCGGTTACGGGGTGGCCCGGAGATCCTTGGACGGAAGGTGAGGTGAGGCTTCCCATCGCGCTTGCGAGAGCGGGCGGACGGCCGCCGGACCGGGGTGCGCGGCGGGCGAACCCCGCTGCGGCACGGCCCTGTTCGGGCAGCCTGTGACGGAACCGTTGCCGCCCGGGCGGAACTCCCCCACAGCGACCGCATAGTGTGTGATGCCGTTCCCAGAAGGTCGCGGGACCAGCGTGAACCGTCCACGAGTTCGCCGCCGGTGCCGGGGCCGAAGCGCCGAGTTCCTTCACAGCAGGGGGAGTCAAGACCATGCGATCCATACGGCCGTCGTTCACCGCTCGGCGAGGCAGGGGCGGTCGCCGCACCTCGGCCTCGCTGACGGCGGTCGCCCTCGTCTCGGCGCTGGCGCTGACCGCCACCGCCTGCGACAGCGGCGGCACCGACGACGGCAACCCGGGCGCCACCGCGAGCGCGGCGGGCACCGGTGACGGCAAGATCCACATCCCGGACGACCTCAAGCGCCGTCTCAAGGACCACGGAATCGACCTCGACAAGTGGAAGAACGGCGCCTGGAAGAACTGGGACAAGGACGACTGGCTGCGCGAGGCCAACGACTTCGTCAACCCGGTCATCAGTGGTCTGTGGGACCCGGACCGGATGCGGGAGGCCGACGACCCGGACCGGGGCGTCGACGACAACGACATCTCCGGTGACCAGGGGGTGACGGACCCGACGCCGCGGCCGGTGAAGGCGCAGGCGGTCAGCGCGCCCTACCACGCCAGCGCGGCCACCTCGGGCAAGCTGCTCTTCGACGCGCCCGAGGGCACCATGGTCTGCTCGGCGACGGTCGTCCAGGACCCGGCGCACCCGGGCAAGTCCAACCTCGTGTGGACGGCCGGTCACTGTGTGCACGCCGGGAAGAAGGGCGGCTGGTACCGCAACCTCGCGTTCGTGCCGTCGTACAACGACCAGGCCCTGTCGTCGGCCGAGCTGCAGAACGCCGGCCGGTCCCAGGTCGCCCCGTACGGCGTGTGGTGGGCGGACGCGGCGAAGACCTCGCAGCAGTGGATCAGCGAGGGCGGCAAGACGGGCGGTGCCGGTGCCGCGTACGACTTCGCGGTCATCCATGTGACGCCGGAGCAGGGCAGCGGCGGCAAGTCGCTGGAGGAGACGGTCGGCGGGGCGCTGCCGGTCGACTTCGACGCGCCGGCCGTGGCGAAGGTGAACAGTGTGACGGCGTCCGGTTACCCGGCGGCGGCGCCGTACGACGGCGGGCTGCTGTACCGGTGCCAGGACAAGCCGGGCCGGCTGTCCCTCCAGCAGTCCGACCCGACGATGTACCGGATCGGCTGCACGATGACGGGTGGCTCGTCCGGCGGCGGCTGGGTGGAGACCGGCGCCGACGGCAAGCCCGCGCTGGTGTCCAACACGTCCATCGGCCCGGTGAACGCGGGCTGGCTGGCCGGTCCCCGGCTGGGCGAGGTGGCCAAGGGCGTCTACGACTCGGTGAGCGAGCAGTTCGCCGGGCATTGAGCCCGACGGCGCCGTGCGCAGGACGAGGGGCAGGGGGAGAACGGGGGGGGAGGGGGCCGGTCCCCCCCCCGGTTCCCCTTGAACCCGAGCGGAAAAGAACAAATCCCACCCCCACTCCCCTTTCCCCCAAACCGGGAGGGAGACC
>NZ_JBVHXT010000093.1:0-7520 GCF_055569255.1 Streptomyces sp. NPDC029296
GGTGGGTCCGCATCCGTTGCTGGTGGGTAATGGGTTGATGCGGCGTGGTGGTGATTCTCCGGAGCGGTTGCTGGCGGGGTTGGGCCGGTTGTGGGCGGACGGCGCCGCGCGTTGGATGCCACCCGCGACGACAACGGTGGGGACGTCGGGTGCGCGGGTGCCCTCGTATCCCTTCCAGCACCAGCGCTACTGGCTCCAGCCCACCACCCCCGCACCGACCGGTGACGGCCGGATCGACCACCCGCTGCTGCGGGACGCCATGGAACTGCCCGACGACAACGGCGTGGTGCTGACGGGGCGACTCGCCACCGCCGCGCAGCCGTGGCTCACCGAACACGTCGTCTCGGGCTCGCCCCTGCTGCCCGGCGCGGCGTTCGTGGAGCTGGCGCTCCGGGCCGGCGAACACGTCGGATGCCCGGCGGTCGAGGACCTGACGCTGGAGACACCACTGGTGGTCGCGGACGGCGTACAGGTGTCCGTGACCGTCGGCCCCGACCGGGCGGGCCGACGCGGCGTCTCGATCCACTCGCGTGCGGACGGCGAGTGGGTACGGCACGCCACCGGGACCCTGGGCGCCGTACCCGTCGCACCTCGGGAGCCCTGGGCACGGCAGTGGCCGCCGCACGCCGAAGCCGTCGACCTCGACGCCTTCTACGACGACCTGGCCGACGCCGGATTCGCCTACGGCACGGCCTTCCAAGGTCTGCGAGCGGCCTGGCGCGATGGCGACACCCTCTACGCGGAGGTGGCCGCACCCCCCGGCGACACCCGGTTCGCCCTGCACCCCGCCCTGCTCGACGCCGCGATCCAGACCGTGACCCTCGCCGACGACCGGGCGAAGATGCCGTTCTCCTTCGCGGGGATCTCCTGGTGGCGCGGCGCCGGGCAGGTCAGGGTCCGGCTGACCGTGACCGGTCAGGACACCTGCGCGATCGGCCTCGCCGACCAGTCGGGCGCGCCGGTCGCCGAGATCGCCTCGCTGGCCCTGCGCCGGCCGGCCGGGGCCCCCACGCGGAACGTGCCGTACCGGGTGGCGTGGCCGGTCCTGGAAGCGGCGACCACCGAACCGGACATCCCGGTCCACCACGCCACCTCGCCCGTCGAGACCCTGCGGGTGATCCAGGACTTCCTCACCACGGACACCCCGCGCATGGTGGTCGCCACGCGCAACGCCGTGCCGGTTCGGCCGGGCGAGGACGTCGATCCGCAGGCCGCCGCCGTCTGGGGCCTGGTCCGGTCGGCCGCCACCGAGCACCCCGGCCGGTTCGTGCTGGTCGACGGCGGCGACGGCGACGAGGTCCGGCTGGCCGGCGACGAACCCCAGCTCGCGATCCGCTCCGGTGCCGTTCACGTCCCCCGCCTCGAACGGGCGCGGACCGAACCGCTGTCCTCGCCGCTCGGCCCCGAGGGCACGGTGCTCGTCACCGGCGGCACCGGCACCCTGGGCGGCCAGGTCGCCCGCCACCTCGCCGCCCGGCACGGCGTGCGGCACCTGCTGCTGGTCAGCCGGAGCGGCCCGGACGCCCCCGGCGCGGCCGCGCTGACCGCCGACCTGGCCGCGCTGGGCGCGACCGCCGACATCGTGGCGTGCGACGTGGCCGACCGCGAGGCGGTGGCGCGGCTGCTCGCCGCACACCCGGTCACCTCGGTGATCCACGCGGCGGGCACGCTGTCCGACACCGTCGTGGAATCCCTCACCCCGCAGCAGTTCGCGCGCGTGTGGGAGCCGAAGGCCCTCGCGGCGCGGCACCTCCACGAACTGACCTCGGACCTGGAGGCGTTCGTGCTGTTCTCGTCGGCGGCCGGTGTGCTGGGCGGCGCGGGCCAGGCGAACTACGCGGCGGCGAACGCGTACCTCGACGGCCTCGCCGCCCATCGGCACGCCCAGGGACAGCCGGCCGTGTCGCTCGCCTGGGGCTACTGGGCGGAGGCCAGCGGCATGACCGGAGGTCTCACCGCCACCGACCGGCACCGCCTGGCCAGGGCCGGTGTACGGCCGCTGCCGACGACGGACGCGCTGGCCCTGTTCGACGCCGCGCTGACCGCGGGCACCCCCACCCTCGCCCCCGTCGGATTCGACCTGCCGGCGCTGCGCCGCGCCGGCGACCCGCCCGCCCTGCTGCGGGAGCTGGTACGGCCCCGGCGCAGGCAGGCCGCCGACCGCGTGTGGACGCAGGCCGACGTGCTGCGACTCGTCGTGGGCCAGGTCGCCCTCGTCCTGGGGCACGCGTCACCGGAGGCGGTCAACCCCGACCAGGCGTTCACCGACATCGGGTTCGACTCGCTCACCGCCGTGGAACTGCGCAACCAGCTCGACGCGGACACCGGCCTGCGCCTGCCCGCCACGCTCGTCTTCGACCACCCGACACCGGCCCGCCTCGCCGCCTTCGTGCACACACGGTTGCACGGCACCGAACCCGACCCCCTGCTCGCCGAACTCGACCGGCTCAAGTCCACCCTGGACGCGACAGCCGCCGAGGCCGACTACGAGACCGTCGCGGCCCGCCTCGAAGCGCTTCTCGCGGCCTGGACCGCCAAACGTACCGGCTCCGCGGCCGGTGTCGACGAGGCCAGCGACGACGAACTGTTCAGCCTTCTGGACGATGCGCACCGCAGGACCGAGGTCATCCGCTCGGGCGAGTCCCGAAACGCTGAGGAGTAGCGATGTCCGACGAAGAGAAGCTCCGCACCTACCTCAAGCGCGCCACGGCCGACCTGGGAGTGCTCGGCAAGCGCCTCGCCGACATGGAGGAGGCCGCGCGCGAGCCGATCGCGATCATCGGCGTGGGCTGCCGCTACCCGGGCGGAGTGGAGTCCCCGGACGGCCTGTGGCGGCTCGTGTCGGACGGTGCCGACGCGATCACCGAATTCCCGCCGGACCGTGGATGGGACGTCGTCTACGACCCCGACCCGGACCGGCCGGGCACGACCTACAGCCGGTCGGGCGGCTTCCTCGCCGACGGCGCCGGCTTCGACGCCGGGTTCTTCGGCATCTCGCCGCGCGAGGCACTGGCGATGGACCCGCAGCAGCGGGTGCTGCTGGAAACCGCCTGGGAGACCTTCGAGCACGCCGGCATCGACCCGACCACACTCGGCGGCAGCCGCACAGCCGTGTTCACCGGCCTGTGGTCCTCCGGCTACGGCAACCAGCCGCCGCCGGACCTCGAAGGTTTCCTCGCCACCGGAACAGCCACCAGCGCCACGTCCGGGCGGGTGTCGTATCTGCTGGGGCTGGAGGGTCCGGCGGTGTCGGTGGACACGGCGTGCTCGTCGTCGCTGGTGGCGATCCACCTGGCGGCGCAGGCGCTGCGGGCGGGGGAGTGCTCGCTGGCCCTGGCGGGCGGAGTGACGGTGATGGCGACGCCGGCGGGGTTCGTGGAGTTCTCGCGCCAGCGGGGGCTGGCGGCCGATGGGCGGGTGAAGGCGTTTGCCGAGGCTGCTGACGGCACGGCCTGGGGCGAGGGCGCCGGCCTGCTGCTGCTGGAGCGCCTGTCCGACGCCCGCCGCAACGGCCACCGGGTGCTGGCGGTCGTCCGGGGCTCGGCCGTGAACCAGGACGGCGCGTCGAACGGGCTCGCGGCGCCGAATGGCCCGTCCCAAGAACGCGTCGTCCGGCAGGCGTTGGCGAACGCGGGACTGTCGACGGCGGACGTGGACGCGGTGGAGGCGCACGGCACCGGGACCACCCTCGGTGACCCCATCGAGGCGCAGGCACTCCTGGCGACCTACGGTCAGGGGCGGGACGAGCCGTTGTGGCTGGGGTCGGTGAAGTCGAACATCGGCCACACCCAGGCGGCGGCCGGTGTGGCGGGTGTCATCAAGATGGTCATGGCGATGCGGCACGGCGAACTGCCGCGGACCCTCCACGTGGACGCGCCGACCTCCCATGTCGACTGGTCGGCGGGTCGTGTCTCCCTGCTCACCGAGGCCCGGCCGTGGCCGGAGACGGGGCGTCCCCGCCGTGCCGGCGTGTCGGCGTTCGGCATCAGCGGCACCAACGCGCATGTCGTGATCGAGGCGGCCGCCGAAGAGCCGGCCGGGGCTTCGACGGGGTCCGCGGCCGGGTTCGCGGGCGGAGTGGTGCCGTGGGTGTTGTCGGGGAAGTCGGACGTGGCGTTGCGGGAACAGGCGCGTCGGCTGAGGGCCTTCCTGGCCGGGCATCCGGAGGCCGGCGCGGCTGCGGTGGGCCGGGCGTTGGCGGGGCGGTCGCGTTTCGAGCACCGCGCGGTGCTGAGTGGTGCGGAGGCGTTGGAGGCACTGGCGGAGGGCCGGTCGGCGCCGGGTCTGGTCACCGGGATCGCCCGTCCACTGGGCCGGTCGGTGTTCGTGTTTCCGGGGCAGGGTGCGCAGTGGGTGGGGATGGGCGGGGGGTTGTACGGCTCGGAGCGGGTGTTCCGGGAGGTGATCGACGCGTGTGGTGTGGCGTTGGCGCCGTATACGGACTGGTCGTTGGTGGAGGTGTTGACCGGTGGTGGTGCGCTGGAGCGGGTGGATGTGGTGCAGCCCGCTCTGTTCGCGGTGATGGTGGCCCTTGCCGAACTGTGGCGTGCTCATGGTGTGGAGCCGGATGCCGTGGTGGGGCATTCGCAGGGGGAGATCGCGGCGGCGTACGTGGCCGGGGCGTTGTCCCTGGACGACGCCGCCAAGGTGGTGGCGTTACGCAGCAGGGCGCTGGCGGTGCTGGCCGACCAGGGCGGCATGGTTTCCATAGGTCTCGGGCATGAACAGGCCGCCGAGTTCGTGGCCCGCTGGGACGGCCGGCTGACCGTGGCGGTGGTCAACTCCGCGGACAGCGTCGTGGTATCGGGTGATCTGGACGCGCTGGACGAACTGTCGGCGGCCTGTGAGGCCGACGGCATCCGCGCCCGCCGCCTGCCGGTGAACTACGCGGCCCACTCCGTCCAGGTCGAGGCGATCCGCGAGCAGATGCTGACCGACCTGGCCGGCATCACACCGCGCCCGGCGACGATCCCGTTCTACTCCACGGTCACCGCGGAACCGGTCGACACCTCCGCCCTCGACGCCGGCTACTGGTACCGCAACCTCCGCGAACCCGTGCTGTTCGCCCCGGCCACCCGTGCGCTGCTCGACCACGGCCACACCGTCCTCGTCGAGGTCAGCCCGCACCCGGTCCTGGTCTCCGCCGTCGAGGAGACCGGTCACCACCACGGCTCCGACCTCCTCGTCACCGGCACGCTCCGGCGCGACCAGGACGACTTCCTCACCTCGCTCGGCCGCCTGCACGTCCATGGTGTCCCGGTCGACTGGCGGTTCCCGGACGACACCGAGCCCGTCAGCCTGCCGACGTACGCCTTCCAGCGCCGGCCGTACTGGCTGCGGCCCGTCCCGACGGCGTCGGGCGACCACCCCCTGCTCGGCACATTCGTGGAACTGCCCGACGGCGCGGTGCTCAGCGGACGGATCTCGCTCGCCACCCACCCGTGGCTGGCCGACCACGCCGTGCGGGGCTCCGTCCTCCTGCCCGGCACCGCGTTCGCGGAAATGGCGGCCTACGCGGCCGGCCGGCTCGGCCACGCGGTCGAGGAGCTGGTGCTCGAAACGCCGCTCGTCCTCGACGACACCCCGGTGCACCTCCAGGCCGTCGTGGGCCCCGAGGACGACGGCCGCCGCCCGCTCACGGTGTACTCGCGTGACGGCGACGAGTGGGTGCGGCACGCCACCGGCACCCTGGGCGAGGAGCCGGTGCTGAGCGCCTGGGACTGGCCGTCGGCCGGTGAGCCCCTCGACGTCGACGGGCTCTACGACTCGCTGGCCGTGCTCGGCTACGAGTACGGGCCGGCGTTCCAGGGCGTCACGGCGGCCCGGCGCGTCGGCGACACCGTCTACGCCGAGGTGGAGCTCCCCGCTGAGGAGCCGTTTCCCCTGCACCCCGCGCTGCTCGACGCCGCACTGCACCCCATGGCGTTCCTCACCGACCGCACCGGCCTGCCGTTCGCGTTCACCGGAGTGGCGATACGGCCCGCGGGCCGCCGGACGCTGCGCGTACGCCTGTCCGCCACCGGGCCGGACACGTACACCGTGGCCGTGGCCGATCCCGACGGCACCCCGGTCGCGGTCATCACGTCGCTGACCGTCCGGGACACCACCGCCGTCCCGGACAGCCTGTACACACTCGACTGGATCCCCCTCGCATCGGCGTCGACGGGCGGTGACCCCGCCGACCTGGTCGTCTACGAGGTGCCCGGACCGGAGCCGGAGGCGGACACCGTCGAGGCGGCGTACGAGAGCGCGCGGAGCGTACTCGCCGCGATCCAGGACCACTTGGCGGGCGAGCGGACGCGGCTGGCGGTCGTCACCCGCGACGCCGTCGCCGCCGCGCCCGGTGACGTGGTCGGCCTCCACCACTCGATGGTCTGGGGCCTGGTCCGCGGCGCGCGGGCCGAGCACCCCGGCCGGTTCGTCCTGGTCGACGCCGACCCGACCTGGGACCCCGCGCTGATCGCCGGCACGGACGAGCCGGAACTGGCGGTACGCCAAGGGGCACTGCGCGTCCCCCGCCTGGTCCGCGTCGGCGCGGGCCTCACCCCGCCGGACGGGCCCTGGCGGCTGGAGGACACGGGCACCGGCAGCATCGACGACCTGGCGCTGGTGCCCCGTCCGGAGCTCGTGGAGCCGCTGGGGCCCGGGCAGGTCCGGATCGCCATGCGGGCGGCCGGGCTCAACTTCCGGGACGTGCTGATCGCCCTCGGCGTCTACCCCGGCGAGGCCCTGATGGGCGGCGAAGGCGCGGGCGTCGTCCTCGAAACCGGCCCGGGCACCCGGTTCCGGCCCGGCGACCGCGTCATGGGCCTGGTCCCCGGTGCCTTCGGCCCGGTCACCGTAGCCGACCAGCGGCTGCTGGTCCGGATGCCCGAGGACTGGTCGTTCGCCAGGGCCGCGTCCGTGCCCGTGGTGTTCCTGACCGCCTGGTACGGCCTGCGCGACCTGGGCGGGCTGAAGGCCGGTGACCGGGTGCTGATCCACGCCGGCACCGGCGGCGTCGGCATGGCGGCGATCCAACTGGCCCGGCGTCTCGGGGCGGAGGTGTTCGCCACCGCCGGCCCGGCCAAATGGCACATCCTGCGCGCCCTGGGACTGGACGAGGCCCACATCGCCTCGTCGCGCACCCTGGAGTTCGAGCGGAAGTTCCCGCCCATGGACGTGGTCCTGGACTCGCTGTCCGGCGAGTTCGTCGACGCCTCCCTGCGGCTGCTCGTGCCCGGCGGCCGGTTCGTGGAGATGGGCAAGACCGACATCCGCGACGCCGCCGACCATCCCGGCATCGTCTACCGGGCGTTCGACATCGCCGACGCGGGACCGGAACGGCTCGGCGAGATCCTGGACGCCGTCGTACGGGCCTTCGCCGACGGCGAGTTCACACCGCTGCCGATCGACGTACGCGCGGTCCGGGACGCGGTCGACGTGTTCCGGTTCATGAGCCGGGCGGCTCACGTGGGGAAGATCGTTCTGACTGTTCCGGTGGATCTCGATGTGGCCGGTACGGTGCTGATCACCGGTGG
>NZ_JBVHXT010000094.1:0-7010 GCF_055569255.1 Streptomyces sp. NPDC029296
GCTGCGTCCAGCACCACAACCCACGTCAATGAAAATGGCCGACACCGCTAACATCGTCCCAGCTCATCAAGTGTCGTCCCCGCGCTCGCGGGGGTAGCTCGAGCGTCACGGTCTCGCTCTACATGCGGGTCTGGTCGTCCCCGCGCTCGCGGGGGTAGCTCACAGCACGGGGACTGCCCAGCCCGGTGCTGCTGGTCGTCCCCGCGCTCGCGGGGGTAGCTCTCGTCAGGATTGAGGACGCCTCCCCGAGGTTCCGTCGTCCCCGCGCTCGCGGGGGTAGCTCCCCGCGCGGGCTGTCCACGACCTGACCGCTCAGGTCGTCCCCGCGCTCGCGGGGGTAGCTCCTCGGGCGCGCGGTCGCGGCTCTGCGCCAGGAGATCCAGGCGATGGGCCAAGGCATCAACGCCCGCCTGGACAAGGTCGTCTCGACCGAGGTCTACACGCTCCAGTCCGCCTACACCGACCAGCGCATCACCGCGGTGTCGCAGGAGATCCAGAAAATCCGCGACGAGCGTGACGCCCTGGAGGACACGTTCGAGCAGTACCAGAGAGAAGAACGGGACCGGCGCGAGCGTGAGCGGCAGGCCCGGCTCTACCAGATGGTCCTGCCCGTCATCATGGGGCTTCTGTCCGCGGCGATCGCGGTGTGGGCGGTGGTAGCACGATGAGCGTCGCGCGTAGGGCAGGCAAGGCGCACCGGCGGCTGCCGCGGGCGGAGTGGCTGATCGCGGCGACCGGCGTGATGATCGCGGCCTTCATGGGCTGGCTCGCCGTCCAGGTGGTGGCCTTGTCGGCAGACTTGCACGCTGCGAACGGAGCCCGGGACGCGCTGGCCCGCCAGGTGGAGGGCTTGGGCGGGACGCCGGTCGCCGGGCCGCCCGGGAGCCGCGGCGAGCGGGGGGCTTCGGTGACTGGGCCGCCGGGCCCGGCCGGTGGTTCCGGTCCGCCTGGGGAGCGCGGCCCGTCCGGGTCCCCGGGGCCGTCAGGTTCGCCGGGAAGGAAGGGCGCCGACGGCGTGGACGGCGCTGCCGGCGCGGCGGGCGCACGCGGAACGGACGGGGAGCCGGGACCTGCTGGCGTCGTCGGTCCCGCTGGCGCCGTCGGCCCTGTCGGTCCGGCGGGACCGCCTGGGCCTCAGGGCGAGCCCGGGCCCGCTGGACCACAGGGCCCTGCTGGCGAGCGCGGCACGGCCGGACCGCAGTGCCCTGACGGGTACAGCCTCCAGCACCCGAGCTGGGATGACGACGCTCTCGTCTGCCGTCGCGATGATGCGCCGTCCGGCGGCGAGCCGAGCCCGAGTCCTTCGTCAGAGTCGCGCGTGCTGGGGCTCGATCCGCAGCGCCGACAGTATCCGTGATTCGTGTGCCCACTCTCGCCTCCGGGCGGGAGGGGGCCTTTTCGGAATGTCGAAGGTCAGCCCAACGTGTCGATGGCCTGCACAATGAGAGCCCGCGCCCCCGCTCCGTAGACGGCATCGCCTCGCAGCTCCTCGAAGGCTCGCAGGTAGAGCACGATCTCCGATGGCTGGGTGATACGCACGCGCGCAGAGACCAGCTCGACGCTGACGAGGCGGTCGTCATACACGTGGAACGTCTCGCGCGGCCATTGCCGCCGCAGGGACGCCCTCATCGGGATGATGCCCAGGGACACCTGCGGGTGGGCGCCGGCAGTAAGGAGGTAGCCGAGCTGAGCGGCCATTGCATCCGCATCGCACACCTGGTGCCGGAGCACGGCTTCTTCCACTACAGCAACCAGGCGGCGGCCCGGCTCTTGGAGGACGCGGCTGCGGTCAACGCGGGCCCGGGCGGCGGCCGCGCTGTCGTCGACTGGGACGTCACGGAAACGGGCGCTGATCCCGAGGACGCCGGCAGCGTAGCCCTCGGTCTGGAGGAGGCCGGGAACAAGCGAGGAGGAGTACACACGGAAGAGTTGAGTGTCCTGGAACAGCCGCGGGTCGCTGCCCTGGAGGGCTCGGAGCCCGTCACGCACCTGCGTGCGCCACTCCGTGTACATGGACTCTGCGTGCAGCGACTGCGTGATGAGACCTTCGGCCTGGTCTAAGGCGTCACAGGCCCGGCACCACAGACGGATGTCCGTAGTGGTCGGCGCGGTCTTGGCGTTCTCGATGCGAGACGTTTTTGCATGGTGCCATCCGCACCGGCTGGCCAGCTCGGTCACCGTGAGCCCCGCCGTTTTGCGCAGATCGCGCAGCCGGTGCGCGACGACCTCGCGCGCGGCTTGGGCGGACGAGGACGGAGAGATGGGCATGAGCTGGCCTGTCCGGTGCGGGCTGGGTTAGCGGATCTCGTAATGGTCGTGTGGCGTTGCGAGTGCCCAGACGGCTTCGAAGGCGTCCGAGCAGAGCTTCACCGCCGTCGTGTCGTCGGTTACTTCGCCGCCAGCGGACCGGCCCTCACCGGTGAAGTGGTTCCACCTCACTACCTGGTCATCGAAGAGCCAGAAGTCATTCCCGGGCAAGGCGAGGGTGGAGGCTTTGCGCCGTGGCAGCCAGCGCACCAGTTCGCCTGCGGCGACGTTGGTGAACGTGTTGTCGTACAGATAGCGGGTGTACTCGCTGACCGGCTCGGACACGATGCGGGCCCGGCGGATCACGACGCCGCGGGCGGTGGTCTGCTGCACTAGGTCCAGCCAGGGACGCCACCAGGTGGCTCGGTCGTTCGGATCGTGACGATGACCAGCACGCCACTCGGCGAACGGCCCGCGCTCGTAGTCGACGGCGTAGGTGTCGCGCATCTCCAGGTGGACAGCGGAGCGGGTGGCTTGGGCCATGAGATCAGCGAATTCAGGCGGTGTCGAGGGCATCGCACGCCTCCCTGATCATCGGCACCATGCGGGCGGGGATACGGATCACTGCCTCGTGGTCGGGGATACCAACCGCGTGGCCGGGGACCTCGAACGCGGCGCACTCAGCCTCGGTTGCAGCGTCGGGCTTCCACCCCTGGAGGACGAGTTCTTGCCTTTCCCGGTCGATCCAGACGGTCGGGGATTCGTGATCGCCGGTGTTCGGGTCGATGCCGATGAACTGTAATGACATGGGTGCCTCCGCTGGGCGTGATGTGCAGGACTGTGCATCAAGGTGGTCCTAAGGGCGGTAACCGTCAAGGGAGGCGTGTACGGCGCCGCGCTGCTGAACGGCGCTACCTGCACAAACTTGCACATAGCTAGGTGTGACGCACATCGCACTTCTAGCGTCGGCGGGGACGAAAACCCCGGCGAGGCGGTCACCTCCCGAGGGATGGCCGACGCCCGAGGAGCGCCGACATGCAGCACGGTACAGCCGCCCGGCCACCCGCGGCAGCACACCTCCTGCCGCCGATCGTTTCCCCGACCGTCAGCCGCAGCAGGCGGCACGAACCCCCAGAGGCGCCTGGCGCCCCCGCCCAGTCCTTGCAGAAACGGCGGTGACAGCCGTGGAGCGCAGGCAGCTGCCGCAGGTCCGCGTACTACCCCGGCAGACGTGCGCCGCGCCGGACGCGCGGCACTTCGTGGTCGACGTCCTCAAGGACTGGGGCCTGCTCGGCGTCCTGGACGATGCCGCGACCGTCGTGACCGAGTTGGTGACCAACGCGGTCCAGCACACCGGGACGCCGACCGTCCGGATCATCGTGCGCCGACTGCCGTCAGACGTCGTCCGGCTCATCGTCATCGACAAGAGCCCCGACGCCTGGCCCGCCCTCCGGACCGCAGGCCCTCTCGACACCGCCGGGCGCGGCCTGGCTGTGGTGGACGCCATCACCAAGGGGTGGGGCTGCACCCGCTGGCCCTGGGAGAAGCAGGTGTGGGCCGACCTGTCCACCACTGGGGGCCGGGTATGACTGCCCCCTCGAGGACCCTGACCCTCATCCCCGCCGACCTCCGCCCCCTGATCCCCCTGCCACCCCTGGACGACCTCCCCGCCGCCAAGGCACGCGGGGCCGAGTGCGCCTGGTGCGCCGAGCGGCTGTCCATCGACACCGTCGTGGACCTCGGCGAGCGCCCGGCGCCCGACGGCACGACGCTGTTCCTCCGCGGCTGCCACCGGTGCACCCTGCGGGCCGCAGCCCAGGCGTACATCACCCATCCCGGCCCCTGCCGGCAGTGCGTCTATGACCTGAAGCCCTGCCCGGTCATGGAGGCACTGCGGACTCTGCTGCTGGAGCTGCCCCGATGACCGTGCAGGTGCCAGAGGTGCTCTACGACGTGCACGAGTGCGTCTCCTGGTACGAGGTCCCCCGGCAGCTGCCCGCGCCAGCCGTGGCCGGCGAGGCATGCGTCTGGTGCACCCGCCCGGCGGACGCCACCGCCGTTGTGCTCGCCCCGTCCGCCGCTCTTCCCCGCGTGGCCTGCCTGCGCTGCTACGCGGCCCGGCTCGCCTGGCACTTCACCTGGGCGGCCTGGCGCGCGCACTTCACGGCCTGCACCGCCTGCCAGCAGCGCCAGACCTGCTACGCCGGCCACGGACACCGCCTCCTGCACGAACAGACCGCACAGGCCATCGGCAAGACACCCGAGTGCCTCGCCTGCCCCGCCCCGCTGCTGCCGACGGAGCCGGTCGCGCCCCTGTGTTGGGAGGGCACCACCCGGTTCAACATCGGGTACGCCCACCTCCGGTGCCTGACCGGAAGGGCGAGCACCCGATGACCGCCCCCAGTTCCGTCCGGCCCGTCCGGTACTGGGACGGCACCCCGGTCCCGTTCATCACCGCCTGGTCCAAGGAGCAGATCCCGCCCCAGCCCCTGGCCAAAGTCCTGTGTCCCGGAGGGACGGGACTCGGGCTCCGGGGCGAGACGCAGGTCGAGCGGCACTACGGTGTGCCCTGGATGCGCATGCCGGCCACCCGCGGCGGCCGGCCCCGGCACGGAACCGTCCACGCCCTGCGCCAGCGCCAGGCGATGAGCCGCCTGCTCTGCCAGCTCTGCGGCGGACCCACCACCGGGACCCGGAAAGACGCACGCACACTCTTCCTCACAGCCGGCGCCCGCCACCCCCTCCACGACGGAGAAGTGACGACGTCTCCACCCGTGCACGCCGTCTGCGCCCGCCTCGCCGTCGAACACTGCCCGCCCCTCGGCCACCGGGGCTGGACGGCAGCCCTCGTGGAGCACACACCGGTCTGGGGAGTCGCCGGGACGCTCCACGACCCCCTCACCCTCCAACGAGCACCCGCGCCCGAAGACGGCGAGGGACTGCACCGCATCGCGTTCACCGACACCAGACGCATCCACTGGACCCTCGCAGCCCGCCTCGCCATCACCCTCCAAGGCGTCACCCCCGTCACCGACCTCGACGCCCTGACCAACGAGGAAACCGACGCCACCCGAGCCTCCCGACAAACCTCGCACCCGGCAGCGCCGCCGACCGCGCCCGGTACGGTCCAGGCTCTCGGGTAACTGCCACGCACTGGGTCAGCCCACCCACACCATGTAGACGGCGCGGGCTGCCTCGGCTGTAGCAGGGATGCCGGTCCACTCCTCGCGGTAGCTCACCCCTGAGGGCAAATCGTTGGGCACGTTGTCGGACGGACCAGTTCCGCCGCCCACCACCTGGCCGTGCGCATCATAGAGAACGACCTGCTGGGTGACCCCAGCGGAGAAGACCGTGTCGTGAGTGTTGTTGGTGACCTTCGCCGACAGGTTGTACGCGTGCGGGGCCGAGGTGAATAGGTCATCGCGGTCGCCCTCGGTCAGCATCACCTGGCTGGTGCCGAGCATCTGCTTGTCGACGACGCCGGCCTGGCCGTAGGCGGGCGTGTACTGCGACAGCTGGAGCTTGGCGGGAGTTCCAGTCAGGCTGTCGGAGAGCGCGCCGCCGAACTCCCCGAAGTAGTCGAAGGTAGCGCCAGCGGGGACGTTCGGCAGTATGTTCTCGCTTGAGCCGACGATGGTGCCGGTCTTGTCGAGCGCGTGTACGACAAGGATGACGGGGGTCTTCGCGGTGCTGGAGTTCTTCACGCGGACCACGTACCACTCACGGGTGTCACCACTGTGGTCTTTCACTGTGTGGCGCCATGCGAGACGGACGGACACGGACGGCGAGGCCGCGACCGTTGCCTTCTGCCGACCGGTGACCGAACTTGTACCGATGGGCGTCTGCTCGTCGTGGCTACTGCATCCGGTGAGCGTGAGGGCCGCCATCACGACGGCCGTAGACAGGCTCATGATGCGTCCCATGTGATGCCCCCCAGTGTGGCGTTCGCTGGCGGGATGCTCCCACCGACCCGACGAGGGGTCAACTAGGTGCAAGCTTGCAATAGTTCAGGTCTACGGGGCCTCAACGTCGGAGTGAGGTTTACACGTCGTTCCCGCACCCGCGGGGGAGTTCGGGCAGCGAGGCCGCGCTGTCTCTGTTGCCGATGTCGTCCCCGCGCGAGCGGGGGTAGCTCGGCTGGCGACCTGCTCGATACGGTCAACGAGTAGTCGTCCCCGCGTCCGCGGGGGTGCCTGAAGGTCGCCTTCGGCCATGGCCTCCGGGACCGTCCCCATACCCGGTCCTCCCCGCGGGAGCGGGGGTTGCCCGTCGCCGGAGCTGGCCGTCTTCAGGGACAAGGTGTCGTCCCCGCGCGAGCGGGGGTAGCTCGAGCCGGACCCGCTCCCGCACCGTCAACTCCCGGTCGTCTCCGTGCCTGCGGGGGTTGCTCCATGCCGCCAACCGAGAACGGCGGAATCACCCTGTCGTCCCCGCACGAGCGGGGGTCGCTTCACGGTTCCCGGCCGTCGCGCCGGACGACCCGGGCGCGGCGGTGGCGCGGGAAGCGGGCCTCACTGAAGCCGTGCTTCATGGCTGCCTCGCGCACCTGGTGCAGCGTGACCCGGGCAAGGTCGACGCCAGACAGCTCGCCGAGGCGGCCGTCCCCGCGCGAGCAGGGGTAGCTCCTGATCGGGCGTCGTCTGCTTGATGGCTGCCGGGTCGTCCCCGCGCGAGCGGGGGTTGCTCCACCAGCAGGTCGTCCCCGCGTCCGCAGGGGTTGCTCGATGAATGGCAGGCGCACCCGGTACAGGTTCAAGTCGTCC
>NZ_JBVHXT010000095.1:0-6293 GCF_055569255.1 Streptomyces sp. NPDC029296
CCCCCCCCCCCCCCCCCCCCCCCCCCCCCCCCCCCCCCCCCCCCCCCCCCCCCCCCCCCCCCCCCCCCCCCCCCCCCCCCCCCCCCCCCGCCCGCACGGGCCCCCCGCCCCCGCCGCCGGGCAGCGCAGACCGGTGCGCGGCACGGGGACCGACGGCCCGTACGGGTGAGCGCCCGACGACGTGGAGCGGTGCCCGGCACAGGGCGCCGCCGCGCCGTCACCGGCGGGGACCGGCGGCCGACGGCCGGGCTCCGCCCCACACGCACGTCAGGCCGCGGCACGGGTCGTCCGCCACCGTACCGATCCGCGCCGGGAGCGGCGGGCCGGCCCCGGACCCGCCCCCACCGGCCGAAACCTCCAGGGAAGGACTCCCTCCGTGGCAACGACAACCCCCGCCCGGGGTGCCTACACCCCGCCGCCCGGCGGCTCCGGCGCAGCGTCGAACGGACGCGGCACATGGCGCAGCCGGCTGTGGCGCTTCGACGACAAGGCGTCGCCGTACGCCTACATCGCCCCCTTCTTCCTGATCTTCGGCGCCTTCGGGCTCTACCCGCTGCTCTACACCGGCTGGATCTCCCTGCACCGGGTGGAGATGACGGGCCTCGACCAGTCCGAGTGGGTCGGCCTGGACAACTTCGCCAAGATCCTCCAGGACTCCGAGTTCTGGACGGCCGTCTCCAACACCTTCGTCATCGGTGTCGTCTCCACCGTTCCGCAGCTGCTGGTGGCCCTGGGCCTGGCCCACCTGCTCAACTACAAGCTGCGCGCCAGCACCTTCTGGCGGACCGTCATCCTCACCCCGTACGCCACTTCGGTCGCCACGGCCGCCCTGGTCTTCGCGCTGGTCTTCCGCGCCGACGGCGGCATCCTCAACTGGGTGCTGCACTTCTTCGGGGCCGGCAACATCAACTGGGGCAACGGGACCTGGACGTCCAAGATCGCCATCTCGGTCATCGTGATCTGGCGGTGGACCGGCTACAACGCCCTCATCTACCTGGCCGCCATGCAGGCCGTGCCCACCGATCTGTACGAGGCCGCGTCCATCGACGGGGCGTCGCGCTGGCAGCAGTTCCGCAAGGTGACCATCCCCTCGCTGCGGCCGACGATCCTGTTCACCATCGTCATCTCGACCATCGGCTCGATGCAGTTGTTCGGTGAGCCGCTGCTGCTCCAGGGCGGCACCCTCGGCTCGATCGGCGGCAGCGAGCACCAGTACGAGACGCTCAGCATCTACCTGTTCAACTACGGCTGGAAGCTGGGTCATCTGGGACCGGCGGCGGCCGTGGCCTGGGCCATGCTCGTCCTGCTGCTGCTGATCGCCCTGATCAACTGGATCGTCGGCCGGTTCGTGCGCAAGAACGCGGCCTGACGGGAGCGACATCGATGACCACGACCAGTCCCACCAAGACCTCGCCGGACTTCGTCCCGGCACCGACTTCCCCCGCCCCCGGCAAGGGCCCGGGCCGCCTGCGCCTGGGCGCCGGCCAGCAGTTGCGGGGCGGCCCGTTCACCTACGCCGCCCTGATCGTCGTCGGCCTCGGCTCGATCTTCCCGCTGTACTGGACGCTGGTGGCCGCCTCGCACGACCAGCAGCGGGTCCTGGACAGCCCCCCGCCGCTGATACCCGGCGGCCGGCTGTGGAGCAACCTCCAGGCGGCCTGGGACCAGGCGAACCTGGGCAAGGCCATCGTCAACAGCGTGATCGTGGCCGGCAGCATCACCGTCGCCACCCTGTTCTTCTGCACCCTGGCCGGATACGCCTTCGCCAAGATGCGCTTCCGCGGCCGCAATGTGCTGATGACCGCGGTCATCGCCACGCTGACGATCCCGCCCCAGCTCAGCGTCGTCCCGCTGTTCATGATGATGTCGGACATCGGGTGGGGCGGAAAGCTGGAGTCGGTGATCTTCCCGACCCTGGTCGGCGCCTTCGGTGTCTTCTTCATGCGCCAGTACCTCGTCGAGGCGCTGCCGTACGAGCTGATCGAGGCGGCCAAGGTGGACGGGGCGAGCAACATCCGCATCGTGTGGAGCGTGGTGCTGCCCGTGGCCCGGCCCGCGATGATGGTGCTGGGCATGCTCACCTTCGTCCAGGCCTGGAACGACTTCTTCTGGCCCTTCCTCGCGCTGAACCAGCAGGACCCCACCATCCAGGTGGCGCTCGGCCAGCTCAGCGCCTCCTACACGCCCGACCAGAGCATCGTCATGGCCGGTGCGCTGATCAGCACCCTGCCGCTGCTGCTGGTCTTCGTGATCTTCGGCAAGCAGATCGTCGGGGGGATCATGGCGGGCGCGGTCAAGGGCTGACCACCGCCGGGCCGGCCCCCGCCCCCCGTCTCCGTCCCGCGTCCCACCGCCGGCGCGCACCCCGCCCGCCGGCCCACCCCTCGTGCCCGGTCCGGTACGGCCCACCTCCTCCATCCGCCCCGCAGCGGGCCGTACCGGACCGGGCACCCCCGGCCCCACCGGGGCCACGGGCCCACGGCCAGGGACCGGGCTCCGCCCGCATCTCTCTCCCGCACGGCCGGACCGCAGTCCGCCCTCCGTTTCCTCTTCGCTTTGGGAGCGCTCTCACCATGACAGCCGTACGCCCCGAGACCACCGTCCAGCCGGCCTTGGACACCTCCTTCCCGACCGGCTTCGTCTGGGGTGCCGCCACCGCCGCCTACCAGGTGGAGGGCGCCGCCACCGAGGACGGCCGCACCCCCTCCATCTGGGACACCTTCAGCCACACCCCAGGCAAGATCCGCAACGGCGACACCGGTGACATCGCCGCCGACCACTACCACCGCTACCGCGACGACGTGGCGCTGATGAAGGACCTCGGCCTCAAGGCCTACCGGTTCTCCATCTCCTGGCCCCGGGTGCAGCCCACCGGCCGGGGCCCGGCCGTCGAGCGCGGCCTGGACTTCTACCGCCGCCTGACCGACACCCTGCTGGAGGCGGGGATCACCCCGGTCGCCACCCTCTACCACTGGGACCTGCCGCAGGAGCTGGAGGACGCGGGCGGCTGGCCGCACCGCGACACCGCCCACCGGTTCGCCGACTACGCCGCCCTCGCCGCCCGCGCCCTGGGCGACCGGGTCGGGCTGTGGACCACCCTGAACGAGCCCTGGTGCTCGGCGTTCCTCGGCTACGGCTCCGGCGTGCACGCCCCGGGCCGGACCGACCCGGCCGCCACCCTGCGCGCCGCCCACCACCTGAACCTGGCCCACGGCGAGGCCGTCGGCGCCCTGCGCACCAACCTGCCCGCCTCGGCGCAGGTCTCCATCACCCTGAACCTGCACCAGGTGCGCCCGCTCACCGACAGCCCCGAGGACGCCGAGGCCGCGCGCCGCATCGACGCGGTCGGCAACCGGATCTTCACCGGCCCGCTGCTCGACGGCGCCTACCCCGAGGACCTGCTGCGTGACACCGCGCACCTGGTCGACTGGGAGGACCTGGTGCGCGCCGGGGACCTGGCGGAGATCTCCCGCCCCCTCGACGTGCTCGGCGTCAACTACTACGCGCCGACCGTGGTCTCGCTGCCCGCCGAGGGCGCCGCCAGCACCCGCAACGACGGCCACGGCGCGAGCGACCACTCCCCGTGGACCGGCTCCGAGCAGGTCGCCTTCCACCTCGCCAACGACGACCTGACCGCCATGAACTGGGCCATCGACGCGAGCGGGCTGCACACCCTGCTGACCGGGCTGTCCTCCGCGCACCCCGGGCTGCCGCTGATGGTCACCGAGAACGGCGCCGCCTTCGACGACTACGTCTCGCCCGAGGGCCGGGTCGAGGACCCGCAGCGCATCGCCTACCTCCACTCCCACCTGGACGCCGTCCGCCGGGCCATCGCCGACGGAGCCGATGTGCGCGGCTACTTCCTGTGGTCCCTGCTGGACAACTTCGAGTGGTCCTACGGCTATTCGAAGCGTTTCGGCGCCGTCTACGTGGACTACGCCACCCAGCGCCGCATCCCCAAGGCCAGCGCCCGCTGGTACGCCGAGGTGATCCGGAACAACGCCCTGCCCGCCTGACGGCCGTGCCGCGGCGGGTCCGGCCCCGGCCCCGGCCGGGTCCGCCGCGGCCCGCGGAATCGAAGGCGCCGCCGTCACGCTGTTACATTCCTGGCCTGACGGCGGTGAACGGAAGGCGGCGACCATGGCAGGCAACGGTGTGAGGGGCCGGGGCGGCCGGCGGCCCACCCTGGAGGAGGTCGCCGCGCGGGCCGGGGTCGGGCGGGGCACGGTCTCCCGGGTGATCAACGGCTCGCCCCGGGTCAGCGACGCCACCCGCGCCGCGGTCGAGGCGGCCGTCGCCGAACTGGGCTACGTCCCCAACACCGCCGCCCGCGCCCTCGCCGCCAACCGCACCGACGCCATCGCGCTGGTCGTTCCCGAGCCGGAGACCCGGTTCTTCGCCGAGCCCTACTTCTCCGACATGCTGCGCGGGGTCGGCGCGGAACTGTCCGACACCGAGATGCAGTTGCTGCTGATCTTCGCGGGCAGCGACCGGGAGCGGCAGCGGCTGGCCCAGTACCTGGCGGCGCACCGGGTGGACGGCGTGCTGCTGGTCTCCGTGCACGCCGACGACCCGCTGCCCGACCTGCTGGCCGAGCTGGAGATCCCGGCCGTGATCAGCGGCCCGCGCTCGGCGGCCGAATCGCTCACCTCGGTGGACTCCGACAACTACGGCGGCGCCCGCGCGGCCGTGGAACACCTGCTGTCCCGGGGCCGCCGCCGGATCGCGCACATCACCGGCGCGCTGGACGTCTACGGCGCCCAGCGCCGCGCCGACGGCTACCGCGAAGCCCTCGCCGACGCGGGCCATCCGGCGGACGAACTCCTCATCGAGCCGGGCGACTTCACCGAGGAGGGCGGCCGGCGCGCGATGACCACCCTGCTGGCCCGCCACCCCGACCTGGACGCGGTCTTCGCGGGCTCGGACGTGATGGCGGCCGGCGCCCGCCAGGTGCTGCGCGAGGCGGGCCGCCGGATCCCCGAGGACGTGGCGCTGGTCGGCTACGACGACTCGGCCATCGCCCGCCACATGGACCCGCCGCTCACCAGCGTCCGCCAGCCCATCGAGGAGATGGGCCGCGCGATGATCGACCTGCTCCTCACGGAGATCGCCGGCCGGGGCCCGGCCGCGGCGCGGGACACCGCCCCCCGCCGGGCGGTGCTGCCGGTGCGGCTGGTGGTCCGGGCGTCGTCGTGACGCACCCCACACCCGGGGCCCGCACGGGCCCCGGGTGTGGAAGCGGAGGAGGGGAAAACGAATCAGCCGGTGACTCCGTTTCGCAACGGAGTCACCGGCTGACTACTCAGGGTGAGTGACGGGACTCGAACCCGCGGCATCCTGGACCACAACCAGGTGCTCTACCAGCTGAGCTACACCCACCACGACCGGCAGTGGAACTTGTCGTTTCCCCGACCGGCCGAGAAGAAGTCTACAGGGTTCTCAGGGGTGCTCGCGCACACGTTTTCGCGCGGGCGGCCACGGGGGCGGCTACGGCGCGGGGACGACGTGCCGGGCGGCGATCGCCTTCGCGGTCTCGGAGTCCGGGCCGGGCTGGGGCACGAAGACGGCCTCGCGGTAGTAGCGCAGCTCGGCGATCGACTCGCGGATGTCGGCGAGGGCCCGGTGGTTGCCGTTCTTCTCGGGGCTGTTGAAGTACGCCCGCGGATACCAGCGGCGGGCCAGCTCCTTGATCGAGGAGACGTCGACGATCCGGTAGTGGAGGTAGTCCTCCAGGGTCGGCATGTCCCGCAGCAGGAAGCCGCGGTCGGTGCCGACGGAGTTGCCGCACAGCGGGGCCTTGCCGGGCTCCTTCACGTGCTCGCGTACGTACGCCAGGACCTGCTCCTCGGCGTCCTGGAGGGTCGTGCCGCGCTCCAGCTCCGCGAGCAGCCCGGACGCGGTGTGCATCTGGCGCACCACCTCCGGCATCGTCTCCAGCGCCCGGGCCGGCGGACGGATGACGATGTCCACCCCCTCGCCGAGTACGTTCAGCTCGGAGTCGGTGACGAGGGCGGCCACCTCGATGAGCGCGTCGTCGGACAGCGAGAGGCCGGTCATCTCGCAGTCGATCCACACCATGCGATCGTTCATGCGACCACCCTAAAGCGCACCTCAGCTTTTGGGTGCCCCCGTGCCCCGCGGGAAGGGCCGTCCTCGCGGCTGCGGAGCCGGGAAGGGGGGGGGGGGGGGCCCCCCCCCCCCCCCGGGGGTTCGTTGCCCCCGGGAGGGACCGGCAGCAGGCCCACCACACCGACGGGGGGGGGGGGGGCTTGGGAGGGGGCCCCACCGTCGCC
>NZ_JBVHXT010000096.1:0-5495 GCF_055569255.1 Streptomyces sp. NPDC029296
CCACCGGTGATCAGCACCGTACCGGCCACATCGAGATCCACCGGAACAGTCAGAACGATCTTCCCCACGTGAGCCGCCCGGCTCATGAACCGGAAGGCATCCCGTGCGCGGCGGACGTCCCAGGTGGTGAGCGGTGGCAGGCGCAGGTCGCCTGCGCCGAGCAGCCGGACGGCCTCGGCCAGGATCTGCCCCAGCCGTTCCGGTCCCGCGTCGGCCAGGTCGAAGGCCAGCACGCCGGGCCGGATGTCGGCCTTGCCCATCTCCACGAACCGGCCGCCGGGCGCGAGCAGCCGCAGGGAGGCGTCCAGGAACTCACCGGACAGCGAGTTCAGCACCACGTCGAAGGGGCCGAACCGGTCGGCGAACTCCAGCGTCCGGGACGAGGCGATGTGGTCCTCGTCCAGCCCCAGGGCGCGCAGGGCGTCCCACTTGCCCGGGCCGGCGGTCGCGTGGACGTCTGCGCCCCAAAGCCGCGCGAGCTGGACCGCCGCCATGCCGACGCCGCCGGCCCCGGCGTGGATCAGCACCCGGTCACCGGCCTTCAGCCCGCCCAGGTCGCGCAGGCCGTACCACGCTGTCATGAACGCGATCGGCACGGTGGCGGCCTGGGTGAACGTCCACTCGTCGGGGATGCGCACCAGCACCCTGTGGTCGGCGACGGCCACCCGGCCGAATGCGCCGGGCAGCAGCCCGGCGACCCGGTCACCCGGCCGCAGCCCGGTGACCTCGGCGCCGACCTCGGTGACGACGCCCGCGCCCTCGCTGCCGAGCAGCGCCGGGTCCGGGTAGACGCCGAGGGCGATCAGCACGTCCCGGAAGTTCAGGCCGGCGGCCCGCACGGCGACGCGCACCTCCCGGGGTCCGAGCGGGGTCTGCTCGTACGGCAGGAAGGCCAGGTCGTCCAGGCTGCCCGTGCCCGTCTGCGTCAGCCGTCCGTCGAACGCCTCCGGTGCGGAGCGCACGAGCCGGGGTACGTAGACGGTCCCCCGGCGCACCGCCACCTGGTCCTCGTCGCCGACCGAGAGGCCGTCGGGCAGCTCGTCGGCGTCCACGAGCACGAACCGGCCGGGGTGCTCGGACTGCGCGGACCGGACCAGGCCCCATACGGCCGAGGCTTCCGGATCGCTCACCCTGTCACCGGGAACGACGGCGACCGCGCCCCGCGTGCGCACCACGAGCCGTTCGCCGGGTCCGGCCAGGAAGTCCTGGACGGCCGCCAGTGCCTCGGTGACCGAGCCGGGCGAGATGAAGGCGTCGCCGAGCGCGCCTTCGCCGGGGGTCAGCGGAATCCAGTCGAGGGCGTACAGCGGGCCGTGTTCGGCCATCGGACGGGTGGTCAGCGCCTCGATGGTCGCCAGGGGCTCGCCGGACCGGTCCGCCAGCTGGACGGCGTACGTGCCGGGGCGCACCGTCGTCAGCCGCACGCGCGCGGAGGTCACGCCGGTGCGGTGGACCGCGATCCCGCCCAGCGAGAACGGCAGCCGCACGTCGCCTTCCGTGCCGGCCAGCAGCGCCAGCGGTTGCAGGGCGGCATCCAGCAGGGCCGGATGTACGGAGAACCGGGCCGCGTCCGGCACGGTGACCTCGGCGAACACCTCGCCGCCGCGGCGCCACACCGCCTGCACCGCCTGGAAGGCAGGCCCGTACTCGTAACCCGCCGCGGCGAGCGTGTCGTAGAGCCCGGTGACCGGTTCCGCGCCGGCCGGCGGCCATTGCGTCAGCTCCTGCCCGACAACGGGTTTCCCGCTCACCGTGGCGGTGGCGTGCCGTACCCAACCGTCCGTCCGGGACCGGACGTCGACCGTGCGGCGGCCGGTCTCGTCCGGATCGCCCACGACGACCCGCACGTCCACCGCGCCGTCCGCGGGCAACACCAGCGGCGCCTCCAGGACCAGTTCCTCCACTGCCGCCCCGGCCGCGTGCACCACCAGTTCCACGAACGCCGTCGCGGGCAGCAGCACCGTCCCCCGTACGGAGTGGTCCGCGAGCCAGGGGTGGGTGGCCAGGGAGAGCCGACCCGTCAGGACCCGCTGCTCGCCCACCTCGACAGCGGCGCCGAGCAGCGGGTGGTCCACCGGGTCGAGCCCGGCCGCGGACACGTCTCCCGCGCCTCCGGCGAGCCAGAACCGCGTCCGCTGGAAGGGGTAGGTGGGCAGTGCCACGGGCTCCCCTTGAGGGAACGGCCACCGCACCGGCACGCCGGCGACGAACAGCCGCGCCACGGCGGTCACGAAATCGGCCGGGGTGCCGTGGTCGCGGCGCAGTGTCCCGGTCACCAGACCTGTCTCGTGCTCCTCCAGCGCGGGCGTGAGCACCGGGTGCGGGCTGATCTCGACGAAGACGGGGTCGTCACCCGAGGCGAGCAGCAGCCGGGTGGTCTGGTCGAACAGCACGGGTTCGCGGAGGTTGCGGTACCAGTAATCGGCGTCGAGGGCGGAGGTGCCGACGGGTTCCGCGGTGACGGTGGAGTAGAAGGGGACGTCCGCGGTCCTCGGCTCGATCCCGGCGAGGTCGGCGAGCAGTTGGTCGCGGATCGCCTCGACCTGGACGGAGTGGGCCGCGTAGTTCACCGGCAGACGGCGGGCGCGGATGCCGTCGGCCTCACAGACCGCCAGCAACTCGTCCAACGCGTCCAGAGCACCCGACACGACGACCGAACCCGGGGCATTGACCACCGCCACCGTCAGCCGGCCGCCCCAGCGGGCCACGAAGCCGACGGCCCGCTCATGCCCGAGACCGACCGACACCATCCCACCCTGGCCCGCCAGAGCGACCAGGGCCTTGCTCCGCAGAGCGACCACCCTGGCGGCGTCCTCCAACGTCAGCGCGCCCGCCACATAGGCCGCCGCGATCTCCCCCTGCGAATGCCCGACAACCGCGTCAGGTTCCACACCATGAGCACGCCACAGCTCCGCCAGCGCCACCATCACCGCGAACAGAGCGGGTTGCACCACGTCCACCCGCTCCAGCGCACCACCGCCGGTCAGCACCTCCACCAACGACCAGTCCGTATACGGCGCCAACGCCACACCACACGCGTCGATCACCTCCCGGAACACCCGCTCCGAGCCGTACAACTCCCCACCCATCCCCACCCACTGCGCACCCTGCCCCGGAAACACGAACACCGACCGGCCCAACGGGCGGACGGTCCCGGTGACCAGACCCGGTGCCGACCGGCCCTCCGCCAGCGCCTCCAACGCCTCCGCACCACTCACCACCGCCCGGTGCTCGAACACGGCGCGGGCAGCCAGCGCGCCCCCCACCGCCGCCGCGCTCACCTCGGGATGCACGGCGGTGAAGGCGCCCAGCCGGCGCGCCTGCTCCCGCAACGCCGCCTCGGACCTGGCCGACAACGCCCACGGCACCACCCCGCCCGCGGACCCCGTCGAAACCCCGACCGGTTCCCCGGCAGCCGCCTCGATCACCACATGGGCGTTCGTACCGCTGATGCCGAACGCCGAGATGCCCGCGCGACGCGGGTGGCCGTTGTCGGGCCAGGGCCGGGCCTCGGTGAGCAGCCGGATGTTTCCGGACTCCCAGTCGACGTGCGAGGTCGGCGCGTCCACATGCAGCGTCGGCGGCAGCTGCCCGTGCCGCATCGCCATCACCATCTTGATGACACCCGCCACACCGGCCGCCGCCTGGGTGTGACCGATGTTCGACTTCACCGACCCCAGCCACAACGGCTCGTCCCGCCCCTGGCCGTAGGTCGCCAGGAGTGCCTGCGCCTCGATGGGGTCGCCGAGGGTGGTCCCGGTGCCGTGCGCCTCCACCGCGTCCACGTCCGCCGTCGACAGTCCCGCGTTCGCCAGCGCCTGCCGGATCACCCGCTCCTGCGACGGACCGTTCGGCGCCCCGAGGCCGTTGGAGGTGCCGTCCTGGTTCACCGCCGAGCCCCGCACCACGGCCAGCACCCGGTGGCCGTTGCGCCGGGCGTCCGACAACCGCTCCAGCAGCACCAGACCCGCGCCCTCGCCCCAGGCCGTACCGTCGGCCGCCTCGGCGAACGCCTTCACCCTGCCGTCGGGAGCCAGGCCGCGCTGGCGCGAGAACTCCGTGAACCCCAGCGGGGTCGCCATCACGGTCACCCCGCCGGCCAGGGCCAGCGAGCACTCCCCCGAGCGGAGCGCCTGCGCGGCCAGGTGGATCGCCACCAGAGAGGACGAGCAGGCGGTGTCCAGCGAGACCGCCGCGCCCTCCAGCCCCAGCAGGTAGGCGATGCGGCCGGAGGTCACACTGGTCGCGGCGCCCGTACCGAGATAGCCCTCGGCGTCGGCGGGTGCCTGGTCGCCGTAGCCGGAGGACCAGATGCCGGTGAACACGCCCGTCCGACTGCCCCGCAACGACGTCGGATCGATCCCCGCATCCTCCAACGTCTCCCACGCCGTCTCCAGCAACACCCGCTGCTGCGGATCCATCGCCAACGCCTCACGCGGCGAAATCCCGAAGAAGTCCGCATCAAACCCCGCCGCATCCGCCAAAAACCCACCCCACCGCGTATACGACGTCCCCGCATGATCCGCATCCGGATGGAACAACCCCTCGACATCCCACCCACGATCCGACGGGAACTCCCCGATCCCATCCACCCCACCCGACACCACACCCCACAACTCCTCCGGCGACCCCACCCCACCCGGCAACCGGCACCCCATACCCACGATCACCACCGGATCAGCCCCACCACCCACCCCACCCACCGACACCGACGACACCACCGGCACCACACCCCCGCCGAGGATCTCGCTCAGCAGGTGTTCGGCGAGTCGCCGCGGGGTGGGGTGGTCGAAGGCGACGGTGGCGGGCAGGCGCAGGCCGGTGGCGGTGTTGAGCCGGTTGCGCAGTTCGACGGAGGTCAGGGAATCGAAGCCGAGGTCCCTGAACGGCTGCCGGTCCCGTACGGCCCCCGGTTCGCGGTGGCCGAGCACGGCGGCGGTGTGGGCGGTGACCAGGTCGAGTGCGGCTGGCAGCCGTTCGGCCTCCGGCAGTGACCGCAGGCGGTCGGCGATCGCGCCGTGCCGCGCCGGGCGCCGGCCCGTCTTGCGGGAGACGAGGTCCTTGAGGGCCGCCGGGACCTCCGGGGCTCCCGCCATCACGGACAGGTCGAGGCGTACCGGCGCCAGCGCGGCCCGGTCCGTGGCCAGGGCCGCGTCGAACAGCGACAGGGCGTGGTCGGTGGCCAGCGGCACGACCCCGGCTCGCGTCAGCCGGTCCTGGTCGGCACCGGTCAGGTGTCCGGTCATGCCGCTCCGCTCGGCCCAGTAGCCCCAGGCCAGCGAGGTCGCCGGCAGTCCGAGGGCGCGCCGGTGCACGGCGAGGGCGTCGAGGAAGGTGTTGGCCGCGGCGTAGTTGGCCTGCCCGGGGCTGCCGAGCGTCCCGGCCGCCGAGGAGAAGAGCACGAACGCCGTCAGGTCCCGTCCGAGGGTGAGTTCGTGCAGGTTCCACGCCGCCCGTGCCTTCGGCTCCCAGACCACCGCGAGACGTTCGGGAGT
>NZ_JBVHXT010000097.1:0-5406 GCF_055569255.1 Streptomyces sp. NPDC029296
CCCTTGGTGGGTGGTACCGCCCCCTCCGTCCCTCTGTTCCCCCCCCCCCCCCCCCCCCCCCCCCCCCCCCCCCCCCCCCGCCCTGCCGGCACCCGTCATTCCCAGTGGGCGTGCGCCGCACCGTTCTCCACGTCATCGGGGTGCACGATGAGGTCCGGAATGTCCAGGTGGCTCATCAGGGCCTTCGTATACACCTGGTGCTTTCGCCCCATGAACGTCGTGGGACAGGGAAACGTACCTGCCCTGATCATGCGGTAAGCGGAGGACGGGGGGATGCCCAGTACCTCGGCGGCGACCGGGAGGCCGACGAACGAGGGGTAGAGGTCCGAGGTGTAGTAGTAATGATTGCTGCCCGAGACGAACATGCGCGCGAGCATTGATTCCGTCGCGAGGTGGCGCGCGACGCCGGCGCGGCGGCCCGTTCGAATGTCGTCGTGGAATTCCCTGAGGATGTTCGGGTGCACGAACCTCTGCAGTTTGGCCCCATGGCACTCGCCTCGGATCTGCTCGGCGACGGCCGGGTCACGGTGGTCGGCGCCGTGGATGATCGCAGAGGCCCCGATCACGGACTCCGCCGGCGTCTCTTCGTGTGCCAGAAGCACCTGCGAGTCGCCGGCCGCGCTTTCCTTGTCGTGGACCTTCGCATACGCGTATGCCGCGTCGACCGCTGCTTTGATCATCAACGCCGGCACCTCGCTCGGAGCCACCCCCGTCGCCGTAGTGGCCCAAGTGGCGAGGGCGGCCGCGACCATTTCTGCCCGGATGTCCTCCAGCTCGGCGAAGAAGTCCCGCGCGATACTCCTGGATTTCTTCATCAGGAACGGGGTCAGGCAGTCCACAAGAGCCATCCGCCACTTGTCGTCACCGCGCATGTCGGACAGCCGTCCCATGGCCACCATGGAGTCCCACAGGCGTGACCTCGCCGACCGCGCCGCTCGCGCGACCACTGCCTTGGAGCGGAACTCGTCGTACGAGGGGTGGCGCTTGATTTCGCACTCTTGTGCATTGCCTACATGGACACAAACGGGTTCATTTTCGAAAGCGGTTCGAACGTGCTCCGTAACGCACTTGAAAGCATCTTGCATGATCTGTACTCCATACTCTGCCCTCGGCGTCAAGCAGAGTATGGGATCACTCAAGACCTTCTCATCCTATGAACCTATGATGATCGAAAATTGTGGAGCAGTGGCCTCTTTGGAGGGTGATGGTGATGGTGAGTGACAACATTTGACTGACCTCGCTACGCCGGCCGCAGCCACACGGTGGCCAGCGGGGGCAGGGTCAGCCGGAGGCTCGCGGGGCGGCCGTGCGCGCCCCGCGGCTCCGGCTTGACCGGGTCCGGGTGGGTCACGCCGCTGCCGCCGTACCGCGCCGCGTCGGTGTTCAGCACCTCCACCCACGCCGGGACATCTTCCGGCACCCCGACGAGGTAGTCGGAGCGGACCACCGGCGCCAGGTGACAGACCGCGAGCAGCGGGGTGCCGTCGGCGGCGCGGCGCAGGAACGCGAAGACGTTGTCGTCCGCCGCGTCCCCGGCGATCCACTCGAAGCCCGCCGGGTCGGTGTCCCGCTGCCACAGCGCCGGGGCCGCCCGGTACACCGTGTTCAGGTCCCGGACGAGGTCCCGCACGCCCCGGTGGTCCGCCGCCGCGCCGTATGCCGGATCCAGCAGCCACCAGTCCGGCCCGCGCGCCTCGGACCACTCGGCGCCCTGCGCGAACTCCTGCCCCATGAACAGCAGCTGCTTGCCGGGGTGGGCCCACATGAAGCCCAGGTAGGCGCGGTGGTTCGCGCGTTGCTGCCACCAGTCGCCCGGCATCTTCGACACCAGGGACCCCTTGCCGTGCACCACCTCGTCGTGGGAGATCGGCAGGACGTAGTTCTCGCTGTAGGCGTACACCATCGAGAACGTCATCTCGTGGTGGTGGTACCCGCGGTGCACGGGATCGTGGCTCATGTACTGGAGCGAGTCGTGCATCCAGCCCATGTTCCACTTCAGGCCGAAGCCGAGCCCGCCGAAGCCGCTCGGGCCCCTGTGGTGGGTGGGGCGGGTGACACCGTCCCAGGCCGTGGACTCCTCGGCGATGGTGACCACGCCCGGACAGCGCCGGTAGACGGTGGCGTTCATCTCCTGGAGGAAGGACACCGCGTCCAGGTTCTCCCGGCCGCCGTGCTCGTTGGGCGTCCACTGCCCGGAGTCCCGCGAGTAGTCCAGGTAGAGCATCGAGGCGACCGCGTCCACCCGCAGCCCGTCGATGTGGAACTCCTCGCACCAGTACACGGCGTTCGCCACCAGGAAGTTGCGCACCTCGCGCCGGCCGAGGTCGAACTCCAGCGTGCCCCAGTCCGGATGGGCGGCCCGCGCCGGGTCCTGGGGTTCGTACAGCGGCAGCCCGTCGAAGGCGGCCAGCGCCCACTCGTCGCGCGGGAAGTGCGCCGGCACCCAGTCCATCAGCACCCCGATGCCGGCCTGGTGCAGCCGGTCCACCAGGTACTTGAAGTCGTCGGGGGTGCCCAGGCGGGCCGTCGGGGCGTAGTACCCGGTGACCTGGTAGCCCCACGAGCCGCCGAAGGGGTGCTCGGCGACCGGCATCAGCTCCACGTGCGTGAAGCCCGTCTCCCGGACGTACGCCGTCAGCTCCCCGGCCAGCTCGCGGTACGACAGCCCGGGCCGCCAGGACGGCAGGTGAACCTCGTAGACGGAGAAGGGGGCCTCGTGCACCGGGGTGTCCGCGCGGTGCGCCAGCCACTCGGCGTCGCCCCACTCGTGGTGCGAGACGTCCACGACCGAGGAGGTCGCGGGCGGCACCTCGGTGCGGCGGGCCATCGGGTCGGCGCGCAGGGTGTGCGAACCGTCCGGGCGGGTGATCTCGAACTTGTACAGCTCCCCTTCCCCGATCCCCGGCACGAACAGCTCCCAGACCCCGGTGCCGCCCAGCGACCGCATCGGGAAGCCGGTGCCGTCCCAGAAGTTGAAGCCGCCGGTGACCCGGACGCCCCGCGCGTTCGGCGCCCACACCGCGAACCGGGTGCCGGTGACGCCCTGGTGGGTGAGGACGCGTGCGCCGAGCGCCTGCCACAGCTGCTCGTGCCGGCCCTCGCCGATCAGGTGCAGGTCCAGCTCGCCGAGGGCGGGCAGGAAGCGGTAGGGGTCCTCGGTCTCCAGGGCCGCGCCGTCGTACGTGACGAGCAGCCGGTAGCCGGGGACCTCGGCGAGCGGGAGCAGGCCGGAGAAGAAGCCGCCGCCGTCGTCGTGCAGGCGGGCGCGCAGCTCGCCGCAGTCCACGGTGACGGCCCGGGCGTACGGGCGGAAGACGCGGAAGGCGACCCCGCCGGGGACCCGGTGGGCGCCGAGGACGGTGTGCGGATCGTGGTGGGTGCCGTGCAGCAGCCGCTCGCGGTCGTCGGCGTCGAGGGCGGCGGAGACGGCGGAGACGACGGGGGCGGGGGTGGCCTCCAGCCCGGGCGGCGGCGACTGGGCGGGCACCTGCCGGGTGCGCGCCCGCGCTGCCTGGGGCTTCCCCCCGGCCGTGGTGTTCCCGGCTGTCTGGTTCCCGGCCGTGCCGGGGGTGTTCCCGGCGGCCGGCTTCTTGGACGTCACGAGTGAGTCTCCCGGACGAGAATCGGTCAGGTCGGATCGGACGCGGCGAGGCGGCGGATCGCCGACATCGGTACGGGCAGCCAGTCGGGCCGGTGCCGGGCCTCGTAGACGGCCTCGTAGACCGCCTTGTCGGTCTCGTAGGCCCGCAGCAGCACCGGATCGGTGCGCGGATCGCGGCCGGCGGCCTCCGCGTACCCGGAGCAGTAGGCCGCCCGGCAGGCGTGCGCCCAGTCCCGGGCGGGCGGGCGGACCGAGTGGGCCGCGTAGTCGAAGGAGCGGAGCATCCCGGCGACGTCCCGCACCGGCGGCTGCGGCATGCGCCGCTCCGCCAGCGGCCGGGCCGGCTCACCCTCGAAGTCGATCAGCGCCCACTCGCCGGTCGGCGCCCGCAGGCACTGCCCCAGGTGCAGATCGCCGTGCACCCGCTGGGCGGTCCAGGTGCGGCCCTCGGCGGCGAGGCCGGCGAGCGCCGTGTAGGCCGAGCGCAGCCCGGGCTCGTACGGCGTCAGGGCCGGCACCGCCCGCACGGCCGCCGCCAGCCGCTCGGTCATGCCGTCGACCAGCAGCTCCAGCTGGGTGCGGCCGAGGGTGACGGTGGGCAGGGCCCGGGCGAGCGCGGTGTGCACCTCGGCGGTGGCCCGGCCGAGCGCGTGCGCCTCCGCCGCGAAGTCCTCGCCCTTGGCCAGCTCGCGCAGCGCCAGCTCCCAGCCGTCGCCCGCCCCGCTGACATAGGGCTGGAGCACGGCGAGCACATACGGCTCCCCGCCCGGCTCGGCCCGCAGCCAGCCCGTCGGCGCGGGCACCCGGGGGCAGCCCTCGCGGGCCAGGGCGAGCGGCAGCTCCAGATCGGGGTTGACGCCGGGCACCACCCGGCGCAGCACCTTGAGGATGAACGTATCTCCGTAGACCACCGAGGAGTTGGACTGCTCGGCGGTCATCAGCCGGGCCACGAGGTTCGGCCGTATCTCCTGGCGCGCGTCGCGGTCGAAGCGCAGCACGCCGACCCGGGTCCGGCCGCGCAGGGCCTCCAGCAGCAGGTCGGCGGGCCGGGGGTCGTAGAGCGCGTCGTACACCGTGGACCCGGCGAGCGGACCCTCGGTGACGTGTCCGATCAGCGCGGGTGCCAGCCGGGGCGGCAGCGCCTCGCGCACGCCGACGAGGAGCTGGTAGCAGTCGCCGGGGTGTGTCTCCCCGCCCGGCGCGGACGGCTGGTGGACCCGCAGCAGCAGGTGGTACAGGCCCAGTCGGCCGCCGGGCGGCAGCAGTTCGGTGACGGCCACCGGGGTAAAGCCGGTGACCGGGCGCCCCTTGCCCGCGAACCAGCGCTGCCGGGGCAGCCAGGCGCGCAGCAGGGGATCGAGCGAGGCGAGGAGTGAACCTGTGGTGCCGGAGGGGGTGACCGTTGCCGCCATGGCGTCACGTCCTTTCCCCGGGGAGTCGTCGGGGTGTCACTGAGGAGTGCCCCGGGTGGGGCGGTGGAAACCGCCCCGCCGGGCCGCGGGTTACGCGGGTTCGCCGCGCAGCCGGAACCAGTAGAAGCCGTGCCCCGCGAGGGTGAGCAGATACGGCAGTTCGCCGATGGCCGGGAACCGCACCCCGCCGAACAGCTCGACGGGATGCCGCCCGCCGAACCGGCTGAGGTCCAGCTCCGTGGGCTGGGCGAAGCGGGAGAAGTTGTGCACGCACAGCACGAGGTCGTCCTCGTACTCGCGCAGGAAGGCGAGCACCGCCGGGTTGGAGGACGGCAGTTCGGTGTAGGAGCCGAGTCCGAAGGCGGGGTTCTGTTTGCGGATCTCGATCATCCG
>NZ_JBVHXT010000098.1:0-5404 GCF_055569255.1 Streptomyces sp. NPDC029296
TGCCCAGCCCGAGCCTTCAACCCCGCCACCGAACGCCCCGACACCACAAACGGCAACACACCACCAACGGCAGGCACGCCACCAGTGGCAGGCACGTCAGCAGGCACCTCAGCAGCGTCACCCGCCGCAGGAGCCCCAGGAGCCTCCTCCACAATCACATGCGCGTTCGTCCCACTGATCCCGAACGACGACACGCCCGCACGACGGGGACGCCCGGTCTCGGGCCACTCCCGCGCCTCGGTGAGCAGCTCCACCGCCCCGGCAGACCAGTCCACATGCGAGGTCGGCTCAGTGACATGCAGCGTCTTGGGCAACACGCCCGCCCTGAGCGCCATGACCGTCTTGATGACCCCGGCAACACCGGAGACAGCCTGCCCATGACCAAGGTTCGACTTCAACGACCCGAGCCACAGCGGTCGACCGGCATCGCGCCCCTGCCCATACGTGGCGATGATCGCCTGAGCCTCGATGGGGTCCCCGAGCGTCGTGCCCGTACCGTGCGCCTCGACGGCGTCGACGTCCCGTGCGCTCAGCCGTGCGTTCGCGAGCGCCTGCCGGATCACCCGCTGCTGCGAGGGACCGCTCGGCGCGGCGAGCCCGTTGCTCGCGCCGTCCTGGTTGGTGGCGCTGCCCCGGACGACGGCGAGGACGCGGTGCCCTTCGCGCTGGGCGTCGGACAGCCTCTGGACGAGCAGGACGCCCACGCCTTCGGACCAGCTCGTGCCGTCCGCCGCGTCCGAGAACGCCTTGCTGCGGCCGTCGGCGGCAAGCCCGCGCTGTCGGCTGAACTCGACGAACAGCCCCGGCGTCGGCATCACGCTGACACCGCCGACGAGGGCCATCGAGCATTCGCCGTTCCGCAGCGCCTGCACGGCCAGGTGGAGGCTGACCATCGAAGAGGAGCAGGCGGTGTCGACGCTCACGGCAGGGCCTTCGAGGCCGAAGGTGTACGCGACCCGTCCCGAGCCGACACTGCTGGCGTTGCCGGTGCCGAGGTAGCCCTCGACGTCCTCGGGGGTGCGGTCGAGACGTGTGGCGTAGTCCTTGGCCAGCATCCCGAAGAACACGCCGGTCTGGCTGCCGCGCAGGGTCGCGGGGTCGATGCCGGCACGTTCGACGGCTTCCCACGAGGACTCCATCAGCAGGCGCTGCTGGGGGTCCATGGCGAGGGCCTCGCGGGGGGAGATCCCGAAGAACTCGGCGTCGAAGTCGGCGACGGAGTCGAGGAACCCGCCGGAGCGGACATAGCTCTTTCCGTGCCGGCCGGGGTCGGGGTCGTAGATGCCGTCGATGTCCCAGCCCCGGTCGGTCGGGAAGTCCGTGATCGCGTCACGCTCTTCCGCGACGAGCCGCCACAGATCCTCAGGGGACTCGACGCCTCCCGGGAAGCGGCAGGCCATACCGACGATCGCGATCGGCTCATGGTCCGTCGGCAGCGTTGTGGCCGGGACGATGGCGCGGCCGTCGTCGGCGTCCTCGGTGCCGAGCAGCTCGATGCGGAGGAAGTCCGCGAGGGCGCGCGGGGTCGGGTGGTCGAAGACGAGGGTGGTGGGCAGTCGGAGACCGGTGGCCGCGTTGAGCCGGTTGCGGAGTTCCACGGAGGTCAGCGAGTCGAACCCTTGGTCCTTGAAGCTGCGTTCGGCGTCCGTCGACCCGGTGGAGGTGTGTCCGAGGACGGTGGCTATGTGGGTGCGGACGAGGTCGAGCAGGATGCGCGTCTGTTCGGACGTGGGCTGCGTTTCGAGTTCACGGGCCAGAGGGTTGTCCCGTCCAGTGGCGACGGCCTCGACGGCTCGGCGCACTTCCCGGGCCCGCACGATCCTCTGGAGCAGCCTGGGCATCGACCCACCGGTTGCCTGGGTGCGCAGCGCGACCTGGTCGAAGCGGACGGCCACGAGGTGTGGTTCGTCGACGTTCAGGGCGGCGTCGAGGAGGGCGAGCCCTTCCTCGGCCGACATGGCGACGACGCCGGAACGCCGCATCCGCGCCAGGTCCTGTCGGCCCAGCCCGCCGGTCATGGCGCTGGCCGGCTCCCACAACCCCCAGGACACGGAGGACGCGGGAAGGTCGGCCGCGTGCCGTTGCCGTGCGAGCGCGTCGAGGAAGGTGTTGGCGGCGGCGTAGCCGGCCTGGCCGACATTGCCGAGGATTCCGGCGAGGGAGGAGAACAGGACGAACGCGGCGAGGTCGTGGTCCGCGGTGAGTTCGTGGAGGTTCACCGCGCCGTCGACCTTGGCGCGCAGGACGCGTTCGAGGCGCTCGGGGGTCAGTGACTCGATGAGACCGTCGTCCAGTACACCCGCCGCGTGGACGACGCCGGTCAGAGGGGTGGGTATCCGCTCCAGGACGGCGGCGAGTGCCTCCCGGTCGGACACGTCGCAGGCTTCGACGACGACCTGTGCGTCCAGCCCCTCAGGGACCTCACCGCCGCTACGGCTCAGCAACACGAGGTTCCGCACCCCGTGTTCCTCGACCAGATGCCGCGCCACCAGCTTGCCCAGCGTGCCGGTACCGCCCGTGATCAGGACCGTACCGTCCGGATCGAGCCGCCTGGGCATCCGAAGGACCAGCTTGCCCATGTGCCTGGCCTGCGACATGAACCGGAACGCCTCCGGCGCCCGCCGCACATCGAACGACCGCACGGCGACCGGTGCCAGCACCCCGGCGGCGAAGAGCGGCATCACCTCACTCAGCAGTTTCCCGATGCGTTCGGGGCCCGCCTCCAGCAAGTCGTACGCCCGGTACGACACCCCTTCGACCGCATCCCGGATATCCGTCTTGCCCATCTCCAGGAACCGGCCATCGGCCGAGAGCAGCCGCAGCGAGGCGTCGATGAACTCCCCTGTGAGGGAGTTGAGCACCAGGTCCACTCCGTCAGCGAACTTCTGCTCGAAGTCGAGCGTGCGGGAACTCGCGATGTGCGCGTCGTCCAGGCCCATCGCCCGCAGCGCGTCCCACTTGCCCTCGCTCGCCGTCGCGAACACCTCGGCGCCGAGATGACGCGCGACCTGGATCGCCGCCATGCCGACCCCGCCCGCACCTGCGTGCACCAACACCCGCTCGCCGTACTGAAGTTCACCCAGCTCCACGAGTCCGTAGTAGGCCGTCAGGAAGGCCACCGGCACCGACGCGCCCTGCTCGAACGACCACGTCGCGGGGAGGACTGCCGTCATCCGGCTGTCGGCCACGACTACCGGCCCGAAGGCGTCTCGGAACATTCCGAACACCCGGTCGCCCACGGCGAGTCCGGTCACCTCGGAGCCGATCTCGGTGACGACACCGGCCCCTTCGCTGCCCATGCCGGTCTGGCCGGGCACCATGCCGTGTCCGATGAGTACGTCGCGGAAGTTGATGCCGGCCGCGTGAACATCGATCCGGATGTCGACCGGGCCCAGTTCCCGCTGTGCCGTCGGGGCGGGCAGGAGGGCCAGGTCGGACAGCGTGCCGGCGCCGGCCCTCGTCTCCAGACGCCAGGGTCCGGAGAGCGGGGGCAGCAGGGCGGCGCTGGAGGTGGTGCGCGCGAGCCGGGGGGTCCACAGGGCGCCGTCACGCACGGCCACCTGGGGTTCCCCGCAGTCGAGTGCCGTCACGAGGGCCGTGGCCGACTGGTCCGCCGGGTCGAGGTCGACGAGGACGAACCGCTCCGGGTGCTCGTTCTGCGCGGTACGCATCAGCCCCCAGACCGGGGCATGGGTGAGGTCCACGCCGTCGGCCCCGTGCCCGGTCTGTACGGCGCCACGGGTCACCACCAACAGGCGGGACGCGGCTAAGTACTCGTCGGAGAGCCATTCCTGGACGAAGGCCAAGAGACCGCCCAGGGTCTCCAGCACCTCTCCGCGCGTGTCGTCCGAGTCGGCCAGGATCACCGCCACCACGTCAGGCGCGGCTCCCTCGGACGCGCTCACCGCACGCAGGTCGGCGTACGGCTCGGCAGCGATGTGCGCGTCACGCAGGAGAGCGGCCGTGGCGTCGGCGGTGTCACCGAGAACCGCCCAGACCTGGTCGTTCGTCCGGACCGTCCCGTCCACCTCGACCTGGGTCCAGTCGACGCGGAAGAGCGCCTCTTCAGCGGGATGGTGTACGAGGTCGAGCCGGTCGAGCGGCAATGGACGGACCGTCAGGCCACGTGCCGAGAGCACCGGTTGGCCGGATGTGTCGGTCGCGAGGACCCCCAGCGTCTCCGGTCCTGTGACGGTGAGCCGGACACGTAGCGAGGTCGCGCCGGACGCGTGCAGGGTGACGTCCGACCAGGCGAAAGGCAGCCTGACCGTGCCGGTGGGCGCAGAGCCCAAGCCGCTGCGGGAGGCGGCGTGCAGGGCGGCGTCGAGGAGCGCCGGGTGCAGCCCGAACAGTGTGGCCTGCGCAGCCGGTTCGGCGGGGAGGGTGACTTCGGCGTACACGTCGTCGCCCGACCGCCAGGCGGTGCGCAGTCCCTGGAACGCCGGGCCGTAGCCGTATCCCGTGTCCGCCAGGGCGGAGTAGAAGTCGTCCAGGGCAATGGGCTCGGCTCCCGCGGGCGGCCAGGTTCCGAGGCTGTCCGTCCGGTCGTCGGGGGCCGGCGCCAGGACACCGGACGCGTGCCGGGTCCACGCGTCGTCGAGGGCGCCGCCGCGCTCGGCACGTCCGTACACGGATACGGCACGCTCCCCGTCCTCGCCGGGAGTCTCGACCACCACCTGGAGCTGTGCGGAGCCCTGCTCGGGGATCACCAACGGTGCTTCCAGGGTCAGTTCCGCGACACGTCCGCAGTCGACCTCGTCCCCGGCGCGTATCGCCAGCTCCACGAATGCCGTGCCCGGCAGCAGTACCGTCCCGGCGACGGCGTGGTCCCGCAGCCACGGGTGGGTTCGCAAGGAGACTCGGCCGGTGAGTACGGCACCCTGTTCGCCGCCGAGTCGCACGGCAGCACCCAGGAGGGGGTGATCCGCCCCGGCGAGGCCGAGTTCGCGCGCGTCGCCGGTGGCGGGGGTGCGCTCCAGCCAGAAGTGCTGGTGCTCGAAGGGGTAGGTGGGGAGGTCGATGTCGGTCGGGGAGGTGGCGCCTATGAGGGGTGTCCAGTCGATGGCGAGGCCGTTGGCGTACGCCTCGCCGAGGGCGGTGGTGAAGCGGCGCAGACCGCCCTCGTCACGCCGCAGGGTGCCCAGGACGACCGCCGCGTCCTCCACCGTGCCCTCCACCGGCGCCGTCAGAACAGGATGGGCACTGGCCTCGATAAACGCATCGAAACCATCCGCCAGCAGCAGCCGCACCGTCTCCTCGAAACGAACCGTCTGCCGCAGATTCGTATACCAGTACGCGGCATCCAGAGAAGCCGTCTCCACACGCTCCGCGGTCACCGCCGAGTAGAACGGAATCCTCGGCGACACCGGCTCAAGGTCCGCGAGATCCGCGAGGATGCGGTCGC
>NZ_JBVHXT010000099.1:0-4523 GCF_055569255.1 Streptomyces sp. NPDC029296
CAACCGAACACAAACCACAACACCCCCACCCCCCGCCCCTCCTTTGTTTTCTTCCCCCCCCCCCCCCCCCCCCCCCCCCCCCCCCCCCCCCCCCCCCCCCCCCCCCCCCGCGGCCCGGACCGGCGCCCGTCCGCTCCTGCCTTCGGCCCGCTCCCGGCGCCGTCCTCGGCCCGCCCGTGCGACTGCTGCGGATCGAGAGCAGACTCCCGTCATGAGCACCCGACGCCCACTCGGCACCGGTCCCAACGGCACGCGACGCATCAGCGCCAGCGAGGCCGATCTCCACACCACCCTGCAGGGACTCCATCTCCCCGATGCCGCCGACCTCCGCGCCCGCGGGCTGCTGCCCGTCGAGCGGATCGTCGGCGACGAGCACCAGGACCAGGAGCACGACGACCCCCGCGCACGGACCGCCGGCGGACCGGTCCCCCGGCGGCGCCAGTTGGGCGACCGGGGTGGTCAGTTCGCCGATGGCGAGGGCGCGTCGAGCACGTCCCGACCCCAGACCAGGCCCCATGACTCGACCAGGTAGCGGACCGCTCCGAGTCCTCCGTCCTCGGCTGCCCGGAGCAGGTCGAGGGAGCGGCCCCGGTACCGGATCACCGACCGGTACCAGGTCTCGGCGGGGATGAGCGCCAGGCCCTCACCGCCGACGTCCTCGGCCGCGATCTCCTCGTCCGTCCGGTCGTCCAGGTCGACCAGATCGGCCAGCAGCGCCCGCAGGCCGTTCGACCAGTACATGGCGCGGATCCCGTAGACGCCGTACTCGTACTCGTGCCACAGCGGCACGTCGTCGGCGAGCCCGGCCGCCGCCCCCTCGGCCACCTCGAACGGCATGCGTGAGCCGTCGCGACCGCGCTTCAGGTCGGCGCGGGCCAGCTCGGCGCCGGGCGCCCAGCGCTCGAACCGCGCCTTGCCGTCCTGGTTCTTGAACAGGTAGCGGCTGAACTGCTGGGCGTCTTCGGGTCGGGGGATGTCGACCTTCAGGCCCCGGTCGTTGGGCCGGTAGCCGCCGGCCTTTTCGACAGACCGGATCCAGCGCTCACGGGCGGCAGCCTCGAAGGAGTCGGCCCTGTCGCGGCTCCACGGCCGGTCGAGGAACAGCAGGACGTGGAAGTGCGGGTGCCAGCCGTGTTCGCCCTGCGTGCACTCCCAGACCCGGACGTAGCCGAGCACACCGTGGTCGGTCTGCAGGCGCTGCCACATCTTCCCGGCCCGGCTGCCGAACGCCGTGATCCAGGCGTCGTGCTGGACCGCGACCAGCCCGGAGCGCTTGCCCTTGCGGAGGGTGCCGAGCGGCATCCGCCGGTAGTGCCGCAGGGTGAGGGTCATCATCGCGAGTCCGTGACCGGCGGCCTGCCAGGCGGCCGTCACGGTGTCGATCTCCTCCGACCGGGCTGCCCGGATCTTGGCGGAGCAGACCGGGCACAGGTGGATCTTCCCGCACGTGACCAGGCCGGTCATATGGGCGACTCCGCCGTTGAGGACGACGCCGACGCCGCCCGCGATGGCGGACCGTCCGCAGCCCTTCAGGCCCTTGTCGTGGGTGACCCGCCACAGGCCCTCACGGAGGGTCCAGCGAGCGTCCCGTCCGGTCGCTCCGGACCCATTTCCGGTCGCCGCCGCAGGGCTCTGACCTGCACGGGTTGCAGTTTCTCCGGTAGTACCAAGGCGCCGACCGGATTTGGGCTCAGGCCGTCCGGCCTCACCGGTCGTGGGGGTGATCGACTCGCCGCGCGCGATCGCCCGGCGGGCGGCCGACCGGCATGTCTCGGAGCAGTAGACGCGAGGCCTTTTGCCCGGTGTGTGGGTGATCGGGGTGCCGCAGTGGCAGCGGGGGCCGGTGACTGTCATGGGGCCACTGCGCTCACGCCGGGGGGTAAGCGGCGCAACTGCAGACCGCGTGGCGGCCGCCGCCTCTGGAACAGCGGACGTGATCTCTCGTACTCTGGTCATAAGTCCTGTCAGTTGGCTGCGAACCGATGGGCTGGACTTCCAAGAAGCGGTCCGGGGTCCTACGCCCGGGCCGCTTCGCTTTGTGCTGCCTGCGATCCAAGCATCAGTTGGGCCGACCGATCCCTCTGCCACTCCCGAAGCCCCGTGAGGCGGGTGTGGTCTGACGGACCGAAGGAAGCCCCGCCGGGATGCCGGCGGGGCTTCGTCGTGTCTGCGTCAGGACTGCGGCACCGTGATGCCGAACGCGCGCTTGATGGCCCGGCAGCCGACGGCGACTAGGCGCTGGACCTCGGGCTCTCCCCGGCGGCCGCAGGCACGTGCCTCCGCCGCGAGGCGGCTGACCTTCGGGCTGCCGGGGCCGCCCGCGATCACGAGGCTGGAGATGATGTGCCACCGGAGCTGATCGGGCGTCATCTGCTCGATGACCTCCGGGCCGGTCTCCCAGAGCGCCGTGGCGTCCCAGTAGGCACCCAGCAGGTCATCGGCCGAGAGGTAGAGGGAGAGCCGGGTCTCCACCCGCTCGCATCCCTCCTCCTCCGCCTGGCCGGGCGGAAGAGTCTCGCCGAACTCCGAGACGCCGTGCTGCGGACCGCGCGGGACAACGTGCATCCGGGCGGCGGCCGAGGCGTAGATGGCCGCCACGGACGCGGGAATCGGCTCACTACCTGCGAGGATCGTCATGTCGGATCTCCTCCTATGCGATCAGATCCGGCGGCCCGGTCAGGGGTGCCTCCCTGGCCGGGCACACTCTCTTGTAGTGCCGTGCTCTGGGGAAAAGGTAGAGCAAGAGGTAGAGTAAGAGCAATACAAGCAGAGCGTTTATCGGGGAGGAGTGACGAAATGGCTGGCTACGCGGAGATTGCCGAGCACTACCGCCAGCAGATCAAGAGCGGCAACCTGGCCCCTGGCGACCGGCTGCCCACCCTCCGGGAGGTGATGGAGACCTGGTCGGTGTCCATCGCGACGGCTAACAGGGCGTACCGGACGCTCCAGGCGGAGGGACTCACCCGGGCAAGCAGCGGTGCCGGCACCGTCGTGGCCCTCCCGGGAAGCCCGACGATCGCGGCCCGGGTCCAGGCTCACGCCGCCACGGGCCGAGCCCTGGAACCGACCGAGTCCTCACGGATCCTGGAGGTCGGCACCGTGGGCGCCGACGAGACCGTCGCATCCCGGCTCGGCGTGGCACCGGGAACTCCCGTCCACGTTCGGCGCCGCGTGGTGAGCCGGAACGGCACCCCGGTGCACCTGTCGTCGTCGTACTACCTGCCGGAGGTCGTGGAGGCCACGCCAGAACTGGCTGAGCCGACCTCCACCGGAGGATCACGAGAGCTGGCGGCAGAGCGACTTGGATCGCCGCAGGCCCGAGTGCTGGAGGAGGTGACGTCCCGTCACGCCACCGACGCGGAGAAGCACTCCCTGGGCCTCACCGGCGACTTCGTATCCATCACGCAGGTGATCAGGACCGTGTACCTGGCTGACGGACGGATCGTGGAGGTTGCCGTCCGGGTGATGAACGGCTCCACGATCATCCGGTTCGCGAGCGACCTCCTGTAGGCCACAGCGTCCTGAAGCCCCGCCCGGATCGATCCGGGCGGGGCTTTCTGCTGCCCCAACGCGCAGGCGCCCACTCGCCCAGGCGCCCAGTCGCGCACACGCGCGTGAGGACGTGGCCGTCAGAGGGTCCACCGCGTGCCGGGCGTGCCGCGTGCCGCGCGTGCCGTGCGCGCCCACACGCGTAAGGGCGTGCGGGCGTCCGGGCGTGCGGGCGTTGGAGGTCCCTCTCGGCGCCCCGCAGACCCTCAGATGACTCATCGGCCCGCCCCCACCCTCCGAGGCCCGGAGACGGGCGCACAGAGCCTCCAATCCGGACGCGCGGAAGTAATCCTGGGATTACTTCCGCGAGCCGAGCACCCCCGCCACGGAGCGTGATTACTCACTTCCTCATCACCGGGGCAGGGCACGGGAGTCGGGGGTCCCAACGCGCGCGCGTGACGCGCGCGTGAGGGCGGTCGGGAAGGAGTAAGTAACCACCGACCGTCACCACCAGGCGGCAACCGTGGGCGGTTTACGTGGCGCCGCCGTTGCCGACTGCGGCGGCTCGGCGGTGCTGTCGGGCAGAGCGGCGGGGAGGGGAGGGTGGGTCTGCTCGGGTCCGGTCGCCGGGTGCGCCGGCCGGATGGGCGAGCCGCCGTACCGCCGCCGTCGCAGCCGCGGGCGCGTGAGCGGACCGTGCTCCTGGTCGTGGTCGCCGGGGAGCAGCTGCTGCCGCGATCCGGATCTGCCGGTGTGGTCGCTCCGCGTCGGCGCGGGCATCGTCGTGGCGCACGAGCGTGTCGAATCCGGGGCCTCGCGCGCGATTGGCGTGCACAGGTGCACGTGCACACGCGTGCACGCGTAGAGACCGCCGCGCGGCGGGTGTTGTGGCGAGGCGTGTTACGACTTTCTCTACTCGATCAAGGCCGCCGCTCGCGCGGCGGCGGGGGGCGGACCGGGCCCCCCCCCCCCCCCCCCCCCCCCCCCCCCCCCCCCCCCCCCCCCCCCCCCCCCCCCCCCCCCTCCCCCCCCCC
>NZ_JBVHXT010000100.1:0-3932 GCF_055569255.1 Streptomyces sp. NPDC029296
TCGTAGGCCTGGGCGAACACCGGGAAGGCGTCGTACAGTTCGCGGCCCATCCCGGCCCGCTGGGCACCCTGCCCCGTGAACAGCACGGCCAGCTTGCGGTGGCCCTCCGTACCGGTCACCGTGCCGGGCGCCGGGGTGCCCGCCGCGAGGGCGGCCAGGCCCGACACCAAGGCCTCGCGGTCCGCGCCCACGACCACCGCGCGCTGCTCCAGCGCGGGACGCCGGGCCAGTGCCAGGGCGATGTCCCGGGCGCCGGGGGCGTCCGGCTCCCGGACGAAGGCGAGCAGTCGCTCCGCCTGCGCCCGCAGCGCCTGCGGGGTGCGGGCCGACAACTGCCAGTCGAGCACCGGGAGTTCGGGCGCGTCGGTGACCGGTTCCGCTCCGTCCTCGGCGGGCGGCTGCTCGATGATGACGTGGGCGTTGGTGCCGCTGACGCCGAAGGAGGACACGGCGGCCCGGCGCGGGCGGCCGGTCTCCGGCCAGGGGCGGGCCTCCGTCAGCAGCTCCACCGCGCCCGCCGACCAGTCCACGTGCGGCGTCGGCGCGTCGATGTGCAGCGTCTTCGGCATGACACCGTGCCGCATCGCCATGATCACCTTGATGATGCCGGTGACGCCGGCCGCTGCCTGGGAGTGGCCGATGTTGGACTTGGAGGAGCCCAGCCACACCGGCTCCGCGCGGTCCTGGCCGTAGGTGGCGATGAGGGCCTGCGCCTCGATCGGGTCGCCGAGCCGGGTGCCCGTGCCGTGCGCCTCGACCAGGTCCACGTCGGCGGGGGAGAGGTTGGCGTCGGCGAGGGCCTGGCGGACGACCCGCTGCTGGGCCGGGCCGTTGGGGGCGGTGAGCCCGTTGGAGGCGCCGTCCTGGTTGACGGCCGAGCCGCGCAGCACCGCGAGAACCTGGTGCCCGTTGCGCCGGGCGTCCGACAGCCGCTCCACGAGCAGCAGGCCCGCCGCCTCCGACCAGCCGGTGCCGTCGGCCGCCGCCGCGAACGCCTTGCAGCGGCCGTCGGCGGCCAGCCCGCGCTGCCGGGAGAACTCCACGAAGCCGTCCGGGGTGGCGAGGATCGTCACCCCGCCCGCGAGCGCCAGCTCGCACTCGCCGTCCCGTACCGCCTTCGCCGCTAGGTGCAGCGCGACCAGCGACGACGAGCAGGCGGTGTCCACGGTGACCGCCGGGCCCTCGAAACCGAAGGTGTACGCCACCCGGCCCGACAGCACGCTCGGCTGGTTGCCGGTCGCGGTGTAGCCCTCGATCTCCTCGTGGTCCGCGCCGACCGCGTACCCGGTGTGGAAGGCGCCGACGAACACGCCGGTCCGGCTGCCGCGCAGCGCGTGCACATCGATGCCGCCCCGCTCGAACGCTTCCCAGGCGGTCTCCAGGATCACCCGCTGCTGCGGGTCCATGGCCAGCGCCTCGCGCGGCGAGATCCCGAAGAAGGCCGCGTCGAACCGGTCGGCGCCGCGCAGGAAGCCGCCCTTGACCGAGTACGTCCGGCCCGGGGTGCCCGGCTCCGGGTCGTACAGTCCCTCGATGTCCCAGCCCCGGTCGGCGGGGAAGTCGGAGATCGCGTCACGGCCCTCGGCGAGCAAGCGCCACAACTCCTCCGGCGAGTCCAGGCCGCCGGGGAAGCGTCCGGCCATCGACACGACCACGATCGGGTCGTCCTCCAGTGCGGCCCGTGCCGCCGCCACCGGTGCCGCCGCCGCGTCCGTGCCGCCCGTCAGCTCGGTCAGCAGATGCGCGGCGAGCCGCTGCGGGGTGGGGTGGTCGAACGCCAGCGTCGCCGACAGCCGGACTCCGGTGACCGCGCCCAGCCGGTTGCGCAGCTCCACGGCGGTCATCGAGTCGAAGCCCAGTTCCTTGAAGGAGCGGTCGGCGGCGATCGCGGTGCCCGAGGCGTGCCCGAGGACGGCCGCCGCCGCCTCGCACACCGCCGTCAGCACGAATCCGGTGCGCTCGCCCTCCGGGAGGGCGGCCACCCGCCGGGCGAACGAGCCGCCGGCGCCCTCGGCCGCGGCGGGCGGCGGGTCCTCGCGCAGCGCCTCGGCCACCTCCGGCAGCTCCCCGATCAGGGCGCTGGGCCGGGCCGCGGTGAAGCCGGGCGCGAACCGGGACCACTCCACGTCCGCGACGACGAGCGTCGGCTCGTCCCGGCCGACCGCGCGCAGCAGCGCCGCCGCGGCCGACTCCGGGTCCATGGGCGGCACGCCCAGCCGGCGCATCCGCTCGGCCGCCCCGTCGGTGGCGCCCATGCCGGCCCCGCCCCACGAGCCCCAGGCCACGGAGGTCGCGGGCCGGCCCAGGGCACGGCGCCGCTCGGCGAGCGCGTCCAGGTAGGCGTTGGCCGCCGCGTACGAACTCTGCCCGCCGCCGCCCCACACCCCGGCGCTCGACGAGATCAGCACGAACGCGTCCAGCGGCTGGTCGCCGAGGAGTTCGTCCAGATGGGCGGCGCCCAGCACCTTCCCGGCGAGGATCCGGTCCATCTCCGGCACGCCGGTGTCCGCCACCGACGTGAACTGGCCGGCGCCCGCCGCGTGCACCACCGCCGTCAGCGGCCGGTCCCCGGGCACGGCGTCCAGCAGGGCGGCCACCGAGGCACGGTCCGTCGTGTCGCAGGCCACGACCGTCACCCCGGCGCCCGACTCCTCGATGTCCGCGACCAGTTCGGCGACGCCCTCGGCGGCCGGGCCGCGCCGGCTGCTCAGCACCAGGTGCCCGGCGCCCGCGCGGGCCAGCCGGCGGGCGATCCGCGCGCCGACACCGCCGGTGCCGCCCGTGATCAGGACCGTGCCGCGCGGCGCCCAGTCGGTGGCCGCCCCGCGCTGCGGGGCCCGTGTCAGCCGGCGGGCGAAGACCCCGGCGGCCCGCACCGCCACCTGGTCCTCGTCCCGTGCGCCGCCCAGCACCCCGGCCAGCCGCCGCAGCGCCCGCCGGTCCAGGCCGCCGGCACCCGGCACGTCGACCAGGCCGCCCCACAGCCCCGGGAACTCCAGCGCCGCGGCCACCCCGAAGCCCCACACGAGGGCCTGCGCGGGATCCTCCACGACGCCGTCGGGGGAGCCGGTCACCGCGCCCTGGGTCAGCGACCACACCCGGGCCCCGGTGCCGCTCTCGGCCAGCGCGGGCAGCAGCAGCGCCAGCGCGGCCAGCCCGCGCGTCACCGCGGGGTGCTCCGGATGCGGGCGGGTGTCGAGGGCGAGCAGCGACAGCACTCCGCCGACGCCGCCCGCGTCCTCCAGCGCCGCCCGCAGCGCCGGGCCGTACGCCTCCGGGTCGGTCCCGGCCTCGTACACCGTGAACTCGGCTCCCTGCGCCCGCAGTCCGTCGAGGATCGCCGCGCACGGACCGGTCGCGGCGCCGGCCGGCACCACGGCGAGCCAGGTGCCGCCCGGGGCCGCCTCGGGGGCCCCGGCGAGCCGCTTCCAGGTGACGCGGTACGTCCACGCGTCCAGGGTGGTGCGCAGTCGTTCGCCGCGCCGCCAGTCCGCGAGGATCGGCAGCGCCGCGCCCAGCGAGGCGCTGTCGTCGCTGCCGAGCGTCGCGCCCAGCGCGTCCAGGTCGCCGCTCTCCACGGCGTCCCAGAACCCGGACTCGTCGGGCTCCGCGTCCCGCCCGCCCCGGGGCGCGTCGGCGCGGCCGGACCCGTCGAGCCAGTAGCGCTCCCGCTGGAAGGCGTACGTCGGCAGCTCCACCGCTCCGTGACCCTCCGCCACGCCGAAGAACGCACGCCAGTCCACGGTGACGCCGTGGGTGTGGAGGCCGGCGAGGGCCAGGGCGGTGGTGTGGGTCTCGTTCTGGTTGCGTCGTAGGGCGGGGGTGACGAGGGCGTGACCGTCTTCGAGGGTTTGGGTGGTCATGGGGGTGAGGGCGGCGTCGGGGCCGAGTTCGAGGTAGGTGGTGGTGCCGGCCTCGTTCAGGGTGTGGAT
>NZ_JBVHXT010000101.1:0-3071 GCF_055569255.1 Streptomyces sp. NPDC029296
AGATGCAACGCCACCAACGACGACGAACACGCCGTATCCACCGTCATCGCCGGACCCTCAAGACCCAGCAGATACGAGATCCGGCCCGAGGCCACCCCACCGCTGTTGCCGGTGATCAGCAGCCCCTCTACGTCCTCGGTGGCCTCCGGGAGCCAGGAACCGTAGTCGTGGTACATGAGGCCGGTGAACACGCCGGTCCGGCTGCCGCGGAGCGAGGACGGGTCGATGGCGGCCCGCTCCAGCGCCTCCCACGACGTCTCCAGCAGCAGCCGCTGCTGCGGATCCATCGCCGCCGCCTCACGCGGACTGATCCCGAAGAACTCCGCGTCGAAGTCCCCGGCCCCGGTCAGGAAGCCGCCCCGGCGGGAGTAACTGGTACCGAGGTGGTCCGGGTCCGGGTCGTAGAGGCCGGCGAGGTCCCAGCCGCGGTCGGCGGGGAACTCCGAGGTCGCGTCCACGCCCTCTACGACCGTCCGCCACAGTTCCCGCGGGGAGTCGATCCCGCCCGGCAGCCGGCAGGCCATGCCGACGATGACGATCGGGTCGTCGTCCGCGACGCCCCCGACCGGCACCGGCACGGCGGGCCCGCTGGACGTGCCCGTGATCTGCTCGGCCAGATAGCCGGCGAGCGCTGTGAGCGTCGGGTAGTCGAAGACCAGCGTCGAGGGCAGCCGCAGCCCGGTCGCGGTCTGCAACCGCTGCCGCAGCTCCAGCCCCGTCAATGAATCGAAGCCCATCTCCCGGAACGCCCGCTCCGGATCCACCGAGGCGGCCGAACCGTGCCCCAGCACCAGGGACACCTGCGTTCCCACCAACTCCGCCAGCGCCGCCGCACGTTCCACCTGGTCCAGCGCCGCCATGCGGTCGGCCCACGAGGAGGACTCCTCGGGACCGGGCGCGACCGCCCGGCGCACCGGGACCCGCACCAGCGACCTGAACACGGCGGGCAGGGCGTCCTTGTCCTGGGTGGCGCGGTCGCGCAGCCCGGGCAGGTCGAGCCGGACCGGCACCACGGTGGCACGGTCGGCGGCAAGCGCCGCGTCGAACAAGGCCAGACCCTGCCGCGCCGACATCGGCGCCAATCCCGTGCGCGACAGACGCGCCAAGTCGGCCTCGTCCAGATGCGCGGTCATCGCACTGTCCCCGGCCCACAAACCCCACGCCATCGACGTCGCCGCCAACCCCCCGGCACGACGCTCCACCGCCAAAGCGTCCAGGAAGGCGTTCGCCGCCGCGTAGTTGCCCTGACCGGCGGTGCCGAGCACGCCCGCTGCCGACGAGAACAGGACGAACGCCGCCAGATCCGCGTCCCGGGTCAGCTCGTGCAGCCAGCGCGCCCCGTCCACCTTCGGACGCATCACCACGTCCACGCGCTCCGCCGACAGCGCCGTCACCACACCGTCGTCCAGCACACCCGCCGCATGCACCACACCAGTGAGCGGATGCTCGGCAGGTATCCGGGACAGCACCTCCGCCAGCGCCTCACGATCGGCCACATCACACGCCACGAACCGCACCGACGCACCAGCGGCCCCCAACTCCGCCACCAGGTCCCGCGCGCTCTCGCCACCACGCCGTCCGAGCAGCAGCAGGTGCCGTACCCCGTACTCCTCCACGAGATGCCGGGCCACCAGCCCACCCAGCGCACCCCCGGCACCCGTGATCAACACCGTGCCATCCGTGTCCAGTCCCGGCGGGCTTGGGGTCCGCACCGCGACCGGAGAGAGCCGAGGGACGTACAACCGCCCGCCGAGCACGGCCACTTGCGGTTCCCCGAGGGCGAGGACGGCAGCCACATCGGCGTCCTCGCCGGCCGGTACGTCGACCAGGACGATCCGACCCGGATGCTCGGCCTGCGCCGACCGCAGCAACCCCCACACCCCGGCCGTCGCCGGATCGGCCACACCCGTCATCCCACCCCGCGTGACCACGACCAGCCGCCCATCGACGGAATCGGCCACGAAATCCTGCACCAACGCCAGCGCTTCCCCGACCCGCACCCGCACATCACCGCCGGGCTGGACATGCTCCACCCGGACATCCGAGGGAAGTTCCCCGGCATCATCCGGCGTCGGCACGTCCATCCAGCGCACCTCGAACAGCGGATCGGCTGCCGCCGAGCCGACCTGCTCCAGTTGCTCGCGGGACATGGGGTGCAGGCGGAGTTCGTCCACGGTCACGACGGGCAGCCCGGCCCCGTCGAACGCGGCCACCCGCACGGCACCGCCCGGCTGGGGGGTCAGCCGCACCCGCAGCACCGAGGCACCCACCGAGTGCAGCCGCACCCCGCCCCACGAGAACGGCACTCTCAGATCGTCGGTGAGCAGCGCGTGCAGGGCGGCGTCGAGCAGGGCCGGGTGGACACCGAACGCGTCGGCCTCGCCGGGGAGTCGCACCTCGGCGAACAGTTCCTCACCGACCCGCCAGGTGGCGCGCAGGCCCTGGAAGGTCGGCCCGTAGCCGTACCCCACTCCGGCCAGACGGTCGTAGCCCTCGGTCACGTCCACGCGCTGCGCGCCGGCCGGCGGCCACGCCGTCTCCAGCCGTTCCGTGGAGAAGCCGGTGCCGGGTGCCAGGACGCCCACGGCGTGGCGGTCCCACTCGCCCTCGCTGTCCTGGGGCCGGGAGTGCACGGCGATCGTCCGCCGCCCGGCCTCGTCGGCGGCGCCCACCGAGACCTGGACCGACACCAGTGTGTCCGGCGACAGCGCCAGCGGCCGTTCCAGCGTCAGTTCCTCCAGCACCTCGCAACCGGCCTGTTCACCAGCGTGCAGTGCCAGTTCGACGAAGGCGGTGCCGGGGAGGAGCACGGTGCCGAAGATGGCGTGGTCCGCCAGCCACGGGTGAGAGTGCAGCGACAATTGCCCGGTCAGCACCCACCCGTCCTGTGACGCCAGGCGTACGGCGGCTCCGAGCAGGGGATGGTGCGCCGGGTCCAGTCCGAGCCCGGCCGCGTCCACCACCGAACGACCCGCCGGCAACCAGAAACGCCGGTGCTGGAAGGCATACGTCGGCAGATCCACCAACCGGCCACCACCCACCCACGCCGTCCAGTCGACATCCACCCCGGC
>NZ_JBVHXT010000102.1:0-3042 GCF_055569255.1 Streptomyces sp. NPDC029296
CCCAAGGAGAACGCCTGAGATGGCAGAGTTCCCGAAGCTCACCCACCGCCCCGAGTGGACGGCCCTCGCCGACCACCGCGCCCAGGGCCGCCCGCCCCTTTCCCTTTCCCGTGTTTTCCCATGCCCTTTCCGAACCAAGGAGCGCAGGAGACGTCATGCACACCACCACCGCGGACGGCCTCGCCGACAGCGATGTCCTCGTCGTGGGGTACGGCCCGGTCGGCCAGACCCTGTCCGTCCTGCTGGCCCGGCGCGGCCACCGGGTCGTCGTCGTCGAGCGCTGGCCCACGGCGTACGCGATGCCGCGCGCGGTCAACTTCGACAGCGAGTCGGCCCGTATCCTCGCCGCCGCCGGGATCGGCGCGCACATTCCCTCCTTCTCGGAGCCGTCGGGCACCTACGAGTGGCTGAACGCCGAGGGGCGGAGCCTGCTGCGGATCGAGGCGTCGGAGCGGGGCCGCTGCGGCTGGCCCGACTCCACGGCGATGTACCAGCCGGGGCTGGAGGCCGCGCTGGCGGCCCGGGGCGCCGAGTTGCCCTCCCTGACGGTGCTGCGCGGCCACGAGGCGGTCGGTCTGACGGCCGGCGAGGACGGCTGTGAGCTGCTGGTCCGGCCCACCGGGCGGGACGACGACGAGGCGGCGCCGCTCGCCCTCACCGCACGCTGGATCGTGGGCTGTGACGGTGCCAACAGCTTCGTCCGGGACCGGCTCGGCACCGCCCAGACGGACCTGGGTTTCTCCCACGACTGGCTGATCTGCGACATCGCCGAGCGGGAGCCCCGCGTGCACGAACCCAACAACCTCCAGGTGTGCGACCCGGCCCGGCCCCGCACCCATGTGTCGGCGGGCCCCGGTCACCGCCGCTGGGAGTTCATGCGGGTGCCCGGCGAGTCCCGCGAGGAACTGAACACCCCGGAGCAGGCCTGGGAGTTGCTGCGCGAGCAGGGGGTCACTCCGGACGACGCGGTGCTGGAGCGGCACGCGCTGTACACGTTCAACGCCCGGTACGCCGACCGGTGGCGGTCGGGCCGGCTGCTGCTGGCGGGTGACGCGGCGCATCTGATGCCGCCGTTCGCGGCGCAGGGCATGTGCTCGGGCTTCCGGGACGCCGCCAACCTGGCGTGGAAACTGGACCTGGTGCTCACCGGGCGGGCCGCCGAGACCCTGCTGGACAGCTACCCGGTGGAGCGCCGCGGGCATGTGCAGCACGCCATCACCATGTCGGTGAACCTGGGCCGGGTCATCTGCCAGGACGATCCGGCGGCGGCGGCCGAGCGGGACGCGTCGATGCTGGCCGCCCGGGAGCGCGGGGTCGGCGGGGGCCGGCCGCAGGGCGCGGTGCAGCCGTTGAAGGACGGTCTGCTGTACCGGCGGGCGGCGGGCCGGGCGCCGCGCCGTCCGGTGGGCGACCTGGTTCCGCAGGGCCGGGTGACGGGCGGCGGGCGGACCGCGCTGTTCGACGAGGTGGTGGGGCTGGGCTTCGTCCTGCTGACGGCGGACGACCCGGAGGCGCTGCTGGGCGGGGAGGAGCGGGCGGTGCTCGACCGGCTCGGGGCGCGGGTGGTGCGGGTGCTGCCGGCCGGCGGCGGCGAGCCCGGGCCGGGGCAGGTCCTCGACGCCGACGGGGTGTACCTGCGGTATCTGGCGGAGTGCCGTACGCGCACGCTGCTGGTGCGGCCGGACTTCTATGTGTACGGGGCGGCGGCCGACCGCGCCGGGCTGGCCGCCGTCATCGGGCAGTTGCGGGAGTCGCTCGGCGCGCCGGCCCCCGTCGCGGGCTGATCCCGCGCAGCACGACCGAAGGGGCCGCCCGGTGCAGCCGGGCGGCCCCTTCGGTCGTGCGGGCGGCGTCAGCCGGTCTGGCGCAGGATCTCGCGCACCAGGTTCGCGTACTCGGTCTTGTCGATGACGGCGCGGATCCGCTCGGCGCCGTCCTTGGACTCGACGTAGCGGCGGCCGATCAGGATCTGCTGGCCCTTGTCGCTGGTGCGGCCCTGGATCTTCGTGCCGGCGGTGAGCTGTTCGCCCTCCCAGAACCACTCCATGTCCTTCTCGACCGTGCTGGAGAAGCCCTTCCAGTCGGTGAGCAGGCGCTCGCGGTCGCGGAAGCGGTAGACGCCCTGCCAGCCGCCGGTGACGCCCCGGCGCAGCACGACCTTGTAGCCGTCCTCGTCCACCACCTTGAAGCGGAAGCCGTTCTGCTCCTGTTCCTCCTCGGAGACCTTCAGCGGCTCGACGAAGGACGGGCCGACGAACCCGACGTCCACCAGGTACGTCTCGCCGTCGATCCGTACGGCGTTGAGCATGTGCTCCAGGTCCGGGCCGTACTGGTCGCCGGCGCCGCGGATCCCCGCGGACAGGATCAGCACGTCGTAGCCGAGGCGCGTCAGCAGGGTGCGGAACAGCCCGCTCAGCTCGTGGCAGACGCCGCCGCGGCGACCGGTGACGAGCTGGTCGAAGAGCACGTCGGGGTCGGTCTCCACCTCGTCCCAGACGGCGAGGCCCTTGTGCGCGTGCAGGGTGTTGTCGAAGGGGATCGTCTCCAGGTGCTTGCGGTGCAGCAGGCGCAGGGTCTCCAGGGTGGGTTCCAGGGGGCCCTCGTAGCCCAGGTGGCCGGCGTAAGCGGCGATGTCGAACATCGGTGGTCCTCTCCGTGGGTGGGGTCAGTCTGGATCGGCGAAAGGGGGGTGGCGTCCCGTGACCACCCCCCTGACACCCCCTTGGTCCGGTCAGTCGGCGGGCCGTCCGGCGGGGCGCGGGCCGGCGACGGACTCGGCGTGCGTGACGAATCCGGGCAGCCACTTCTCGAAGCTGCCGGCGGCCGCGAGGGCCTCGGTCATCAGCCGTGCCTCGTCGCCGACCAGGGTGTGCAGCTCGGTGGTCTCGTCGCGGGCGGCGGCGACCGCGGCGGCGGCGAGGACGGCCGGGTCGCCGGCGCCCTCGCCGCCGACGCGGGCCAAGAACTCCTGCATCCAGGCCCCGGTGGTGGGGGCGGGGTTGTCGGGGCTGGTGTCGCGGACGTAGGGGTTGGCCCAGACGT
>NZ_JBVHXT010000103.1:0-2914 GCF_055569255.1 Streptomyces sp. NPDC029296
GACGCGACAGACGGGCACTCGGCCTGCCCATCAGCAGGCTCAGAACGCGAAACGGTCTGCCGACTCCGTCGGCAGACCGTCATGAAAGGCCGAGGTTAGCTGAAGACTGTCGTGGTGAGCGATGAGGAAAAGGCGTCGTAAGAGGCGTCAGGTGGGGATCGGAAAGACGAACGCAAGTGAATCGCTGCTGACGTGTCGTAAGGAAACCAGACGACATCGAAACCGGGGTGTGGCAAGAACTCCGGGATGAGCCTGGCGGGTGCCCGTCTATTGGCCAGGTGGTGTCCGGCATGTAGGCGACGTGAGTCCGGTCTGCGGCTCTCGCATGGAACAGGAGAAGGCAGGTCCGATACGCCCTGACGCAAGGTCGGGGGAGAGGGAGTGCCCCAAGCGGAGGACACCGTAAGGGGTCGAGTACCGATGCGGACCCTGCTGGCAGACCGGCCCGTAGTAGTGACGAAGCCCCTGTAACGGGGGTGGAGCGAAGGGGCCGGGTCGTTCGTGACTGAGTTGATCACATCAACCGGGCAGCAGCCCGGGAGGAGTGCGATGGGCCAGTTGAAGTCTCAGATCAAGCCGTTTGATATTTCGAAGTGGGAAGTCAAGGAGGCGTGGGAGGAAGTCAGGTCACATAGGGGCGCACCCGGCGTTGACGGGCAGAGCATCGAGGACTTCGAGAAGGACCTGAAGGGCAACCTCTACAAGGTCTGGAACCGTATGTCATCGGGCTCGTACTTCCCGCCGCCGGTGCGCGCGGTGGAGATCCCCAAGCCGAACGGAGGCGGCACGAGAATGCTCGGCATTCCCGCTGTCGCCGATCGTGTGGCGCAGACCGTCGTGACCCGGCATCTGATGCGAAGGGTGGACCCTGTATTCCACCCGGACAGCTACGGATACCGGCCTGGACGGTCCGCCTTGGACGCAGTGGAAAGGTGCCGGAAGCGCTGCTGGAAGCGGGACTGGGTGGTGGAGTTCGACATCGCCAAGTTCTTCGACAGCGTGCCTTGGGACCTGCTGGTCAAGGCGGTGGAGGCTCACACCGACGCCGTATGGGTGAACTTGTACGTGCGGCGGTGGCTCGCCGCCCCGCTCGTCCTGCCCGACGGCTCCCTGCTGGAACGGGAACGCGGCACCCCGCAAGGGGCCCCGGTGTCTCCCGTCCTGGCGAACCTGTTCCTGCACTACGCGTTCGACGCCTGGATGGCCCGGGAGTTCCCGAGCGTCTGGTTCGAACGCTATGCGGACGATGCGGTGCTGCACTGCGTCACCGAGCGCCAGGCCCGCCATGTGCTGGCCGCGCTCAGGGACAGGCTGGTCGAAGTCGGGTTGCAGCTGCACCCGGACAAGACCCGGATCGTCTACTGCAAGGACTCGTACCGGCGTGGCTCCTACGAGCACACGTCGTTCACGTTCCTCGGGTACACGTTCCGCCCCAGGAAGAACCGGAATCGGCACGGCAAGCAGTTCCTGTCGTTCGAGCCGGCCATCAGCGGACAGGCCCTGACCCGGATCGGTCGCGAGGTGCGTTCCTGGCAACTGCACCTTCGTAGCGGCACCTCCTTCGGAGACCTCGCCCGCACGATCAACAGTGTGGTCGGGGGGTGGATCAACTACTACGGGCGTTTCCGGCCGTGGGAGCTGTTCCCCTTCGTGATGCGCATCAACGCCTACCTGGTGCGTTGGATCCGCAAGAAGTACAAGCGGCTCGCAAGCCGACGGAAGGCCCACGCGAAGCTCGTGGAGATCGCCCAGCGGTACCCGCGGATGTTCGCGCACTGGTGCCTCACCACCGCCGCCTGCGAGATCTGATGATCAGAACGACAAGAGCCGTGTAACGGGAGACTTTTACGCACGGTTCTGTGAGGGCCGAGGGGTGAGACCCCCCTCGGCTACTCGATATCGCCGGTTCCGGCTGGCGAGCAGGTCCCGGTCAAGGGGGCGTGTGATAAAGGCGCCCCGGCTGTAGCGCGCGCCTCGGTGCGGTGCCCGGCAGCGGTGCGGATGGCAATGGTGCGGTCCCGATGCGCACCGCACCACCGCCGTCCCGGAGGTGCGGCTACCTGGTAGTGCGGTGTGCCGGGTGCGCCTCCATCGCCTGCTTCATCCCCGCGGCCTCCAGCTGGCGCAGGACGTCGGCGACGTCGCCGTGGTCCTCGGTGAGGATGTTCTCGGTGAAGCGGATGATGGTCCGGGCGATGCCCGGCGCGAAGGCCAGGCAGGCGCCGTCGGCGTGGCACAGGATCTCCAGCAGCAGTCGCCCGAGCGCCGCTGCCAGGAAGGAGTGCGCGCACGGCTCCCCGTCGCAGTCGTCCACGGCGGTGACCGGGGCGACGATGTGCGCGGCGACGTCCAGGAGGAGCCGGCGCAGCCCGGGGCCCGTGTCGTTGGCGACCGCGCCGGCGGTGTCGATGTCCCCGGCCTGCAGCGCCCGGATGTAGGCGAAGGCGTCGGCGACGTCGTCCAGCTCCATCGGGGCGAGCGGCGTGGTGGTGTTCTCGGTCATGGTGGCTCCTCATCGTCGGGCCGCCCCGCTGATCGCGGCGGCCTCGAAACCACCCTCGAACCGCAGCCCTGTGGACAGAGCCCGGCCGCCGGAGGGGGGAGAACTCTCCCCCCTCCAGGTTTGTCCTCCGACGCGGAAGTTGGACAGCTTGCCAACGAAGTTGGACCGATCAAGCGGCCATTTCCCCGCTTCCTCGGATGCAGCGTCTTGGGCTGACTCCGTTCACGGCACCGTCATGGCTGATGAACCCTCTTGCATGTTCTATGGCATACCCCATAACTTACTGGCTGGTAGCTCGCTTGCGGCGGGCCGCGCTGTCGTCGGAAGGGTGGTGGGCGGGTGAGTCCGCGCAAGAGTGAAAGCCGTGACCGGATGATCCTCAGTGCCGCTGCTCTGCTGCGGGAGTACGGG
>NZ_JBVHXT010000104.1:0-2759 GCF_055569255.1 Streptomyces sp. NPDC029296
CCGGTGATCAGGACGGTGCCGGTGAAGGTGGGGGGTGCGGGTTCGGTGGGCGGGGTGTGCCGCACCAGCCGGGGCACCGTCAACTGCCCGTCCTTCAGGCGGATATGCGGTTCTCCGGTGGCGAGGGCCGCGGGCAGGGCCCGTTCGGACTCCTCGGTGCCGTCGAGTTCGGCGAGCACGATCCGGCCGGGGTGTTCGAGCTGTGCGGTCCGCAGCAGACCGCGTACGGCGGCCGTGGCGAGGTGACCGGAGCGCACGGTGACCACCAGGGGACCGGCGGCCGGGTCCGCGTCCTCCACGAATTCCTGTACGGCGGTGAGGACTCGGCCGGTGAGCGTGCGTACCTGCTCGGGCACGCCGCCGTCCGGCTCGGCCGTGGCATCCAGCTCACGCCAGTCGGCCACGGCGGGAGCCGGGTGGAGCGGAGCGGGGATCCAGTCCACGCGGAACAACGCCTCGCGCACCGCCGTTCCCTCGCTCAACTGCCCGGCGTCGACCGGCCGGGTCACCATCGACCCCACCGTGGCCAGCGGCGCGCCCGCCGGGTCCGCCAGCTCCAGGGCGACCCCGGAACCGTTCGGCACCGCCCGCACCCGCAGGGCGGTGGCGCCCGTGGCGTGCAGCGCGACCCCGTTCCAGGCGAACGGCAGCCGCACCCCGGCCTCCTCGTCGCCGTCGGGCGGCGCACAGAACGTACTGGCCTGGAGGGCCGCGTCCAGCAGCGCCGGGTGCAGCCCGTACCGCTCGGCCGCGGACTGCTCCTGCTCGTCCAGGGCGACCTCGGCGAAGACCTCCTCACCGCGCCGCCACACCTTCCGCAGCGCGCGGAACACCGGTCCGTAACCGAGCCCGCTCGCGGCGAACCGCTCGTAGAAACCGTCCAGTTCGACCGGCTCGGCACCGGCCGGCGGCCATTGGCCGAAGACGGCGCCGGGCGCCGTGACGGTCTCGCTGAGGAAACCGGACGCGTGCCGCACCCACGGGTCGCCGACGGCGGCCGACTCCGGCCGCGAGTGGATCGTCAACGGCCGGCGGCCCGTCGCGTCGGGGTCGGCCACGCCGATGCGCAGCTGCACCGCACCGTGCTCGGGCAGGACGAGCGGCGCCTCCACGACCAGCTCGTCCAGGGTCCCGCTGCCGGCCTCGTCGCCCGCGCGCACCGCCAGCTCCACCAGCGCCGCGCCCGGGACCACGGTCACCCCGGAGACGGTGTGGTCGGCCAGCCACGGGTGCGTGGCGAGCGATAGTCGACTGGTGCACCACAGCCCGGCGGACTCGGGCAGCCCGAGCACCGCGCCCAGCAGCGGATGCCCGGCTCCGGCCAGCCCCGCGGCCGACACATCACCGGGACCGCCGTTGCCGGCCAGCCAGTAGTGCTCGCGCTGGAAGGCGTACGTCGGCAGGTCGACCCGGCGGGCGCCCGTCCCTTCGTAGTAGGCGAGCCAGTCCACCGAGCGGCCCGCCGCGTACAGCCGCGCCACCGCCTCCACCAGCATCTGTGCCTCGGGACGCCCGCGTCGTAGGGCGGGGGTGACGAGGGCGTGGCCGTCTTCGAGGGTTTGGGTGGTCATGGGGGTGAGGGCGGCGTCGGGGCCGAGTTCGAGGTAGGTGGTGGTGCCGGCCTCGTTCAGGGTGTGGATGGCGTCGGCGAAGCGGACGGCCTGGCGGGTGTGGCGGATCCAGTAGTCGGGGGTGAGGATGTCGTTGTCGGCGTGGGTGCCGGTGAGGGTGGAGACGAGGGGGATGGTGGGGGTGTGGAAGGTCAGTCCGTTCAGGGTGGTGCGGAAGTCTTCCAGCATGGGGTTCATGAGGGGGGAGTGGAAGGCGTGGGAGACGGTGAGCCGCTTGGTGCGGTATCCCGCCTCTGCGGCTTTCTTCGCGATTTCCAGTAGGGGTGTCTCGGCGCCTGAGAGGACGACGGAGGTGGGGCCGTTGACGGCGGCGATGGTGACGTCGTCGTTGGTGAGGTAGGGCTGGATGTCGGTTTCGGAGGCGTTGACGGCGATCATGGCGCCGCCTGCGGGGAGGGCCTGCATGAGGCGTCCGCGTGCGGTGATGAGGGTGGCGGCGTCTTCGAGGGTGAGGATGCCGGCGATGTGGGCGGCGGCGATCTCGCCGACGGAGTGCCCGGCGACGTAGTCGGCGCGGACTCCCCACGACTCGAACAACCGGTAGAGGGCCACCTCGATGGCGAACAGGGCGGGCTGCGCCCACGCAGTCCGGTCAAGGCCGTCACCGAACGCCACCACTTCCGCGAGGGGCCGGTCCAGGTGCTTGTCGAGTGCGGCGCACACGGTGTCGTAGGCCTGGGCGAACACCGGGAAGGCGTCGTACAGTTCGCGGCCCATCCCGGCCCGCTGGGCACCCTGCCCCGTGAACAGCACGGCCAGCTTCCCGGCCGCCCGTTCGCCCGTCACCACCCCCGGTGCCTGCTCCCCCTCCGCCAGCAAGGCCACCCCGGCGAGCAGTTCCTCGCGTCCGGGCGCCACGACGACCGCGCGGTGTTCGAAGGCGGTACGGGTGGCGGTCAGTGAGTAGCCGATGTCGACCGGATCGAGGTCGGGTCGCTCGGCGACCAGGTCCCGCAGCCGGGCCGCCTGCGCCGTGAGCGCCTGGGGCGTCCGCGCCGACAGCACCCAGGGCAGGGACGCGGGCGTGGTGTGCGGTTCGGGGTCGGGGGTGTGGGTGGGTGGTGCTTGTTCGATGATGACGTGGGCGTTGGTGCCGCTGACGCCGAAGGAGGAGACGGCGGCGCGGCG
>NZ_JBVHXT010000105.1:0-2682 GCF_055569255.1 Streptomyces sp. NPDC029296
ACAACCGCCCCCCCCCCCCCCCCCCCCCCCTCCTTTCCTCTCCCCCCCCCCCCCCCCCCCCCCCCCCCCCCCGCCCCTCCCCCCCCTCCCCCCCCCCCCCCCCCCCCCCCCCCCCCCCAGCCGCCCTTCACCGCGACAAGCGGCAAGGACTCCTCGGGCCGGGCAGGCGTACGGGCCGGGCGGGAAACAGTCCCGTCCGCACCGTTGACGGAGCGTCATCACTGCAACAACGATGTCCTCCAGCCGCGTTTGGGAGCGCTCCCACTTTTTGTTTGGGAGCGCTCTCGTCGCCGAGCGTCACCCGCACTCCCCGAGGAGCACAGACGTGAAACGACGCAGAACCGCCCTGCTGCCCCTGACCGCGCTGCTGGCAGCGGCGTTCACCGCCCTGCCCGCCCAGCAGGCCGGCGCCGACGAGGTCGAGCAGGTCAGGAACGGCGCCTTCGACTCCGGCACCGAGGCGTGGTGGACCAGCGACAACGTCGCCTCCGGCGTCGACGGTGGACGGCTGTGCGCCGACGTGCCCGGCGGCACCGCCAACCGCTGGGACGCCGCCGTCGGCCAGAACGACATCACCCTGGCCAAGGGCGAGTCGTACCGCTTCTCCTTCGCCGCCTTCGGCGTCCCCGAGGGGCACACCGTGCGGGCGCTGGTGGGGCTGCAGACCGCGCCGTACGACACCTGGTACGAGGCGAGCCCGCAGCTCAGCCCGGACGGCAGCACCTACAGCTACACCTTCACCTCCCCGGTCGACAGCGCCCAGGCCCAAGTCGCCTTCCAGGTCGGCGGGTCGGCCGAGCCCTGGCGGTTCTGCGTGGACGACGTGTCCCTGCTCGGCGGGGTGGCCCCGGAGCCGTACGAGCCCGACACCGGGCCGCGGGTCCGCGTCAACCAGGTCGCCTACCTGCCCGCCGGGCCGAAGAACGCCACCCTCGTCACCGACGCCACGGCCCGGTTGCCGTGGCAGCTGAAGAACGCCCGCGGCACCACGGTCGCCCACGGCTGGACCGTGCCCCGCGGCACCGACGTCTCCTCCGGGCAGAACGTGCACTCCGTCGACTTCGGCGCCTACCGGGGGAACGGCACCGGTTTCACCCTCGTCGCGGACGGCGAGACGAGCCGCCCCTTCGACATCGGCACGGCCGCCTACGAGCGGCTGCGGCTGGACGCCTTGAAGTACTACTACACCCAGCGCAGTGGCATCCCCGTCCGCGACGATCTGCGCCCCGGTTACGGCCGCGCGGCCGGCCACGCCGACGTCGCCCCCAACCAGGGCGACGGGAACGTGCCCTGCCAGCCCGGCGTGTGCGACTACCGCCTCGATGTCACGGGCGGCTGGTACGACGCCGGTGACCACGGCAAGTACGTCGTCAACGGCGGCGTCACCACCTGGGAGCTCCTGAGCACCTACGAGCGCGAGGCGCTGGCCCGCACCGGGCAGGCGGAGAAGCTGCGCGACGGCACCCTCGCCCTGCCCGAGAGCGGCAACAAGGTGCCCGACATCCTCGACGAGGCCCGCTGGGAACTGGAGTTCCTGCTGAAGATGCAGGTGCCCGCCGGGCAGCCGCTGGCCGGCATGGCCCACCACAAGGTCCACGACGAGCAGTGGACCGGCCTGCCGCTGCTGCCGAGCGCCGACCCGCAAAAGCGCGAACTGCACCCGCCGACCACCGCCGCGACCCTCAACCTGGCCGCGACCGCCGCCCAGGCCGCCCGCCTCTACCGGGGCCACGACCCGGCCTTCGCCGCACGGACCCTGGCCGCCGCCCGCACCGCCTGGACCGCGGCCCTCGCCCACCCGGACGTGTACGCCGACCCGAACGACGCCACCGGTGGCGGCGCCTACAACGACAACGACGTGCGGGACGAGTTCTACTGGGCCGCGGCCGAGCTGTACCTCACCACGGGCGAGAAGCAGTACGAGACGTACGTCCTCACCTCACCCGTCCACACCGCCGACATCTTCGGACCCGCCGGCTTCGACTGGGCCCGGACGGCCGCCCCGGCCCGCCTCGACCTCGCCACCGTGCCCAGCCGGCTGCCCGGCCGCGACAAGGTGCGCCAGTCCGTCGTCCGGGGCGCCGACCGCTACCTGGCCACGCTGAAGGCACAGCCGTACGGCATGCCCTACGCGCCGGACAACAACCTCTACGACTGGGGCTCCAACCACCAGGTCCTCAACAACGCCGTCGTCCTCGCCACCGCCTACGACATCACCGGCGGCGCCAAGTACCGCGACGGGGCCGTGCAGAGCATGGACTACATCCTCGGCCGCAACGCCCTGAACATGTCCTACGTCACCGGCTACGGGGAGGTCAGTTCCCACAACCAGCACAGCCGCTGGTACGCCCACCAGCTGGACGCGTCCCTGCCGAACCCGCCGGCCGGAACGCTGGCGGGCGGGCCCAACTCGAGCATCCAGGACCCGTACGCGCAGTCGAAGCTGACCGGCTGCACCGGCCAGTTCTGCTACATCGACGACATCCAGTCCTGGTCGACCAACGAGACCGCGATCAACTGGAACGCGGCCCTGGCCCGCATGGCGTCCTTCGTGGCGGACCAGGGATAGCGGTCCCCTGACCCCGCCCCGGGGGGGGGGGGGGGGGGGGGGGGGGGGGGGGGGGGGGGGGGGGGGGGGGGGGGGGGGGGGGGGGGGGGGGGGGGGGGGGGGGGGGGGGGGGG
>NZ_JBVHXT010000106.1:0-2454 GCF_055569255.1 Streptomyces sp. NPDC029296
ACTCCCGAACGTCTCGCGGTGGTCTGGGAGCCGAAGGCACGGGCGGCGTGGAACCTGCACGAACTCACCCTCGGACGGGACCTGACGGCGTTCGTCCTCTTCTCGTCGGCGGCCGGGACGCTCGGCAGCCCCGGGCAGGCCAACTACGCCGCGGCCAACGCCTACCTCGACGGCCTGGCCGCCTACCGGCGTGCGCAGGGCCTGCCGGGGGTGTCGCTGGCCTGGGGCCAGTGGGCCGAGACCAGCGGACTGACCGGGCGGATGTCCGAGGCCGACGGTGCACGCCTCACCCGCGCGGGGCTGCTGCCGATGGCGACCGACCACGCACTCGGGCTGTTCGACGGAGGCATCGACGCGGCGGAACCGGCGGTGGTCGCGGCCGTACTCAAGGTGTCCGCACTGGGCGACCGGCCGGTGCTGCGCGCGCTGGCACACGCCCGCAAACCGGTGCGGACCACCGGACTGGCGGGCGAGCTGGGATCGCTCCCCGAGGCCCGGCAGCGCGAGATCCTGCTCGACCTGGTCAGCACCCACGCCTCGGCCGTGCTGGGCCGCAGCGACGAGATCCGTGGCGACCTGGCCTTCAAGGACCTGGGCTTCGACTCGCTGACCGGCGTGGAGCTGCGCAACCGGCTGTCCACGGCGGTCGGGACCCGGCTGTCGGCGACGATGGTCTTCGACCACCCGACCCCGTCCCGGCTGGCCGAATACCTGCGCGAGGTGGTCCTCGGCAAGGAGCGCCGGACGGTCGCGTCCGTGCCGGTTGCGGTTCCGGTGTCGGGTGATCCGGTGGTGGTGGTGGGGTTGGGGGCCCGGTATCCGGGTGGGGTGGGGTCGGCGGAGGAGTTGTGGGGTGTGGTGTCGGGTGGGGTGGACGCGGTGGGGGAGTTCCCGTCGGATCGTGGGTGGGATGTGGGTCGTCTTTATGATCCGGCCGGTGGGCCGGGGACGTCGTACACGCGGTCGGGCGGTTTTCTGAGGGACGCGGGTGGCTTCGATGCCGCGTTCTTCGGGATTTCGCCGCGTGAGGCGTCGGCGATGGATCCGCAGCAGCGGGTGTTGTTGGAGACGGTGTGGGAGACGTTCGAGGACGCGGGGATCGATCCGACGTCGTTGCGGGGCAGTCAGACGGGCGTCTTCACCGGCATCTGGGCATCCGGCTACGCGGGCGGAGTGGAGCAAATCTCACGCGACGCCGACGGCTATGTGGCCACCGGCACGGCGACGAGCGTGACCTCGGGGCGGGTGTCGTATCTGCTGGGGCTGGAGGGTCCGGCGGTGTCGGTGGACACGGCGTGCTCGTCGTCGCTGGTGGCGATCCACCTGGCGGCGCAGGCGCTGCGGGCGGGGGAGTGCTCGCTGGCCCTGGCGGGCGGAGTGACGGTCATGGCGACACCCGCCGCCTTCATCGACTTCTCCCGCCAGCGGGGGCTGGCGGCCGATGGGCGGGTGAAGGCGTTCGCCGAGGCTGCTGACGGTACGGCCTGGGGCGAGGGCGCCGGCTTGGTGCTGCTGGAACGCCTGTCCGACGCTCGTCGCAATGGTCATCGGGTGCTGGCGGTGGTGCGGGGTTCGGCGGTGAACCAGGACGGGGCGTCCAATGGGTTGACCGCGCCGAATGGTCCGTCGCAGGAGCGCGTCATCCGTCAGGCGCTGGCGAACGCGGGGCTGGAGCCGTCCGAGGTGGACGCGGTGGAGGCGCACGGCACGGGGACCACTCTCGGTGACCCCATCGAGGCGCAGGCGTTGCTTGCGACGTATGGCCGGGACCGGGTGGAGCCGTTGTGGCTGGGGTCGGTGAAGTCGAACATCGGGCACACGCAGGCGGCAGCGGGTGTGGCGGGTGTGATCAAGATGGTGATGGCGATGCGGCACGGCGAGTTGCCGCCGACGCTGCATGTGGATGCGCCGACCTCGCACGTCGACTGGTCGGCGGGCCATGTCTCCTTGCTCACCCAGGCCCGGCCCTGGCCCGACAACGGCCGTCCGCGCCGCGCGGGCGTGTCGGCGTTCGGCATCAGCGGTACGAACGCGCACGTGATCCTGGAGGCACCGGCCCCGGACCCGGTCCCGGCCGAGGAGACATCGTCCGAGTCCCCTGCCGCTCCCACGCCCGCCCCTGCGGCCGTGGTGCCGCTGCCGTGGCTGCTGTCGGCCAAGTCCGAGCAGGCACTTCGGGCCCAGGCCCGCAGGCTGCTGGCGTACGCGGCCACTACCCCCGACGCGGACGGAATCGGCGCCGCGCTCGCCGCGCGGACCCGGTTCGCCCATCGGGCCGTGGTGACCGGACCGGAGGCACTGGCGGCCCTGGTGCGCGGGGAGGCGCATCCCGGGCTGGTGACCGGCGAGGCCCGCGACTCGGGTGGGTCGGCGTTTGTGTTCTCTGGTCAGGGTGGTCAGTGGGTGGGGATGGGTCGGGGTTTGTATCGGGTGTTTCCGGTGTTCGCGCGGGTG
>NZ_JBVHXT010000107.1:0-2369 GCF_055569255.1 Streptomyces sp. NPDC029296
TGTCCAGGTACTCGAGTGAGTGCACCACCGAGTACGAAGTTATGTGCACCACTCGTTAGGCCACGTCGGTCTCCCGCTCGATGGCCTGGAGGCGGTTCTTGAGCCGGTAGCTGTTGCCGTTGATCGAGACGACTTCGCAGTGGTGCAGGAGCCGGTCGAGGATCGCGGTGGCCAGGACCTCGTCGCCGAAGACCTGGCCCCATTCGCCGAAGGTCTTGTTCGAGGTCAAGATGATCGAGCCCTTCTCGTAACGCTTGGAGATGACCTGGAAGACCAGGTTCGCCTCAGCCCGTTCCAGCGGTTGGTAACCCACCTCGTCCACCACGAGAACGGCTGGCCGGAGGTAACTGGTGAGCTTGCTGATCAGACGGCCATGGTCCTCGGCGGCCTTGAGGTGACGGACCATGTCGTCAAGGCTGGTGAAGTAGATCGAGTAGCCGGCCCGGCAGGCCGCGACCGCCAGGGCGACGGCGATGTGCGTCTTGCCGACCCCGGGCGGTCCGAGCAGAGCGACGTTGGCCTTGTCCTCGACGAAGGAGAGGGTGGCCAGGTCCTTGACCTTGCGCGGATCGAGGTCGGGCTGGAAGGAGAAGTCGTAGTCCTCCAGCGTCTTGTGGTGCGGCAGCTTCGACAGCCGCAGGCCGTTGCGGAAACGGCGGTCGTCGCGGACGGCGAGTTCCTCGGCCAGCACCAAATCGAGGAAGTCGAGGTAGCCCATTTTGGCCTCGTCGGCCCGCTGGACGTACTGGTTCAGGGCCTCGGCCAGGTGCGGCAGGCCGAGCTTGGCGGCGGTGGTGCGGATGCGGGTGCTGGTCAGCTCGCTCAACGGGCGTCCTTCGTCGGTGACTTGGAGGAGAAGGGGCGAGTGCCGGTCAGCTCGTCATAGACCGACAACGGGCGGCGGCCGACCTCGACGTTTGCGGCAGCGGCCCGGTTCAGCAGAGCCTGCAGCGGTCCGGCCTCCGCCTTCGGCGGCTGGCCGCACCGGGGTGAGGGCAGAACGTCATCGCCGGTGGTGACACGGCGGCCGGCGCCGGTGGGAAGACCGTCCCAGTGAGCCTCATCCACGATGCGGGCGCCTCGGCCAACGGCCCGCGGGTGGACGGCCAGCAGCGTCTGGCCGCTGGCATCGGGAGCGGTGGAATGCAGACTGACTTGCGACTTCGTGGCGCGGACCTCGACCAGCTGGCGGGGGCGGACCTTGCGGGCAGGCACCGAGTAGAGGTTCGCGTCGAAGGCGACCAGGCAGTCCTTGCCGACGTGCCGCAGATGCCGCTGAGTGACCACATACGGAGTCGCCGGCAGCGGACGCAGGGCCATGTGGTCGCGCACGGCCCGGTGACCGATGACTTCGCCGTGCGTGTGGTGGACCTTCGCTCGCCGCAGCGGGACCCAGGCGGCGAAGGCGGCGTTCAGCTCCTCGATGGAGGAGAAGGCCCGCCCGGCCAGGACGTGGTCGCGGACGATGTTCACCTGCCGCTCGACCCGTCCCTTGCCCTGCGGGCGGTAGGCGGCCAGCACGTCGATGTCGAAGTCGTAGTGCCCGGCGAACGCGACCGCCTCCGGGTGCAACGGAACCGCCTCACCCGGAGCGACGTGCCGGCGCACGACCGTCTTCGTGCGGTCATAGACGATGCTCATCGGCACCCCGCCGAAGTGCGCGAACGCAGCCCGGTGGCAGTCGAAGAACGTCGCCAGGTCCTGACTGGTGGTGAAGCAGCAGAACGGGTCGCGCGAGTACGACAGCGTCATGTGGAAGGAGTAGACCTTCGGGATCCCGACATGGGCGAGGATCTTGCCCTCGTCTCCCCAGTCGACCTGGGCCTGAGCCCCCGGGACGACCTCGAACCGCCGGTGCAAGCCCGCCAGCTCACCTGGACTGATGCCCAGTTCCTCCGCGATCCGGGGCCGGGCTTCCTGCAGATAGAGCTTCACCCGCTGGTAGTTGATCGTGACCCCGTACTCCTGGGCCAGGCGCTCGTGGATCACCCTGCCCTTGAGCAGGATCTCAGACCTGAGCATCGCGTCGATCAGCGGCGCGACCTCGTCCACCACTCGCCGAGGCCGCTGATCTGCTGCTTCTCTCTTCGGCGGCGCAACCGATGCGGGGTCCTTGAGGTACTTGCTGACCGTCCGGCGGTTCAGCCCGGTCTCCTTCGCGATCTCCCGCAGGCTCATCGCACCGGATTCATACAGCGGACGAAACCGCCTCAACTCCAGCCAGCGATGCGGATCCAAGACCACCGTCAGCCGCCTCCCTGCCACCCCGAACCGACAGCAGCAGACTCACGGCCGACACCCCGTCACCGCATCAGAAATGGTGCACTTTCATCCGTACGAGGTGGTGCACGTTCGCTTGTACGCCGACA
>NZ_JBVHXT010000108.1:0-1895 GCF_055569255.1 Streptomyces sp. NPDC029296
CTCTCGTTGCTTCTGGGATAAAAAGGAGAGAAAAGACAAGGCGCGGCGAGCCCCCTCCCCCCCCCCCCCCCCCCCCCCCCCCCCCCGGGGGCGGCTCAGGCGTCGGCCGGGGCGCCCGCGAGCAGCGGCTCCAGGAACTCCGCCACCATGCCCGGCGTCGGCTGGTCGAACAGCAGCATCACCGGCAGCTTCAGCCCGGTCGCCTCGGCGAGCCGGTTGCGCAGCTCCACGGCCGTCAGCGAGGTGAACCCGATGTCGAAGAAGCCGCTGTTCTCCTCGATCTCCGCCGGGTCGTCGTGGCCCAGCACGCCCGCGGCCGTCTGCCGCACCAGGTCGGTGAGCAGGTCGTACCGCTCGTCGGGGTCCAGCCCGGCCAGCCGCTCGGCCAGCGCCTCCCCGGGCTCCCGGGCCTCGCCCTCGGGCAGGTGCTGCGCGGTGCTCTCGTCGTTTCCGATCACGAGGGAAGCCTCCAGCCAGTAGCGACGGTGTTGGAACGCGTAGGTGGGCAGCTCGGCGCGGCGGGCACCGCTGCCCGCGAGGAGGCGGCCGAGGTCGGCCGGCAGCCCCCGCACGTGGAGCTGGGCGAGCGAGGTCAGGAAGGTCGCCAGGCCCCCTTCGCCACGGCGCAGCGACCCGGTGACCACCGCGCCGCCCGGCGCCCCGTCCAGGGCCTGCTGCAACGCCGGCACCAGCACGCCGTGCGGGCTGCACTCCACCCACACCTGGTGGCCCTGTTCGCGCAGCACGGCCGCGGCGTCGGCGAAACGCACCGTGCGGCGCAGGTTCTCGTACCAGTACTTGGCGTCGGTGACGCCCGCCGTCACCCACTCCCCGGTGACGGTCGACAGCATCGGAACCCGCGGCGCCCGCGGCTCCACCGGCGCCAGCAGATCGAGGAGTTCCTCCCGCAGATCCTCCACGTGCGGCGAGTGCGAGGCGTAGTCCACCGGGATACGGCGCACCCGCACGCCCTCCTCGGCCAGGCACCCGGACAGCGCGTCCAGCGCCTCGACACCGCCCGCGATCACCGTGAAACCGGGTCCGTTGACCGCCGCCACCGACAGATCCGCGCTGAACGGCTCCAGCCGCCGCGCCGTCTCGTCGGCCGGCAGGAACACGGTGGCCATGCCGCCCTTGCCGGAGATCGCGCCGATCGCCTTGCTGCGCAGCGCCACCACCCGGGCGGCGTCCTCCAGCGACAGCGCGCCGCTCACCGCCGCCGCGGCGATCTCGCCCTGCGAGTGCCCGATCACCGCGTCCGGCTCGATGCCGTGCGCACGCCACAGCGCGGCCAGCGCCACCATCATCGCGAACGACGCGGGCTGCACGACGTCCACCCGGTCCAGCGAGGGCGCGCCCTCCGCCTGCCGCAGCACAGCGGTGAGCGACCAGTCGACGTACGGCGCGAGCGCCCGCTCGATCTCGGCGACGCGCGCCGCGAACACCGGAGACTCGTCCAGCAGCCGGGCGCCCATCCCGGCCCACTGCGAGCCCTGCCCCGGGAAGACGAACACCGTGCGGCCCTCCGCGTCGGCGGTGCCCCGCACCACCTGGGCGGGCGACTCGTCCGCGGCCAGCCCCGACAGCGCCGCCAGGGCCTGCGCCCGGTCCGCCGCGACCACCACGGCCCGCCGCTCGTGCGCCTCACGGGTCGTGAGCAACGAGTGCCCCACATCGGCCAGTTCCAGCTCCGGGTGCGCCACCAGATGGTCGTGCAGCCGGGCCGCCTGCGCCGTGAGCGCCTGGGGCGTCCGCGCCGACAGCGCCAGCGGAACGACCACGGGCGTGGTGTGCGGTTCGGGTTCGGGGTCGGGGGTGTGGGTGGGTGGTGCTTGTTCGATGATGACGTGGGCGTTGGTGCCGCTGACGCCGAAGGAGGAGACGGCGGCGCGGCG
>NZ_JBVHXT010000109.1:0-1893 GCF_055569255.1 Streptomyces sp. NPDC029296
GTCGTCGGAAGGGTGGTGGGCGGGTGAGTCCGCGCAAGAGTGAAAGCCGTGACCGGATGATCCTCAGTGCCGCTGCTCTGCTGCGGGAGTACGGGGCGAGCGCGACCAGCATCGACCGGGTGCTCGCCCACAGCGGAGCCCCTCGGGGCTCGGTGTATCACCACTTCCCCGGCGGGCGGACGCAGCTCATCGACGAGGCCGTGGCGCTGGCGGGCGACTTCATCGCCGGCCTGATCGAGGCCGCCATGCAGGCGGATGATCCGGTGCAGGCCGTCGACGCGTTCTTCGCGCTCTGGCGCGACCGGCTCGTCGAGAGCGGCTTCCGGGCCGGCTGCCCGATCGTGGCGGTAGCCGTCGAGACCAACGACGACGCACCCCAGCTTGCCCGCTCCGCCGCCGCCATCTTCACTCGCTGGCAAGAAGCCCTGGCAGCCCTCTTCCTGCGGCACGGCCTGACCGAGGAACGCAGCCGCCGGCTGGGCGCCTTCATCATCGCCGCGGTCGAAGGAGCGGTGATCATGTGCCGGGCCGAGCGGAGCACCGCCCCGATCGAGGCCGCCGCCGCCGAGATCCACGACCTGCTCCTCTACGCCCTGCGCGACCGCCGGGGTGCCGGACCCGGGCCCCGGCCGTAACCCGCGGCCGCTCCACCTATACAGCTCGAAGGAGTCACCATGCTCTCGCTCGACCGCCACGACAACGTCTTCGTCCTCGACCTCGGAGACGGCGAGAACCGCTTCCACCCCGACTGGCTCACCGTCGTCGGCGCCGCACTCGACGAGGTGGAGAAGGCCGAGGGCCCCCGTGCCCTGGTCACCGCCGCCACCGGCAAGTTCTACTCCAACGGGCTCGACCTGGACTGGCTGTTCGCCCACGCCGACCAACACCAGGACTACGTCGTCTCCGTACACGCGCTTTTCGCGCGGATGCTGTCGTTGCCGGTCGTCACGGTGGCCGCACTGCAGGGGCACACCTTCGCCGCCGGCGCGATGTTCTCCCTCGCTCACGACTTCCGCGTCATGCGTGCCGACCGCGGCTACTGGTGCCTGCCCGAAGCGGACATCAACATCCCCTTCACTCCCGGCATGGCCGCCCTCATCCAGTCCCGGCTCGCGCCGCAGACCGCCCACGAGGCGATGCTCACCGCCCGCCGCTACGGCGGCACCGACGCCGCAGGTGCCGGCATCGTCGACCAGGCCGTCGCCGAGGAGGCCGTGCGCTCCACCGCGATCGAGATCGCCCAGGCGCAGGTAAACAAGGCCGGCGACACCCTCGGCACCATCAAGGCCCGCATGTACGCCCCGGTCCTGACCACCCTGCGCGACACCGCCAACCCGCTCGGCTGAGCCGGCACCCGCCCGTGCCGAGCCCCTGCCCGCTTGACGAACACCCCGCCCTCCGCGGCGGCGGCACCACCAGAACCACGCAAGGAGAACGACCATGACGACCACCGACTTCGCCGCCATGACCGGCCTGGAACTGATGCGCTGGGTGCAGACCGAACGTCCCACCGACATCCCCTCCATCGGCCGCCTGCTCGGCATGCGCTTCGACGAGGTCGACCACGGCCGCATCGTCATCTCCCTCGACACCCGCCCCGACTTCGCCAACCCCCTCGGCACCGTCCACGGCGGCATCGCCGCCACCCTCCTCGACTCCGCCATGGGCTGCGCCGTCCACACCACCCTCCCCGCCGGTGCCGGCTACACCACCCTCGAACTCAAGGTCAACTACATCCGCGCCGCCCGCACCGACGGCCAGACCCTCACCGCCACCGGCACCGTCATCCACGCCGGCCGCCGCACCGCCACCGCCGAAGGGAAGGTCCTCGACGAACAGGGCAAGCTCATCGCCCACGCCACCACCACCTGCATGATCCTTTAAACCGCCCGG
>NZ_JBVHXT010000110.1:0-1828 GCF_055569255.1 Streptomyces sp. NPDC029296
ATAGACACCTCAGGCGCTCAACACGTCAAGCTGCGGGGGCGAGTTCGACGGGGAAGGCGGTGTGCTCGTCGAAGAGCTTGCGGTGCTGAAGGCAGTGGTAGAGCTGGCCGAGCATGCGGTTGAAGAGGTTCCTCTGGGCAGCTGCGTGCCAGTCTCCGTGGCTTTCGCGGCGCCTGCGATAGTGGGTCTTGGCGCCTGGTGAGGCGGTGATCGCGGAGAAGGCCCAGAGGTAGCCGGCGTGGTTGAGGCGGTCGTTTTTCACCCACCGGCGGGTGATGCTCGACTTCTTGCCCGAGGCCCTGGTGATGGGGGAAGCCCCGGCGTATGCCTTCAGGCCCCGGGCATCGGCGAAGCGGTTTCGGTCGTCCCCGATCTCCGCGAGCACCCGGGCACCGAGCTGGATGCCGAGGCCGGGGAAGCTGAGGATGATCTCAGCGTCCGGATGCTGAGGGAAAGCTTCCTCCACCGCCTCGGCCAGATTGTCGGCCGCCGTGCAGGCGGCCTGGAGCTGGACCAGGAGCGCGAGCATCTGCTGGCCGAGCGCGTCCTCGACCAGCGGGGGCTGGTGGGCCCAGTTGGCGCGGAAGACTTCACGGAGCCGTTCGGCCTCGGCTTCGACGCCGCGTTTGCGACCGGCGCGCTTGAGTGCGGCCTGCAGCTGCGTGCGTGTCAGCCTCGCAGCCCGCGTCGGTGTCGGTGCCGCCTTGAGGAGTTCGTGCGCCTCCCGGCGGCACAGACCGTTCTTCCACGACTCGAAGGCGGCCAGGGCGGACGGATAGTACTCGCGCAACAGAGAGCGGAGCTGGTTGGAGATCTGCTGCCGGTTCCATGTGGCGTCCTGCTGAGCTCTGGCGAGCACGGCGAGTGCGCGGGCGAGGTCGCTGTCCTGCGGCAGTGACCGGTGGGCGTGCATGTCGGTGCGCAGGATGTTGGCCAGGACCAGGGCGTCTCCGGGGTCGGACTTCTTGCGGGAGACGCTGTGCCGGTCACGGTAGCGGGCGGCGGCCATCGGGTTGATCGCGAAGACCTGCCGCTTTCCCGTCCGTAGCACTCCGACGAGCAGGCCGCGGGAGGTCTCGATCGCGATCGGGACCGGGTTCTCCTCGGTGTCGCCGTATTCGGCGAGCAGATCCAACAGGATCTTGTAGCCGGCCGCGTCGTCGGTGATATGCCGCTTGGCCAGTAACTGGCCGCTGTCGTCGACCAGGGCGACGTCGTGCGTGCGTTCCGCCCAGTCGATGCCGCAGTAGATCAAATCTTCCCCTCCGTCGTACTGTTCTTGCTGGTCACGAGCTCATGCGGGCCACGCAGCGCCCTAATCCCAGGACTCAGCCCTTCCGGCCGGTCCGCCACCTCAGTAGCCGTTCGTGGCACCAGCTCGTCCCACGGGCCTCGGTCTCTGCGGGAGCTCAAACGGCTCGGGCTTGACAAGAGGTCACCGTGGAGCGGGCTCGCACCACCAACACCAACGAGTGATCAATCGGAGGGTGTTGACGCCCGGCGGCGCTGGACGGCGCCGATCTTTCGGTAGGCCTCGCGTGCCGGGAGGGACGTCAAACGTCCGTCCAGCACCAGCGGGCGCCAACACCGGCCGGACGGTGACGGGTGCATGGGCGCCGGGGCCGCCGATCTATCCTTGGGCATCGAGGCCGGGGAACCAATAGGCGTCCGACCGACGCCCACGCAACTGCCACCATGAGTACGAGGACCGCGCGCCGCTCTATGCGGAGGTCTCAGCAGACCCGGTTCGCCGCAGGCATCGCAGCCCTCTACTCGAGCGTCCCCACAAGCTTTTGCTCCATTGGGACGCCCTTATCTACGGATTAGG
>NZ_JBVHXT010000111.1:0-1739 GCF_055569255.1 Streptomyces sp. NPDC029296
GCCGACCATGCGATTGAACAGATTGCGCAATGCGGAGGCGTGCCAGTCGCCGTGCTTGTCGCGTCGCCGGCGGTAGTGGGTCTTGGCTCCGGGCGAGGCGGTCAGAGCGGCGAAGGCCCACAGGTAGCCGGCGTGATTGAGCCGGTCGTTCTTCACACGTCGGCGGGTGACGCTGGACTTCTTGCCGGAGGCCCGGGTGATCGGCGACGAGCCCGCATACGCCTTGAGGCCCCGGGCGTCCGCGAAACGCGTTTGATCGTCCCCGATCTCGGCCAGCACCCGGGCGCCGAGCTGGACGCCAAGTCCGGGGAAGCTGAGGAGAATGTCAGCGTCCGGGTGCTGAGGGAACACCTCTTCCACCGCCTTCGCCAGGTCGTCCGCGGCCGTGCACGCGGCTTCAAGCTGCCCCAGGAGGGCCAGCATCTGCTTGCCGAGCGCGTCCTCGACCAGCGCCAGCTGCCGGGCCCACTCACCTCGAAGGGCTGCCCGGAGACGCTCGGTGTCAGCTTCGATGCCGCGCTTGCGGCCGGACCGCCTGAGGGCTGCACTGATCTGTGCCCGGCTCAGCCGGGCGGCTTTGGCTGGTGTCGGTGCCAGCTTGAGAAGCTCGCGGGCCTCGGGCCGGCACAGGCCGTTGGTCCACATGGCGAAGGCGTCCAGCGCGGCGGGGTAGTACTCCCGCAGCAGGGACCTGAGCTGGTTGGACATCTGCTGCCGGTTCCAGGTCGCATCCTGCTGTGCTCGGGCCAGGACGGCGATGGCGCGGGCCAGGTCGGAGTCGTGGGGCAGCGGCCGGTGCGCGTGCATGTCGGTGCGCAGGATGTTCGCCAGGACCAGGGCGTCGCCGGGGTCGGACTTCTTGCGGGAGACGGAGTGCCGGTCGCGGTAGCGGGCCGCGGCCATCGGGTTGATCGCGAAGACCTGCCGCTTGCCGGTCCGCAGGACCGCGACGAGCAGGCCGCGGGAGGTCTCGATCGCCACCGGGATTGGGCTGTCTTCGGTGTCGCCGTGCTCGGCGAGCAGGTCCAGCAGGATCTTGTAGCCGGCCGCGTCGTCGGTGATGTGGCGTTTGGCCAGTAACTGGCCGCTGTCGTCGACCAGGGCGACGTCGTGGGTCTTCTCCGCCCAGTCGATTCCGCAGTAGATCAAGGTGGTTCCCTCCCCGAGGTGTGGGTGTTTGCGCTGGTCACGAGCGCATGCGGGCCACGCGGCTCCCTAATTCAAGGTCTCGACCACGAGGGTCGGACCGACGCCTCACTAGCCGTGTTCGTGGCACCAGCGCACCGCGCGGGCCTCGGTCTACGCGAGAGCTCAGACGGCCCGGCCGCAAGGAGAGGTCACCGTGCGGTGGGCTCGTCCCACCAACACCAACGAGTGATCAAGGCGGCGGGTATTGACGCTCGACGACCCCAGGCGGCGCCGATCTACCTCAAGGCATCCAGGCCCATTCCACTGAAGGCATCCGCCCGGCGCCGACGGGCACCAACAGCCCGCCGCCGATGATGGCGGTGGCGGAGACGCCGGGCGCCACCGGTCTAACCCGAGGCATCGAGGCCAGCCCCACAACAGGCATCCGCCCGGCGTCCACGCGACCGCCACCACCACGAGCGTGAGGGCCGACCGCGCGGTCTAGCCAGAGGCTTCGCGAGCCCAGCTCCGACGAGGCGTGACGGCCCTCACCACTCGAACACCCCAGGAACGGCACCCTGCCACCCCGGGGGCTCTTAGCAACGAATTAG
>NZ_JBVHXT010000112.1:0-1700 GCF_055569255.1 Streptomyces sp. NPDC029296
AGGACTCACCCTCCTCGACACCGCCCTCACCGACCCCCACCCCACCCTCGTCCCCGCCAAACTCGACCTGACCGCCTACGCCCGCCACACCCCCGTCCCCACCCTCCTCCACCACCTGATCAAACCCACCCGCAAACAGGCGGGCACGGCCGCGCTGGGTACGGAGTCGTTCGCGGACCGGCTGGCCGGGCTCGGTGCCGAGGCGCGGGCGTCCGCTCTGCTCGACCTGGTGCGGGGCGAGGCGGCGGCGGCGCTCGGTCACGCCGGTGCCGACGCCGTACAGCCGGACCAGGCGTTCAAGAACCTGGGCTTCGACTCGCTGGCCGCCGTGGAGCTGCGCAACCGGCTCACCTCGGCGACCGGCGTCAAGCTCCCGGCCACCCTCGTTTTCGACCACCCCACACCGCAGGCACTGGCCACCCGCCTCCTGGAGGAACTGGTCACCGAGCCCGAGCGGCCCGAGCCGACGGCGTCCGAGGTCCTCGCGGAGCTGGACCGGCTGGAACGGGCGCTGGCCTCCGCCGCGCCGGACCCGGCGCTCCACCGCGAGCTGGGCAGGCGGCTGCACTCGCTCACGGCCCGCTGGGGCCAGACCGCCCCGGCGGCGGGCGAGGAATCCGGCATCGACCTCGCCGCGGCGAGCGACGACGAGCTGTTCGACCTCATCGACACCGAACTCGGCCTCTAGCGGCCCCGGTGCGCGGTCCCGGCCGTCACCGGTACGGCCGGGACCGCGCAGCCTCGCCCCGGCGCCTCACCAGGGGGTTCCGGGGCCCTGGATGCGCTCAACCGACAAGAAGGATCAGAGTCTTCATGAGCAACGACGAAAAGCTCCGTGACTATCTCAAGCGCGTGGTCGCCGAGTTGAAGCAGACTCAGGGCCGGCTGCGCGAGGTGGAGTCGGCCAGGTCGGAGCCGATCGCGATCGTCGGGATGGCCTGCCGGCTCCCCGGCGGGGTGACCACCCCGGAGGAGCTGTGGCGGCTGGTCGCCGACGGCACCGACGCCATCACCGAGTTCCCGGTCAACCGCGGCTGGAACACCGACGAGCTGTACGACCCCGACCCGGAGCGGTCCGGGAAGTCGTACGTCCGCGAGGGCGGGTTCCTGCACGACGCGGGGGAATTCGACGCCGGTTTCTTCGGGATCTCACCGCGCGAGGCCCTGTCGATGAACCCGCAGCAGCGGATCCTGCTGGAGACGGCCTGGGAGGCGTTCGAGCGGGCCGGGATCGCGCCGGGCACGCTCACGGGCAGCAGCGTCGGCGTGTACGCGGGGGTGATGTACCACGACTACGCGGTGGGGCTGACCGAGGTACCGCGTGAGGTCGAGGGCATGCTCAGCATCGGCAATTCGGGCAGCGCCACCTCGGGCCGCGTCTCCTACACCCTGGGGCTGGAGGGCCCGGCCGTCACCGTGGAGACGGCGTGCTCGTCGTCGCTGGTCGCGGTGCACCTGGCCGCGCAGGCGCTGCGCGGCGGGGAGTGCTCGATGGCGCTGGCGGGCGGGGTCGCGGTGATGGCGACGCCGGACACCTTCGTGGAGTTCTCGCGTCAGCAGGGTCTGTCCCGGGACGGCCGGTGCCGGGCGTTCGCCGCGTCGGCCGACGGCACCGGCTGGTCGGAGGGCGCCGGTCTCCTCCTGCTGGAACGCCTCTCCGACGCCCGCCGCAACAACCACCCCGTCCTCGCCGTCGTACG
>NZ_JBVHXT010000114.1:0-1530 GCF_055569255.1 Streptomyces sp. NPDC029296
AGCAGGGCGGTGAACAGCTCGATCTGGTTGCGGTCGTTGTCGAGCAGGGGGGCGAGGCGGCGGCGGATGCCGATGTTGGCGCGCATGCGGGGGTCTTTGGCGTACTCGGCCCACATGTAGTCGCGTTCCTCGTCGGTGACCATTTCGAGGGTCAGCTCGTCGTGGTTGCGCAGGAAGATGCCCCACTGGCAGGTGGAGGGGATCGCGGGGGTCTTGGCGAGGATCTCGGAGACCGGGTAGCGGGACTCGCGGCGTACGGCCATGAAGATGCGGGGCATGACGGGGAAGTGGAAGGCCATGTGGCACTCGTCGCCGCCCACGGAGTAGTCGCCGAAGTAGTCGACCACGTCCTCGGGCCACTGGTTGGCCTCCGCCAGCAGCACCTTGTCGGGGTACTGGGCGTCGATCTCCTTGCGGACCCGCTTCAGGAACTCGTGGGTGGCGGGCAGGTTCTCGCAGTTGGTGCCCTCCCGCTGGTACAGGTACGGCACCGCGTCCAGCCGGAACCCGTCGATGCCGAGATCCAGCCAGAACCTGAGCGCGGAGAGGATCTCCTCCTGGACGGCCGGGTTCTCGTAGTTCAGGTCGGGCTGGTGCGAGAAGAAGCGGTGCCAGTAGTACTGCTTGCGCACCGGGTCGTACGTCCAGTTGGAGACCTCGGTGTCGACGAAGATGATCCGGGCGTCCTGGTACTGCTTGTCGTCGTCGGCCCAGACGTAGTACTCCCCGTACGGCCCGTGCGGGTCCCGCCGCGACTCCTGGAACCACGGGTGCTGGTCGCTGGTGTGGTTCATGACGAAGTCGATGATCACCCGCATGCCGCGCTGGTGGGCGGCGTCCACGAACTCCACGAAGTCGGCGAGGTCGCCGAACTCGGGGAGGACGGCGGTGTAGTCGGAGACGTCGTAACCGCCGTCCCTGAGCGGGGACTTGAAGAACGGGGGCAGCCACAGGCAGTCCACGCCGAGCCACTGGAGATAGTCGAGCTTGGCGGTCAGGCCCTTCAGGTCGCCGACACCGTCGCCGTTGCTGTCCTGGAAGGAGCGGACCAGGACCTCGTAGAAGACGGCGCGTTTGAACCAATCCGGGTCCCGGTCTCCCGCGGGTGTGTCCTCGAAGGTGTCCGGAACAGGCTCGTTGACGGTCATATCGTGGGTGACCCTCCGATCTGCGGGTTGGACGGTCGCAGGACGGTGAAGACATGCGCGGGCCTGTGACCAGGTTCGAGGCGCACGTAGTTGGCCCTGCCCCAGTGGTAGGTCTCGCCGGTGAGCTCGTCGCGCACCGGCACGGACTCGTGCCGGTCCAGGCCGAGTCGCGGCATGTCCAACGAGACCGTGGCCTCCTGGGTGTGGTGCGGGTCGAGGTTGACGACCACGAGGACCGTATCCGTCCCCGTGCGCTTGGAATAGACGAGCACCGCGTCCTGGTCCGCGTGGTGGAAGTGGAGGTTGCGCAGGCGCTGGAGCGCGGGGTGGCGGCGGCGGATGGTGTTCAGGCGGGTGATGAGCGGGGCGATGCTGCGGCCCT
>NZ_JBVHXT010000115.1:0-1462 GCF_055569255.1 Streptomyces sp. NPDC029296
GGCGTGGGGTTCGGGGTTCGTAGAAGGTGCCGTCGCGGAGCATCGCGAACAGCACGTTGATCCGCTGGCGGGCCAGTCGGAGAAGCGCCTGGGTGTGGGTCTTCCCGCGGGCCCGGCATTTGTCGTAGTAGGTGCGGGAGGCGGGATCGTGCAGCGCGGCGAACGCCGACAGGAACATCGCGCGTTTCAGCTGCCGATTGCCGCCGCGAGGTGCGTGTTCGCCGTGGATCGAGGTCCCCGACGACTTGGTCGTCGGGGCAAGGCCGGCGTAGGAGGCCAGGTGGGCGGCGGTGGGGAAGCTGGTGCCGTCGCCGACGGTGACCAGCAAGGTGGCGGCGGTCCTGACCGCGACTCCCGGGATCGAGGTCAGGACCGCGGAAAGAGGGTGAGCCTCCAGCAGCTGTCCGATCTGCGCTTCCAGTGCTCGTCGCTGTTCGTGGACGGCCGCGAGCGAACGAGCCAGGGACGGGACCACGAGGTCGAGGGTGCCGGTGCCCGGGACCACGACGGTCTGCTCGTCGAGTGCATCGAAGACCTCGTCGATCAGCCGCTGGGCCATGCGCGGAGCCTTGGGCCGGATCACCTCGACCAGCTTGCGGCGTCCGGCTTTGCGCAGGGCGGCCGGGGATCCGTAGCGTTCCAGCAGCCTGGTCACGGCGGGGTGGTCCAGGCGCGGACCCAGGACGCGTTCCAGGCTGGGGTGGAACTGGGTGAGCAGGCCGCGTATCCGGTTGGAGGTGCGGGTCGCCTCGGCGGCGAGGTCCTGGTCGAAGCCGGCCAGCACGGTCAGCTCGGCGGTGATCTCGTCGGTCAGCTGAAGCGAGCGCAGGGTGTGCGGCATGGTCCGTGCGGCGTCCGCGATCACCGCGGCGTCCTTCGCGTCGGTCTTCGCCTCGCCGGGGTAGAGATCGGCGATGCGGCGCATGGACAGGCCGGGCAGGTAGGCGACCTTGCAGCCGGCATCCCGGGCGACCGTCAGGGGCAGGGCTCCGATCGAGGCGGGCTGGTCCACGATCACCAGTACGGTGCCGAACTTCGCGGCCAGCTTGTCGAAGACGGCCCGCAGCCTCGGCTCGCTGTTGGGCAGCTGCTTGTCGAAGACCTTCTTGCCCGCCGGGGTCAGCCCGTGCCCGTGATGGGCGCTCTTGCCGACGTCCAGGCCAAGGAAGACGCCCACGTCGTCGATGTCGTCCAACCCATCCTCCCGAAGCGGGTTCGTGCGGTGCTGGCCAGGGCGTTGGCGTCGTGTGCGCGCATCCACGTTATGCAGACCTGCCGCCCGCAAGTGGCCAGGCATTGCGCCAGGCCAGGCGGTAGTCGGACCTCTCATCAGCGTCTCCAACGGCGCCTCCCAGGCCCGGTGACACCACCCCCCAGGTCATCTCTTCGACAGGGGGGAACAGTCATGCCGGGCCCGGAGGCCAGCGGCCCTCTTGCAGGACCGCAGAAAACATAACGGGGG
>NZ_JBVHXT010000116.1:0-1436 GCF_055569255.1 Streptomyces sp. NPDC029296
GTCTCCACCCTCACCGGCACCCACGCCGACAACGACATCCTCACCCCCGACTACTGGATCCGCCACACCCGCCAGGCCGTCCGCTTCGCCGACGCGATGCAGACCCTCAGCCAGGCCGGCACCTCCATCTATCTCGAACTCGGCCCCGACGCCGCCCTCACCCCCATGACCACCCAGACTCTGGAAGACGGTGTCGCCCTCGTCACGCCCGCCCTACGACGCAACCAGAACGAGACCTACACCGCCGCCCTGGCCCTCGCCGGCCTCCACACCCACGGCGTCACCGTGGACCGTACGGCGCTGCTGGCCGGCGAACAGCCCGCCTGCGCCGTGCAGTTGCCGACGTACGCCTTTCAGCGGGAGCGCTACTGGCTGGAGCCCGTGGCGCCCGCCGGGGACGCCGGGTCGATGGGCCTGGTGGCGGCGGGACATCCGCTGCTCGGCGCGGTGTCGGTGCTCCCGGAGTCCGGCGGGGTGCTGGCCACCGGCCGGCTGTCGCTCGCCACGCACCCGTGGCTGGCCGACCACACCATCGCGGACACCGTGCTGCTGCCGGGCACCGCGCTGGTGGAGATGGCGGTGCGCACCGGCGACGAGGCGGGCAGTCCGCGCCTGGAGGAGCTGATCGTCCAGGCACCGCTGGTGGTGCCCGCCAAGGGCGGAGTGCACGTCCAGGTGGTGGTGTCCGGCGAGGACGGCTCGGGCCGTCGTACGCTCGGGATCTACTCACGCTCCGACGAGGCGACCGGCGACACGCCGTGGACCCGGCACGCCGCCGGTACGCTCACGGCGGCACCGGGTACGGCGGCCGTACCTCTGACCGCCTGGCCGCCCGCCGGTGCCGAGCCGGCGGCCGTGGACGGGTTCTACGAGCGGCTCGCGGACGGCGGGTTCGCGTTCGGCCCGCTGTTCCGCGCGCTGCGGAAGGTGTGGCGGCGCGGTGAGGAGGTCTTCGCCGAGGTCGCCCTGGACGAAGCGGACCGGGCTCAGGCCGCGGGGTTCGGACTGCACCCCGGGCTGCTGGACTCGGCCCTGCACGCGGCGGCGTTCGCGCCGTCCCGGGCCGGTGACGACCGCACCCGGCTGCCGTTCGCCTGGAACGGGGTCGCGCTGCACGCCACGGGCGCCACCACCCTGCGGGTGCGGATCGCACCGGCCGGCGCGGACGGCTTCTCGGTGACCGCGGCCGACCCGGCGGGCGCCCCGGTCGCGAGCGTGGAGTCCCTGGTGTACCGCGAGGTCTCCGCCGAGCAGCTGAGTGAGGGAACGGCGGTGCGGGACGCGCTGTTCCGGGTGGACTGGGTGCCGTTGCCGCTCGGCTCGCCTGCTGTGGGGGCCACTTGGCGTGAGCTGGATGCCACGGCCGAGCCGGACGGCGGCGTGCCCGAGCAGGTACGCACGCTCACCGGCCGAGTCCTCACCGCCGTACAGGAATT
>NZ_JBVHXT010000117.1:0-1394 GCF_055569255.1 Streptomyces sp. NPDC029296
CGGGGCCTGCGTGTCGTGATGCAGAAGCTCGACCCGTATCTGAACGTCGACCCGGGCACGATGAACCCGTTCCAGCACGGTGAGGTGTTCGTCACCAACGACGGTGCCGAGACCGATCTGGACATCGGTCACTACGAGCGTTTCCTGGACCGGGACCTGGACGGCTCGGCCAACGTGACCACCGGCCAGGTGTACTCCGCGGTGATCGCCAAGGAGCGGCGCGGGGAGTACCTGGGTGACACCGTGCAGGTCATTCCGCACATCACCAACGAGATCAAGCACCGGATCCGGCGGATGGCCACCGACGAGGTGGACGTGGTCATCACGGAGGTCGGCGGCACGGTCGGCGACATCGAGTCGCTGCCGTTCCTGGAGACCGTGCGCCAGGTCCGCCACGAGGTCGGCCGGGACAACGTGTTCGTCGTGCACATCTCGCTGCTGCCCTACATCGGTCCGTCGGGTGAGCTGAAGACCAAGCCGACCCAGCATTCGGTGGCGGCGCTGCGCAACATCGGTATCCAGCCCGACGCGATCGTGCTGCGCTGCGACCGGGAGGTCCCGACCGCGATCAAGCGGAAGATCTCCCTGATGTGTGACGTGGACGAGGCCGCGGTGGTGGCCTGTCCCGATGCCCGCTCGATCTACGACATTCCCAAGGTCGTGCACACCGAGGGCCTGGACGCCTATGTGGTGCGCAAGCTGGATCTGCCCTTCCGTGATGTGGACTGGACGACGTGGGACGATCTGCTGGACCGGGTCCACAACCCGGCGCACGAGGTCACCCTCGCTCTGGTCGGCAAGTACATCGACCTGCCCGACGCGTATCTGTCGGTGACCGAGGCGTTGCGGGCGGGCGGGTTCGCCAACCGTGCCCGGGTGCGGATCAAGTGGGTGACCTCCGACGACTGCAAGACGCCGGCGGGTGCGGAGGCGCAGCTCGCGGATGTGGACGGCATCTGCATTCCGGGCGGGTTCGGTGAGCGGGGTGTCAACGGCAAGGTCGGTGCGATCCGCTATGCGCGGGAGAACGGGGTCCCGTTGCTGGGGCTGTGTCTGGGTCTGCAGTGCATCGTGGTGGAGGCCGCGCGGAGTCTGGCGGGTATCCCGGATGCCAACTCCACGGAGTTCGATCCGGCCACCGGTCACCCGGTGATCTCCACGATGGCCGAGCAGATGGACATCGTGGCCGGCGAGGGTGATCTGGGCGGGACGATGCGGCTGGGCATGTATCCGGCCAAGCTCGCGGAGGGCTCGATCGTGCGCGAGGTCTACGACGGCAGGGAGTACGTCGAGGAGCGTCACCGCCATCGTTACGAGGTCAACAACGCCTACCGTGCGGAGCTGGAGAAGAAGGCGGGCATCGTCTTCTCCGGTACCTCTCCGGACGGCAAGCT
>NZ_JBVHXT010000118.1:0-1381 GCF_055569255.1 Streptomyces sp. NPDC029296
AGACCCGGTTCGCCGCAGGCATCGCAGCCCTCTACTCGAGCGTCCCCACAAGCTTTTGCTCCATTGGGACGCCCTTATCTACGGATTAGGTTCGCCGGGTCGTTCAAGCTGCCGCGGTGAGGGGGCGACCGCCCCAGCGGATGCCTCTTTCGCTGCGGATGCGGGCGCGTTCCTTGCGTTCGGCGGCCAGGACGTCGCGGTGGCGGGCGTTGGCGTTGCGCCAGTGGAGGTAGGCGTGCAGGGCCCGGGTCTGCACGGTGTGGTTGGGATGGTTGGAGTTGGCGAGGGTGAACTGCCTCAGCGGTCCGAAGTGGGCCTCGATGGGGTTCGCCCACGAGGCGTAGGTCGGGGTGAAGCACAGCTCGACCTTGTTCTTCTTCACCCAGTGGCGGATGTCGGTGCCCTTGTGGGCTGAGAGGTTGTCCAGGATCACGTAGATCGGGGCGCCGTCGGGGCGGGCGGCGCGGATCGACTTCAGCGCGGCCAGCGTGTTCCCGGCGCTCTTCCTGCGCCGGTTGGCACCCCACAGACGGTCGTCGCCGACCGAGTAACAGCCATGGAAATAGCGCACTCCGTGGGTGCGGTGATATGTGGCGGGCAGCCGGTCGGGGCGCTTCTGGGTGGCCCAGCCCGAGCCCGCGGTGGGCCGGATGCCGAGCGGGCCGAACTCGTCGAAGGCGAACACCCGGTCAGGGAAGCGGTCCAGGACCTCCTCGATCCGGTCCAGCTTCGCCTCGCGGTCCGGGTCTGGAGACTCCTTCCACGTCTTGGTGCGCTGGAAGGTCACGCCCCGACGGGCAAGCAGGCCGCGTAACGCCTCACGACCGATGCGGATCACCCGGCCGTGTAATTTCCGCAGGTAGGCGACGAGTTTGCGCAGCGACCAGCGGGTGAAGGGCTGGCCGAGCTTGGTGGGGCGGGTGGTGGCCGTCTGGACGACGAAGTCCTCGTCATCACGGTTGAGCAGGCGGGGACGGCCTCCCGCCCATCGAGGGTCCAGGCAGGCCAGGCCGATTTCGTTGAACCGGTGGATTACATCGCGCACGGTGCCCTCGTCGGCCTGCACCAGCTGGGCGATCACCGGCCCACGATTGCCGCCGGCCGAGGCCAGCAGCATCATCGCGCGGCGGTAGCGCACCGAGTTGGTGCTGCCCCGGCGCACGATCTGCTGCAGCTTCTGCCCCTCCTGGTTTGTCAGTCTGCGCACACGGACAGGCTCGGCCACCGCACCTCCATCAGTCGGATCGGACGTCACCGCACATCCAACCGCCACGACCCCCGACCCCGCGAACCTAATCCGTAGATAAGGGCGTCCCAATGGAGCAAAAGCTTGTGGGGACGCTCGAGTAGAGGGCTGCGATGCCTGCGGCGAACCGGGTCT
>NZ_JBVHXT010000119.1:0-1280 GCF_055569255.1 Streptomyces sp. NPDC029296
GGTCAGCTCGTCGTCTCGCAGCGGGCGGCGAACGGCGCCGTCGTGGCCGCGACCGGTGTGCAGACGGCCGGGGTGCTGGACGATCTCTACCCCGGCGCCACGAAGGCGCGGCTCGGCCCGGTGTTCGCCCACGGCCGGCCCACACTGTCGGTGTGGGCCCCGACGGCGCGGAGCGTGTCGCTGGAACTCGGCGGGTCGCTCCATCGGATGCGCCGCGACGACTCCACCGGCGTGTGGTCCGTCACCGGACCGGCGTCCTGGAAGGGCAGGCCCTACCGGTACGTGGTGAAGGTGTGGGCGCCCAGCGTCCGCAAGATGGTCACCAACAAGGTCACCGACCCGTACTCGGTGGCGCTCACCGCCGATTCCGAGCGCAGCCTGATCGTGGACCTGGACGACAAGGCCCTGGCCCCGGCCGGCTGGTCGACGCTGCGCAAGCCCGAGGCCGTACCGCTGCGGGACGCGCAGATCCAGGAACTGCACATCCGGGACTTCTCCATCGAGGACAAGACGGTGCCGGTGAAGGACCGGGGCACCTACCTGGCGTTCACCGACACCGGCGCCGACGGGTCCCGACACCTGAGGAAGCTGGCCAAGGCGGGCACCTCGTACGTGCACCTCTTGCCGGCCTTCGACATCGCGGGAATTCCCGAGCGCAAGGCGGACCAGGCGGTCCCGGACTGTGACCCGGCGTCCTTCCCGCCCGATTCCGAGCGGCAGCAGGAGTGTGTGGGCAAGGCGGCGGCGAAAGACGCTTACAACTGGGGCTACGACCCGTTGCACTACACGGTTCCGGAGGGTTCCTACGCCTCCGATCCGGACGGTACGGCCCGGACGGTGGAGTTCCGCCGGATGGTGCAGGCGCTGAACGGCAACGGGCTGCGGGTGGTGATGGACGTGGTCTACAACCACACGGCGGCCGCCGGTCAGGCGGAGGTGTCGGTGCTGGACCGGATCGTGCCGGGCTACTACCAGCGGCTGCTGGCGGACGGGTCGGTGGCGAGCAGCACCTGCTGTGCCAACACCGCGACGGAGAACGCGATGATGGGCAAGCTGGTGGTGGACTCCGTGGTCACCTGGGCCAGGCAGTACAAGGTCGACGGGTTCCGGTTCGACCTGATGGGCCACCATCCCAAGGCCAACATCCTGGCCGTGCGCAAGGCCCTGGACGCGCTGACCCTGGAGCGGGACGGCGTGGACGGCAGGAGGATCGTCCTGTACGGGGAGGGCTGGAACTTCGGGGAGGTCGCCGACGACGCCCGGTTCGTCCAGGCCACGCA
>NZ_JBVHXT010000120.1:0-1214 GCF_055569255.1 Streptomyces sp. NPDC029296
CGGCCCTCGCCCCGGAGGTGGAGGAGGTGCTCGCCCGGTATCCGCTGCGGGAACTGGTCACCGCCTCCGACGCGATGCCCCTGCTCGTGGAACGCGAACGTGCCCTGTACGGCTCCTGGTACGAGTTCTTCCCCCGCTCCGAGGGCACCGCCGAACACCCCCACGGCACCTTCCGCACCGCCGCCCGCCGGCTGGGACCCATCGCCAAGATGGGCTTCGACGTCGTCTACCTCCCGCCCGTCCACCCCATCGGCACCACCTTCCGCAAAGGCCCCAACAACTCCCTCACCGCCGCCCCCGACGACGTCGGCGTGCCCTGGGCCATCGGCTCGCCCGAAGGCGGCCACGACGCCGTCCACCCCGGCCTGGGCACCCTTGAGGACTTCGACTTCTTCGTCGCCGAAGCCGCACGGCTCGGCCTGGAAGTGGCACTCGACTTCGCGCTCCAGTGCTCGCCGGACCACCCCTGGGTGGAGAAGCACCCCGACTGGTTCCACCACCGCCCCGACGGCTCCATCGCCTACGCCGAGAACCCGCCGAAGAAGTACCAGGACATCTACCCCCTCGCCTTCGACGCCGACATGGACGGCCTGGTCGCCGAGAGCGTACGGATCCTGCGCCACTGGATGGACCACGGCGTGCGCATCTTCCGCGTCGACAACCCGCACACCAAACCGGTCGTCTTCTGGGAGCGGGTCATCGCCGAGATCAACCGCCGCGACCCGGACGTGATCTTCCTGGCGGAGGCGTTCACCCGCCCGGCGATGATGCACACCCTGGCCCAGATCGGCTTCCAGCAGTCCTACACGTACTTCACCTGGCGCAACAGCAAGCAGGAGCTGACGGAGTACCTGAGCGAGCTGACGGGCGAGGCGGCGGCCTACATGCGGCCGAACCTCTTCCCCAACACCCCCGACATCCTGCACGCCTACCTCCAGCACGGCGGGCGCCCCGCCTTCGAGGTCCGGGCCGTGCTCGCCGCGACCCTCTCCCCCGCCTGGGGCATCTACTCCGGCTACGAACTGTGCGAGAACACCCCCCTGCGCGAAGGCGGTGAGGAGTACCTCGACTCGGAGAAGTACCAGCTCAGGCCCCGCGACTGGGAGACCGCCGAGCGCGAGGGCCGCAGCATCGCCCCGCTCATCACCCGCCTGAACACCATCCGCCGCCGCCACCCCGCGCTCCAGCGCCTGCGCAACCTCCACTTCCACCAC
>NZ_JBVHXT010000121.1:474-1176 GCF_055569255.1 Streptomyces sp. NPDC029296
CGCCGTCACGGAGGCGGTACACGACCTCCTGGCTGTCTACCGGTACATGAGCTCCCTCCCCCCCCCCCCCCCCCCCCCTCCTCCCCTCCCCCCCCCCCCCCCCCCCCCCCCCCCCCCCCCCTTTTTCCCCCCCCCCCCCCCAGGGCCGTGGTCGTTCGTCCGGAAGGTGGGTCAGGCAGCGCCGGCCGAACGAGCGCGGGGCACGTAGTCCTTCGCCCTCTGGAAGATCAGCGCGGGAAGGCCGTGCCGCACTCGGAGCTCCTCGACCTCTGCGTCGCTGAGGCCGTACCGCGAAGCACCGTTCACGTAGTTCGACAGGGCCTCGTAGTGGTCGTCCGGGAGGACCCCGCCGTTCTGCGCGACGACGTTGGCGAACTGTGGAAGCACGAGGTTAAGGAAGGTGAGGGCGTAGTCCCTGTCCTCCGCCCGGGGCTCGGCCGTGCTGGTCTCACCGGCATCCGGCTGCTCCTGGACCGCCCGAAGGCGGGCCTCCAGCCCGGCAACCTGCTCCTCGGCACGGCTTGCCCGGGAGTCGGCAATCTCGTACGCGACCAGTGCCGCCTTCCGAGCGAGGCGAGCGTCATTCAGCTCATCGGTCAGGCGCTTTACCTCGCCGTCCTTCGCCTCGGCGCTCACGGCCTGGGCGGCGACCTCCTGCTCGGCACGGGCGAGCTGGTTGCGTAACACGTCGGCGGTCGTACG
>NZ_JBVHXT010000122.1:0-1144 GCF_055569255.1 Streptomyces sp. NPDC029296
ATTCCCGCTGACATCAAGCCCGCCGACGGACGTTTCGGCGCTGGCCCCTCCAAGGTGCGGACCGAGGCGCTGGACGCCCTCGCCGCCACCGGCACGTCCCTGCTGGGCACCTCGCACCGCCAGGCGCCGGTCAAGAACCTGGTCGGCAAGGTCCGCGAGGGCATCTCCGAGCTGTTCTCCCTGCCCGAGGGCTACGAGGTCGTCCTCGGCAACGGCGGCTCCACCGCCTTCTGGGACATCGCCACGCACGGCCTGATCGAGAACAAGTCGCAGCACCTGAACTTCGGCGAGTTCTCCTCCAAGTTCGCCAAGGCCGCGAAGCTCGCGCCCTGGCTCGCCGACCCGACCGTCATCGCCTCCGACCCCGGCACCCACCCCGACCCCCGGGCCGAGGCGGGCGTCGACGTCTACGCCCTCACCCACAACGAGACCTCCACCGGTGTCGCCATGCCGGTCAAGCGCGTGGCCGGCGCCGACGAGGGCGCGCTCGTCGTCGTGGACGCCACCTCGGGCGCGGGCGGCCTGCCGGTCGACATCGCCGAGACCGACGTCTACTACTTCGCCCCGCAGAAGTCCTTCGCCTCCGACGGCGGCCTGTGGATCGGCGTCTTCTCCCCCGCCGCCGTCGAGCGCGCCGAGCGCGTCCACGCGTCCGGCCGCCACATCCCGGAGTTCTTCTCGCTCCCCACGGCGATCGACAACTCGCGCAAGAACCAGACGTACAACACCCCGGCCCTCGCCACCCTCTTCCTGCTGGGTGAGCAGCTGGAGTGGCTCAACGGCCAGGGCGGCCTCGCCTGGTCCGCGGCCCGTACGAAGGACTCCTCGACCCGCCTGTACACCTGGGCGGACGACTCCAAGTACGCCACCCCGTTCGTCTCCGACCCGGCCAAGCGCTCGCAGGTCATCGGCACGATCGACTTCGCCGACGAGATCGACGCCGCCGCCGTCGCCAAGGTGCTGCGCGCGAACGGCATCGTGGACACCGAGCCGTACCGCAAGCTCGGCCGCAACCAGCTGCGCATCGCGATGTTCCCGGCGATCGACCCGGCGGACGTCGAGGCGCTGACGCAGTGCGTCGACTACGTGATCGAGAAGCTCTGACCTCTCGGGTACGACGCGAAGGGCGCCCGGTGCTCACCGG
>NZ_JBVHXT010000123.1:0-1104 GCF_055569255.1 Streptomyces sp. NPDC029296
GATCGCATCCACCGGTTGCTGAACCGGATCGAGTGGGATGCCGACGACGTCCTGGACGACGTACGCGACTACGTCGTCGAACACCTCGGCGACCAGGACGCCGTGCTGATCGTCGACGACACCGGCTTCCTGAAGAAGGGCCTGCGGTCGGCCGGGGTGCAAAGGCAGTACTCCGGAACCGCCGGCCGGACCGAGAACTGCCAGATCGGTGTGTTCCTCGCCTACGCCACCGGCCGCGGCCGCACGCTGATCGACCGGCGGCTGTATCTGCCCACGTCGTGGACGGACGACCGGGAACGCTGTCATCGGGCCGGCATCGGCGACGAGGTCGCCTTCGAGACGAAGGTGACCATGGCCAAGGCGATGGTCCGCAAGGCCATCGCGGACCGGATCCCGTTCGCCTGGGTGACGGCGGATGCCGCCTACGGCTTCAGCAAGGGCTGGCGCTTCGAGCTCGAGCAGGCCGATGTCTTCCATGTCATGGCCACCACCCGGCACGACACCGTCGTCACGCGCTGGGCACTCGACCACCCCGTCCACGACCTGTTCCCCGGCCTGCCGCGGCAGAAGTGGAAGCGTCGTTCCTGCGGCGAAGGGGCACACGGCCGGCGGATCTACGACTGGGCCCGCGTCGAGGTCCGGCCCTGGCACCGCGAAGACCGCCGGCACTGGGTCCTCGCACGCCGCAGCGTCGGCCGACCCGAGGAGATCTCCTACTACATCGCCTACTGCCCCGCCGAAACCACACTGGACCAGCTGATCCGCATCGCGGGCAGCCGCTGGGCAGTGGAGGAATGCTTCCAGACCGCCAAGCAGGAATGCGGCCTGGACGACTACCAGGTCCGCCGCTACCCCGGCTGGCACCGCCACATGACCCTGGCCATGGCCGCCCACGCATGCCTCACTGTCCTGCGAGCCCGACAGCTGGACACGGAGAAAGCAGAAACGGATCCCCCCGGCTCATCCACCTCAGCCTCGCCGAGATCCGACGCCTGATCACCCGCCTCACCGACCGCCGGCCCACCCCGATTGGCCACGTGCTGCACTGGTCGACCTGGCGCCGACGACGCCAGTATCAAGCCCGCATCAGCCACTACAAACGAC